>CANNNV010000007.1 GCA_947506155.1 Methylococcaceae bacterium
CGTGATCCGATCCTTTTAGAGCAGCGAACTAAGGAAGCATTCGCTGGTAAGTCTTAACGACCCATTGTAATCGTAGCACTGTGTTAGCGCTTAGTCTGGTCAACCTAGCTTTTACAAGCTCCGTCCTTCAGGGCGGGGTGATTGACTACTACTCCAACTTCAAAATAAACACGAGCATATTAGAGTCTTAAATTAGTTAAGCAGGTAGTGCGTGCATTGTACGCCGATAGGAAGTGATGTAGCTAATTGTGTAAGTTACATGCTAGCGATCTCATCGGGGCTTTGCAACTGAATTCACTCCCTTCAGATTGTGGATAATACGATGTCTGGTTTTTCTGCCTTCGCTGGGCAGGGTAGTTGCGTTTTTGATTTAGAATGAGTTCACGTCTTTTAGGGCGCAGAGTTTAAAGGTCGGTTGTTTTTTTTGCCCTGATTCCCACGCGCTGCGTGAGCACGCATGGAGCAAAAATAAGTTTTTTCGAGCCTAAGCGAGAACAAATATTTCCAACATACCACATGATATTGCCAAAAACACCATCACGCACTACGCTTTATCGGTTTTTTTTCGAGCTGCTCTGGCTGTTTTTATAATAATATGCGGTGTAAATCACGTGGTAAATGGTTACCAGCACCTAAAAATATAAGAATAAGATATTGAAAAATATATCGAAAAAACTAATTCAATATACGCAGGGCATTGTATTAGGTTTTCTTTGCTTGGTAAGGGGTTTTCCGGGCGTTGTATTAAGATTTTCTTGTCTGGCAACAAGATTTTTTTGTTTGGTAACCAATTTTCTGGGTGCGGTAATACCAACTTAATAGTAATTATCCGAAAAATTCACTCAAAATACCTTATTCCATTCCATAAACAACATCGACCAAAGCCAAATCGGGCTCGCGGTGTTATTAAAATCTATATACCAAAAAAAACATAAGCTGTGATTACTGCAACACCGATCACAACCAGTTTTATTTTATTAAATAACGTCTGTTCCTGCCAATAATAAAGCAGACTTGCCTGCATCCGTGACCAATAGGTTAGCTGCTTTTTTTTACAGCGCAGACAAAAAGACGGTACTACCCGCCACAAACGATAAAGCCCGTAGATGAACACTGGCAATATAATATAAAAGACAATAACTTGGGTTTGATGCAAGTCGGTCTCAAAAAGATGCTCGATAAGATGATCAAGATTGGATTCGATAAACTCAAAGGCCAGATGGGTGAGTTCAAGACCTAGTTCAAGCAGAAAATGCAGTACTTCGATCAATAAACCAAATATTGTGGCTGGTGCAGCGATAACGCTCAGAATGGCGGCTAAGATAAAGCCATGAACCCAACGTTGCTGCAATCGTTTTTTATCGACATATTTGGCCAGCAAATCCCGATATTGATCTTTCATATCGATGAAATGAGCACCAACAAAATAAGGACGCAGATTATCTGCTGTGCTTTTTTTACAATAAACGACTTTGGCGTAAGTCATAATATTCTTGACGCCAGACGCCAGTACTATCTTCATGACCAGATAATCGCCTTTCTTAAGCGTATTTTCACATGTAAAGGCTATCCCGGTTACACTGAGGTTTACATTTTCAGGATCAATAGACGATGAAGTAGCCTCAAAAACAGGGTAGGGTTCGATCACGGTCTGTTCATCTATTTTCTTATAAAACAGATTAGCTTCTTCATAAATTCGAAAAAAATCTCTTCGATTTTTGTTTTCCGTCATGTTGACCTTATCCATAATCTACAACCTTTTATCGCCAGGATCTGATTATCGCATTTTTCAAGTACTATACACGAGGTGATTTATCGATCCAAGGGTCCCGTCAAGCGCCGACCCAGACCCGCGCATTTCTAAACAAACGCATCCAGGCGCCATATTCTTCCCAGTCATCTGGATGCCATGAATTTTGCACCGCTCTAAAACAGCGTTCGGGATGTGGCATCATAATAGTAAACCGTCCGTCCGTATTGGTCAGTCCGGTAATGCCGAACGGAGAACCATTGGGGTTGGCCGGAAATTCCGTGGTTAATTCGCCATAGTTATCGACATAGCACAACGCAACTGCGCCGGCTTCCAGCGCCACCGCAGGATCCATTGCAAATTCCGCGCGGCCTTCGCCATGAGCAATGGCAACCGGCATTCTGGAGCCTTCCATACCAGCGAACAGTATCGATGGCGATTTTTGCACTTCAACTAGGGCCACCCGTGCCTCAAATTGTTCCGAGGTATTGCGTAAGAAGCGCGGCCAATGTTCTGCGCCAGGGATGATGTCTTTTAAGCCGGACATCATCTGACACCCGTTGCAAACACCCAAACCAAAAGTGTCAAGTCGCTGGAAAAAAGCGGCAAATTCATCTCGGCAGCGCGGATTAAATAGAATTGATTTTGCCCAGCCACCGCCTGCGCCCAGCACGTCGCCATAGGAAAAACCGCCGCAGGCCACTAAACCGGTAAAATCGGCTAGGCTGACTCTGCCGTGAATAATATCGCTCATGTGTACATCGATGCTGGTAAATCCGGCGCGATCAAACGCAGCTGCCATTTCCACATGACCGTTAACGCCCTGTTCACGCAGTATCGCAACTCGAGGTCGTATTGAATTTTTAAAGGGCGCGGTCACATCGTCATTAACCGCAAAGGTTAATTCGACATGCAGGCCTGGATCGTCATCATCGGTAATCTGGTCAAACTGTTGCAACGCACATTCCGGGTTATCCCTTAAAGCCTGCATTTTATAGCTCAGCTCCGACCAAGTGCTTTGCATGTGAGCTCTATCCATCGAATAAACAACGTCGCCACCATGACGGATAGTCAGTCGTTGTTCATCGATCACCTTACCGATCACATAGGTACAATCAATCAATCCCGATTCCCTTAACAAGCCCACAACGTCCTTGCAGTCGCTCTGACGCACTTGAAATACCGCGCCCAATTCTTCATTAAACAAGGCGGCCAGCACATCGTCGCCTAGGCTATCCAGGGTCAAGGTCACGCCCAGTCGACTTGCAAACATCATTTCCGCAACGGTTGCCAGTAAACCACCGTCGGAACGGTCATGATAACTGAGTAGTTTATCCTGAGTATTCAGGGTTTGTATCGCATCGAAAAAGGCTTTTAATAACTCCGCCTGATCCAGATCGGGACAGTCATCGCCCAACTGGTTATAAACCTGTGCCAGCACCGAACCGCCCAGCCGGTTTTTGCCGGCGCCCAGATCCAGTAGAATCAAAGTGCTGTCTTCATCTTGTATATTGCACAGTTGCGGAGTCAGGGTTTTGTTAATATCCACCACCGGGGCAAATGCGGTAATTACCAGCGACAACGGCGAGGTCATGGTTTTTCCATCCCACACCGTTTTCATAGATAAGGAATCCTTGCCCACCGGTATCGCGATACCCAAGGCCGGGCATAATTCCATACCCACCGCTCTGACGGTATCGAATAACGCCGCATCTTCGCCTGGCGATCCGGCTGCCGCCATCCAGTTGGCCGACAATTTGATTTTTTTCAACGAGGCTATGCTGGCGGCGGCAATATTGGTGATAGCTTCGCCTATTGCCATCCGCCCCGAGGCTGGCGCGTCTATCACCGCAATCGGTGAACGCTCGCCAAGCGCCATCGCTTCACCGGCCTGCGCATAAAAGCCGACAGCGGTTACTGCAACATCGGCCACCGGTATTTGCCAGGGGCCGACCATTTGATCACGCGCAACCAGTCCGGTTACCGAACGGTCGCCGATATGAATCAAAAAGCTTTTATCGGCAACAGCCGGAAAAGCCAAAACCCGTTCGACCGCATCGTTCAGCGTGATGCCGCTAACATCCAGCGGAGTTATCTTAGGTTGAACATGCTCGACCTTGCGGTGCAGTTTGGGCGACTTTCCGAACAAAACCGACATCGGAATATCAACCGGCTGATCGCCCAATAACTCATCCGTCAGCGACAAATGCTGCTCATCAGTCGCCGCGCCGATGACCGCAAACAAACAATGTTCGCGTACACAAAAAGCGCTAAATAATTCCAGTGCATCGGGTTTGATCGCGACCACATAGCGTTCCTGGGCTTCATTGCACCAGATTTGCATCGGCGACATGCCATTATCGGCATTATGCACTTTGCGCAACTCAAAGCGACCACCGCGCTCACAGTCATGGATAATTTCAGGCACCGCGTTGGATAAACCACCTGCACCGATATCATGTATCGAGACTATCGGGGTATCGTGTCCCAGCGCATTGCAATGATTGATAACTTCCTGACAACGGCGTTCCATTTCCGGGTTTTCGCGTTGCACCGAGGCAAAATCCAGATCTTCCGAACCTTCGCCTGAGGCTTGCGAGGAAGCCGCGCTGCCGCCCAAACCGATCAACATGGCAGGGCCGCCGAGAATAATGATCAAGGAACCTGCCGGAATCGGCTGTTTGTTGACCAGCATAGGCCGGATGTTGCCAAGTCCGCCAGCAATCATGATCGGTTTATGATAACCGCGAAATTCGTGGTCGCTGCCCGGCACAGCCTGCTCAAAGCTGCGAAAATAGCCGGTCAGATTAGGCCGGCCAAATTCATTATTAAATGCCGCACCGCCTAGTGGGCCTTCCAGCATGATGGTTAAGGCCGAGGCGATGCGTTCCGGCTTACCGTTATCGGCTTCCCAGGGTTGGCGAAAACCGGGGACTTTCAAATGTGACACCGAAAATCCGGTTAAACCGGCTTTCGGCGCCGAGCCTCGGCCAGTTGCGCCTTCGTCACGAATTTCACCGCCGGAGCCGGTAGCAGCCCCCGGATAAGGCGAAATCGCAGTCGGATGATTATGGGTTTCGACTTTCATCAGCAAATGCGCGTCTTCCTCGACATAGGCGTATTCGCCTGTCTTAGGATTACGGATAAAAACCTGCGCGCTGGAACCGGTCATCACCGACGCGTTATCGCTATAAGCCGACAAAATATCTGCCGGACTTTTTTGTGCGGTATTGCGGATCATGCCGAACAGAGTTTGCCCCTGCTCTACCCCGTCTATGGTCCAGTCGGCATTAAAAATCTTGTGCCGGCAATGCTCGGAATTGGCCTGCGCAAACATCATCAATTCAACATCGGTCGGATTTCTGCCTAAAGCTTGAAAGCTGTCGGTCAGATAATCGATTTCATCGTTAGATAATACCAGCCCCAGTTCACTATTGGCTGTAGCCAGCGCGTCACGGCCCTGCCCGATAATATCTACGCTCAACAACCTTTGTGGCTGATGCTGAACAAACAATTCGGGTTCTGTTTCGCCCTGAACAACGGTTTGAGTCATACGGTCATGCAATAACGCAGTGACTTCTGGCGACAAGGACTCCGAACATTCTAGCGTGTATTCGATACCCCGCTCAATACGGTTAATTTCGGCCAAACCGCAACGCTGGGCAATCTCAGTTGCCTTGCTGGACCAGGGTGAAATCGTGCCTGAACGTGGCAATACTTGCAAACGCTGGCCGACATTTTCAACATTGGCTGGCGCATGACCGTAAGCGAGTAACTGTTGTAAAATTTCAGTTTGATTGTCATTCAGGTCATGCTGAATATCCACGAAATGAATAAATCGTGCTGACACGGACTTGATGGAGGGGTCTACCGCCTGGAGTTCGACCAGTAATTTGTTAATCCGAAAGTCGGATAGCGCGGATGTTCCAAAAATTTTTAGCATGGATAAAGAAGGTAAAAGGTATAAGGGCGAAAGGCGAAAGCGAAACGACTTTTTAGCCTTTCGCGTTTCGCCTGATAAATCACTTAGCTAAATCAGCTTTGATAGTGTCGTGCAATAACGTCAACAACTTTAAAGAGGCGCTATCGGTTACCGGTTTTTGATCTTTGTCTAGGATTATCAGATCGGTTTGCTGATTATTATCCAGTAATTTAAGCACATATTCTTGCTCGGTAACTTTAAAACCACTCAGAGCAAAGTCAATCTCATCCCAAATAGAATCATCCTCCATGTCCTTTTTATTCGGATCGTACTGGACATGAAACAGCCCCGCTTCCTGACTACGATTGGTCACTTCAAGCGATTTTCGGCTTAAAGCCTTTCCAATTAAACGCCAGGCGGTTGCTGATGAAGCACCGATACGCAACCGCTTTGTGTCCTGATCAGCATCGACCAGTTCCAGTTGCACAGCTTTACGGTCTATAGCCGGGACTGTTTCAATGACTGGCGCGGTGCGCTCGGGCTTAGCTGTTTCAATAACCGGTGCGATGCGCGGTTTTACAACACCATCCCCGGCAAGATCGGGCGGCAAAATCAGCGGGGGAATCTCAGTGGTAAACTGATAATCTCTTTCCTTATCCGGAAACCAGGTTTTGATCGTACTGCAGGCGGCTAGATTCAGGAACACAACCGTAGCGACAACAAAATAGCATGTAGATTTAATTTTCATACAATAACCTCAGCCTGACGCATGGCCTCGCGAACGGCGTTAACACAATCTTCGGTCAACCAGGTTAAGGGTAAACGTATGCCCTTACCCATCAAGCCCATTTCGGCAACCGCCCATTTAACCGGGATCGGATTAGACTGAATAAACAGACTCTGGTGCAAACCACTGAGTTTTTTGTCTAAGGCTAAGGCGGTTTCGCTGTCGCCTGCTAGCGCAGCCATAATCATTTGATGCACCAGTTTAGGTGCTACATTACCGGTTACGGTAATGCTGCCGTTGCCGCCTTGCAGGCAAAACTCACGACTGGTCGCATCGTCACCGGTATAGATCGCAAAATCAGCGCCGGTTAAATCGCGGATTTGTTTAATGCGGCACAGCTCAGCGGTCGCTTCTTTAACACCGACGATATTGTTAATATGGGATAGTCGGCCCACGGTTTCCGGCAACATGTCGCACGCCGTGCGTCCCGGCACATTATATAAAATTTGGGGAATATCGACAGCGGCAGCTATCGCTTGATAATGTAGAAACAAGCCTTGCTGCGTTGGTTTGTTGTAATAGGGCGTAACAATTAGACAGGCATCGGCACCGGCGGCCTTGGCCAGACGGGTCAGCGTAATCGCCTCGGTAGTCGAGTTTGCACCGGTTCCGGCAATCACCGGTATTCTGCCGCCGACATAATCAACAACCGTCTGGATCACCGCGCAATGTTCATGCTCATCCAGTGTCGCCGACTCTCCTGTCGTGCCGACCGCGACCAGTGCATCTGTCCCTGCTGCAATATGAAATTCGACCAGCTTTTTCAAGCTTTCGTTATCCACCTCGCCGCGTTCATCCATCGGTGTTACTAACGCTACGATACTACCTTGAATCATGAAAACTCTCGACCAGAATTAATGCGGTTACAAAACTGCGGGCATTATAACAAGCAAATAACTTTGTAGGGGTGGATTTAAATGAATAGACGCGCGGCAGGATGATATCTGCCTGTCGTTTTTTGAGGATGAAATAAATCGAGCGATTGTAGGGCGAATAAATTCGCCCCCATTACATCAAAGACAAAACATCTTTGATGTAATGCCGCGTTTCAGGGTATTCGATATTGATTTATCACAGAGTAGCGTAAAACCCCGTCGTTCAGGACGGAGATGTAAGCGGCTCAATTCTACTTGCATCATAATACACGGCTTGTTAAAATTATTCGCAGTTGCTATCAGAGGACGCTTTAGGCTCGCTCTACGACGGCAATTTAGTTTTTAAAATAAAGACTTCAAGATCACTTTCAGCAAAAACCAAGCGATAGGTGGAAGTCTGACTACTCAATTAAATATAATAAAATAACCGTCGGATAGACGGGGCTAGTCTGTGAAGTGAACGGTGCAGTAATGTCGTCAGCAGCAGAAACCAGTGAGCAGTAGCGATACATACTCACTCCTAGTAAAATAGGAATCCCCTTCCTTTAGGTGGGGGAGGATGTCAATTTATTTCAAAAGAGGTTAGTGATTCTTCATGTTGAAGTTCGGTAATTTCAACATGATCAACTCGGGCGGTTATCGGGCCTTTGTGGCACCATCGGATGAATTTTTCGATCGTTAGGTTTTCAGCCTCGGCGATAATTTCAACCCGGCCATCCGGGAGATTTCTGGCACTACCTTTTATCGCAAAATGTTTGGCCTTGTTTTGGGTGAAAAGGCGAAAATAAACACCTTGAACTCGACCAGAAACCAGGATTTTAACTTTACGTATCACTCTTTAATTCTCCAACAGTAATGAATTTTGGGGTTGCGGGCAAAATCTTCCGGAATAGTTGCAGGGCTAATGTCTTCTACTATGTACTCTGATAAAGCTTGTTTGTCGATTTTAAAGCGTCTGAAATTAGTTGAAAAATACAGTATGCCGCCAGGGGACAGCAAAGAAATTGCATTATTAATCAGCTGGACATGGTCAACTTGTATATCGAACACTTCATCCATTCGTTTCGAGTTGGAAAACGTCGGCGGATCCAGAAAAATCAAATCATAGTGCCGGTTAGCCAGTTCGGCTTCGCTGCTTAGCCATTCCAGACAATCGGTTTGAATGAATTCATGTTCACCCTGATTGGGATTTAGCGCCATGTTCTTTTTTGCCCAATTGATGTAGGTATTGGACATATCAACAGTCGTCGTTGATTTAGCGCCCCCCATCGCTGCATGCACTGTGGCACTGCCGGTATAGGCAAACAGGTTTAAAAAACTTTTACCCTTAGCCTGCTGCTGAATCATTAGGCGTATAGGCCGGTGATCAAGGAACAAGCCGGTATCCAGATAATCTTCGAAATTGACCAGCAGTTTACAGCCGCCTTCTTCAATAACATGAAAGCGCCCCCGATCATCGTGTTTTTCGTACTGATCAGTGCTTTTTTGCTTGCGGCGTATTTTCAGCAAAACGTGCTCGGGCGTAACGCCCAGTATTCTGGGTATTTCGGCCAATAATCCGGCTAGTCGCTGATCGGCTTTGTGTTGATCAATGCTCTTGGGTGGTTCGTATTCCTGTACATTGACCCAGGTTTGATCGCCCTGATAAATATCAATGGCGACAGCGTATTCAGGCAAATCGGCATCGTAGACCCGGTAGCAGGTAATCTGCTTTTGCTTGGCCCAGCTGGACAGTTTTTTCAGATTCTTTTTGAGCCGGTTAGCGAACATTTCACTGCCCGTGTTTACAGTCTTGTGGTCAGCGACAGCCTCACTGGTGACGGACTCATTCGGCGCTTTGCTGTCGGTGTGATCTGGTTGAATCTGGACTTTGCTTAGTTCGGTCACTTGAGCAATCCGCTCTTCCTGGGTTTTGGCTTTGGGAATGAAGAAATTATTTTCTTCAATATCCAGGCGTAATAATTTGCATTCCAGCGCGCCGTTAAACAGGGTAATCGGCTTTTGTGAGCGTAGTCCCAGGCGAAAGCCCAGTTCCGGATTACTGATGATCATCGCAGCTTTCCAGCCGACAAAATGGGCTTTCAGCGTAGCGCCGAATTTTTTATATAACTCGGCAGTTTCCTGCTCGTCGCCCAAGCGTTCGCCATAAGGCGGATTACAGATTAATAATCCGGGCTTCCAGCTTTCCGCAGGCTCGGCATCTTCAATGTCGCGGCGTTCGATATGGATTTTATGTTGCAGTCCGGCATTGACGACATGCGCTAATGCGGTGTTCACGGTCTGGCGATTTTGATCAAAACCAACAATAACCGGCAGTTTTTCTAGGCCGATTTTTTTGCGTTGTTCGGCTTCAGCTTTTAGTTTATTCCAGCATTGCGCATCGTGTTTCTTCCAGCCGCTAAAGCCGAAATAGTCGCGCAATAAACCGGGCGCATAATCAGCGGCGATCATCGCGCCTTCCACCAGCAATGTTCCTGAGCCGCACATCGGATCGATTAAGGAGCCCTGTTGTTTGGCGATTTCGAGCCAACCGCTACGCAGTAACATCGCAGCGGCTAGGTTTTCTTTCATCGGCGCCTTGATATTGACATCCCGATAACCACGTCTATGCAGGCTTTCGCCGGAAAGATCTAGGCTGAGTTGAGCCGATTCACCATTCAGATAAACATTGATGCGGATATTAGGCTGTTCGGTGTTGATGCTGGGCCGAACTTGAAACCTTGACCGCATTTGATCGACGATCGCATCCTTGACTTTTAACGCGCCAAAGTGCGTATTGTTAATCGCCTCTGAATTTTTTGCGCTGAATGAGACGGCAAAACTGTCTTGAGGGTTGATATGCTCAAACCAATCGATTTTTTGTACGTTATTATAAAGATCTTCCTGGCTTTTTACCTCGAAAGAGCTCAGCACCAGCAAAATCCGATTGGCGGTTCTTGACCACAAACAAGCACGGTACGCGGTTTCCAGGTCGCCCTGAAAAGCGACTCCAGCCAAGGTGGCCTTAATTTGGGTTATGCCGAGTGCGCGGAGTTCATCGGTAAGGATGGTTTCCATCGCTTTGGGGGTGGTAGCAAATAATTGATAAGTCAAAGTCAAAGATAAAAGGCTAGAGGCGAAAGGCGAAGGGCGAAAGAATCAGGCTTTTTGCCCTTCGCCTGTTTTTTTACTGAATCTTGATTAGCTCAACATCAAAAATCAATGCAGCGTTCGGGCCTATGTCACGGCCTGCGCCTTGTTCGCCATAAGCGAGTTCTGATGGAATGTAAAAGCGATATTTTGCGCCTTCGGTCATTAATTGTACGCCTTCGGTCCAGCCGGCGATGACCCGATTTAGCGGAAAACTAGCCGGTGCGCCACGGCTGTAGGAGCTGTCAAACTCTTTGCCATCAAGTGTTGTACCTTTGTAATGAACCGTAACGTTAGCGCTAGCCGTTGGTGAAACTGTGCCGGTTCCAGCGGTCAATACTTCGTATTGCAGGCCGGTTGCAGTGCTTACGATATTGGGTTTTTTAGCATTGTCTGCCAAAAAAGCAATCCCTGCCGCTTTAGTTTCAGCAGGGGTGGTGGCATTTGCCATTGAAAACATAGTAAATCCTATAAAAAGAATGGTGACGATTAAAAGAACTTGAGCTTGAATTTTTCTCACGACTTATCCTAAGGTTATTAACGCAAAGCTGGTAGTTTATCCGACATTCAGTACCCCTGCTACTCGGAATTAGCATCGAGTGAAACATAAGGCTTAAACCGTTGCTAAGGGGAGCTATTCTCTTCTGCGATAATCTTGATTCATTTCATTTCCCAGAAAAGAACCGGCTGCCGCACCAATTCCGGTAGTAACAGGGTTTCCATTACCCATCTCATAACCCAAAACCCCACCTACAACGCCTCCAGCTAAGCCCTGGTGGGAACGTGGATCTCTTGAATATTCAGGCTGTTGGTAATAATTAACCTGGGGCTGAGGATAATAATTAATTTGCGGGGCAGGGTAATAGTAAACCCGTGGCTGTTGCTGTGGATAATAGTGATCGTGATGACGATGACGATGACGATGTCTTTCGCCTTCATTATAGCGTCCCCAACCATCATTATAGCGTCCCCAGTCATCGTCATGAGCGTAAGCTGCGGGTGCTACCATAATTATTACGATAGTTAAGTGAATTAAAAAAAATATTTTTTTCATAATTAGGAGTTCTCTTTAAGTTATTCAGATGAGTGTTGCGTGAAAGCGTGGTTTTTTATGTAATTAAATTGCTGTCGTACAATAATTGATTATATTTTTCATGGTGTTAAAAAATCGAATTGGCCATCACCAGTGATAAACTTTAGGTTCATATTATTCGCTTTACGCTTAACGTATGCAAGCGTTTGATGAGTAGCGCTGAAGACTATATTTAAAGCTTAATGCTGACGGTTGTGCTGAGTAATTAATTGCCGGGAAATTTTGCTGCGTCGCTTATAATAAGTCATTTAATTCATATTTACTTCTTAATGGCATCTTGAAATGGAACAGTTTATCCCCGGCCAACGCTGGATTAGTAACACCGAGTCAGAGCTTGGTTTGGGCCTTATTCTTGAAGCCGCGCACAAGCGGGTTACGGTGCTTTTTTTAGCCTGTGACGAACGACGGATGTATGCGCAAGATAACGCACCGTTAACGCGGGTACGCTTTTCAAAAGGCGATATTATAGAGACGATAGACGAAGACAAAGTGACCGTCAGTAGTTTAATTGAACAGGAGGGCTTAATCACTTACTTGGGTAAAGACCAGGATGGACAAGATATTCAACTGGAGGAGGTAGAACTAAATCATCATATTCAATTTAACAAACCCCAGGATCGGCTATTTATCGGGCAAGTCGACCCTGCTGCCTGGTTTTTGCTGCGTTATGAAACTTGGCGCAGATTGCAACAACACCAGCAATCGCCGGTTAAAGGCTTGCTCGGTGGCCGCGCTTCGCTAATTCCTCATCAGTTGTTTATTGCCCATGAAGCAGCTAATCGCTCTGCACCCAGAATCATGCTTGCCGATGAAGTGGGGCTGGGCAAGACCATCGAAGCCGGTTTGATTTTGCACCACCGGCTGATTAATGGTTTGAGCAATCGGGTGCTAATTATCGTACCTGAAACGCTATTGCATCAATGGCTGGTGGAAATGCTCCGGCGCTTTAACCTGCGCTTTAGTATTTTTGATGAGGCACGTTGCCTTGATACTTATGCTGAAGACGATATGCTCGCTGAAACAGTCCCGGACGATGCTGATAATCCGTTCTTAACCGAACAACTAATTTTATGTAGTCAGGGCTTTTTTTCTAATTACCCGCGCCGCCAGCAACAAGCTATAGCAGCCGGCTGGGATATGGTAATAGTCGATGAGGCGCATCATCTGGCATGGAGTGAATTAGCACCGAGTGCCGATTATCTGTTTATTGAACAACTGGGATCAATTTCCCCCAGCCTTATTTTGTTGACCGCAACACCTGAGCAACTGGGCAAGGAAAGTCATTTTGCACGGTTAAGATTGCTGGACCCCGACCGATTTTACAGTTTTTCAGCATTTGTCGAAGAAGAACGCTTGTTTGAGCCGGTGGCGGATGCGGCAAAATTATTGCTGGATCAGGGCAGCCTGGATGAACATGCCCAGCAACATTTAACCGCGTTGCTTAAGGATGATAATGTCGATGGCTTGCTGAAAAACCTTAATGATCCGGAGCAATCGATGGTGGCGCGTGATGCCTTGATCAAGGTGTTGCTGGATCATCATGGTACAGGGCGGATTTTATTTCGTAATTCCCGGCAAACTGTACAAGGCTTTCCCGAGCGGGAACGTTATGGTTATGCGTTAACTGGGAACGCAAATACTGAGGATTTGCAACAAGACCCGCGTTACCTGTGGTTGGTGAACAAGGTCAAGGAATTGGGTGATCAAAAAGCCCTGGTGATCTGTAAATACGCGCAAACTGCCATTGATCTGGAGCAAACCTTAAAAAACCGTGCCGGCATTGCCGCCGCAGTATTTCATGAAGGCATGAGTATTATCGAGCGTGATCGAGCGGCGGCTTATTTTGCCGATCCTGAGAGCGCGGCGCGGCTATTGATTTGTTCTGAAATTGGCAGTGAAGGCCGAAATTTTCAGTTCGTACATCATCTGATATTGATGGATTTGCCGACTAATCCCGATTTATTACAGCAACGTATCGGCCGTCTTGATCGCATTGGTCAAAAACATATTATCCAGATTCATGTGCCGTATCTGGAACAGACTGAGTGTGCGCTGTTGTACCGTTGGTATGATCAAGGTCTAAATGCGTTTGCCTGTAATAGTTCCTCTGCCCAGCGAGTTGCAGATTTATTGCGTGAGGAGTTGACCGCTGTTTTACATGGTGAGGCTGATATTGACGCACTGATTACTAAAACAAAAAATCTAAGTGTTGAACTTGAAGCACAGATGCATAACGGTCGCGATCAATTACTGGAACTCAATTCCTGCCGCAAAGAACTGGCCGAGGAACTGATTTTTCAGCTAAACACTTATGAAAAAGAAGGCGTGCTTTGGCCGTATATGGAAGACGTTTTTGAATGTTACGGTGTAGAAACAGAATTTCATTCGCCCGAATGTTTTATTATTCGTCCTAGCGATCACTTGCGTGTCGCGCATTTTCCCGGTTTAACCGAAGATGGCATGACTATCACGGTTAACCGGCAGTTGGCGCTGGCGCGTGAAGATATACAGTTTATGAGTTGGGAACATCCTTTAGTCACTGCGGCCATGGATATGGTGCTGTCCAGTGAAACCGGCAATGCGGCAATCAGCGTGATTAAACATGAAGAGCTTAAAGCCGGGCAGTTTATGCTGGAGTGTTTGTTTATAGTCGAATGTAGCGCTCCGGCTGAGTTACAAATCGGCCGATTTTTGCCGCATACGCCGATTCGGGTATTGATCAATCAACATCAAAAAGATTTGACTGAAGAAATTGAGCACCGCGATTTGATTGAGCCTGGCATTAAGTTTGATAAACACAAAATCATTGCTTTTTTACAGAATCAAAGACCGCTACTTCTTAACCTGTTGAATGTGGCCGAGCAAAAGGCTAAAGCCGATATGCAGCAGTTAGTTGATACCGCAACTACCGCTATGCTGGAATCGCTAAGCAATGAGATCAAGCGTCTGGTCAGGCTGAAAAAAGTCAATCCGACTATTCGAAGCGAAGAAATTGAGCAGTTAAAAGATATGACCATGCTGGCGCATGAAAATATTCAGGCGGCCCAGTTAAGACTAGATGCAGTAAGGTTTGTGATTACCAGTTGATTAAAATTTGCCGCGCAAGACACTGTAGGGGCGACTTTAGTCGCCTTTTGTACACGAGGCGACTAAAGTCGCCTCCACATGGGAACGATGTGTAATAACATGATAAATATTGGTAAAGTAAATAAGTTGACTGTCGTTAAACAGCAGGGTCCGGAGGTCTACCTCGATGACGGAACGTCAGGGAAAGTACGACTGGCCGATAGACGGCTGCCAACGCATATCCAGCTCGGCGATAGTCTGGATGTCTTCGTTTATGTCGATGCGGAAGGCCATTTGGCGGCTACCAGCAAAAAGCCGCTGGCCGAAGTAGGGGATATAGCGTGGATGAAAGTGGTGTCGCTCAACTATGTGGGCGCATTTTTGGAGTGGGGACTGCCCAAAGATTTACTGGTGCCTTTTGGTGAACAATACCATGAGATGGAAGTAGGGCGGTCTTATCTGGTCAAGGTGTTTCTTGATGATCAGAATCGCATAGCGGCAACCACCAAGATTGATAAAATGCTCAGCGATGAAGCGGATGATTTTGAAGTTGGTCAAAAAGTATCGCTGATTATTGCCGATGCCTCTGATTTGGGGATTAAAGCGATCATCAACAACAGCCACTGGGGTATGTTGTATCAAAACGAGTTGTTCAGTCCGGTCAGAAAAGGCCAAAAACTGGATGGTTATATCAAGCAGATTCGTGAAGATCATAAAATAGATCTCAGTTTGCATCAGCCTGGCTACGGCAAAGTGCTATCGTTGACCGATACCATTATCGCCAAGCTGAAAGCCAATGACGGTGTATTGATGCTGGGCGATAAAAGCCCACCGGAAGCGATTTATGCCACTTTTGGAGTCAGTAAAAAAGTATTTAAACAGGCTATAGGCGCACTGTACAAACAACAATTAATCACGATTGAAAAAGCGGAAATCAGGCTGATTAATTGATAGTCGGTTACGTTAATTTTAAATTATGAGATTAGGTTGATTTTAATCCTGCGTGAACGGTTAGAAAAATAGAGAGTCCTTCGTTTTTAAAAAAATATTATCGCTGCTCTAAAGTTCCTTATGTTATATGCCGTAAGAGTTACCGAGCATCCGTGACAAATTTTGCATAAGCAATTTGTAAAAACCATAATATTATTATTGACTTAAGGGGGATAATTTCATGATATTTAATGATGAAAATCACTTTTAATTTAAAGTTAGTAAAAAACAATTAGGAGTTGTGTGATTTGGATCAACGCGCTAGTTCTTTCGTCGATCTAAAAAAACCGAATCTTTCCCGCACAGCGAATAAAAGTAGATATGCCAGTTTCACGCATTTCTACGATAAGCATAGGGGTTGTTAACTCTTTTAAACATACTGAAGTCTCAACAAAATTAAGGAATTTAATCATGACTAGCTTTAAAAACTCATTGTTTGCCTCCTCACTGCTGATTATTAGCTTAATAGCGGATGTGGAAGCAGCAGGACCCTCGATAAAAGTTGCTATCAGCTTTCCGACTGGCAGTGCTGGATTGAGCAATCCAAAGACATTGCCTAGCTCTACTAAAATATCACCTTGCATAAACAGCACACAAAACGATGCGGCAATATTTACGGTAACCTATAACGCAACAAATCTAAAATCGACTCCGACAGCTCCACTTAGTCCTTTAGATCTTTATGTGTTTTTTTATAATCCCGAATTCATTAGTGGGACAGATAGCTTTTATTCGATTAGCAAGGCGGGGATGGGAGTAGGTATTAAAGTAACGCCTTACGCAGATGCAACTGCTATTCAAGCCGCTTATACGGCTAGTCCTTCTACTTTAGATCCTTATCTAGCTGGGGCGGTTAATTTTAATACCACTGTAGCTACTGAGATTTTATTTGGTTCGGCTATTCGAATTGATCCAACAGTAGTAGGAAGCTTATTAAATACAGGTACATGGCAGTTAATCGGTATTTTGGCCGATCCCACTACTTTTCATTTTCAAAATCCCTCTACATGGGTAGCTTGGGATGTTGCTGTACTGATGTTTGGTATGCCGTGGCAAGGAATAGATGGTTCTACAGCTACCCCCGCCTTCACCGGCAACTTAGAAACCTGCTTATAAGCTAACTGCTCCCGAGGAACACATTCCTCGGGAGCAGTTTTCACTTGATTGATTTTTTTGAGTTTATAAGCATACGGGCAAGTTAACTCTTTTAAACATACTGAAGTCTCAGCAAAATTAAGGAATTTAATCATGACTAGCTTTAAAAACTCATTGTTCGCCTCCTCACTGCTGATTATTAGCTTAATAGCCGATGTGGAAGCTGCGACAACAGCCGGAGCCCCGATAAAAGTTGCTATCAGCTTTCCGCCCGGCAGTGCTGGATTGGGCGTTGCAAAAACATTGCCTAGCTCTACTAAATTCTCACCTTGTGTAGATCGCACAAAAGTAGATAATGCAACATTTTCGATAACCTATGACGCAACAAATGCAAAGTCGGATACGGCTACGCCTTTCAATGTTTATGTATTTTTTTATAATTCCGAGGGAGTTAATGTCGCTGCGGATAAATTTTATTCGATTAGTAATGCGGGGATGGGAAGAGGTATTTCCGCAACGCCGTATGCAAATGCAGATGCTATTCAAAGCGATGTAGTAGCTACAACTTTCGTTCCTTATTTAGATCGAAGCGATAATATTAATATTGGTTCAGTTACCGAAACTCTATTTGGTGTGGCTCTTCGACTTGACTCATTAGTAGTAGGCGCTAGCTTAAACACCGGTACATGGCAGTTAATCGGTATTTTGGCCGACCCCGATACGGTTGACTTTACAAAGCCCTCTACATGGGCAGCTTGGGATGTTGCTGTACTGACGTCTGGTATGCCGTGGCAAGGTACAGCAGCCTTAGCAACCTGTCAATAAGCTAACTGCTCCCGAGGAACACATTCCTCGGGAGCAGTTTTCACTTGATTGATTTTTTTGAGTTTATAAATGTTTTTTCGATAGCCTAGCCACGAAATCAAAAACAGCATGGCTAAATTAACAACTCATTATGATAATTTAAATGTGTCGCGCAATGCGCCGGCCAGTGTTATTAAGGCTGCCTATAAAGCGCTTAGTCAATATTATCATCCTGATAAATATATCGGTGAGCATGAAGAAGCACTGCGGATTATGAAAGCGATTAATAGCGCTTATGCAGTTTTATCGGATGCTACTAAAAAGGCTATGCATGACCAATGGATAGACACGCAGGAAAGAGAGCACGCAGCTTATGAAACGCAACGGATAATAACCATTATTAGCAAAGCTTATGCTGATCCACCAGCCATTGTTCAAAAAAATATTCCCGAGCATTTTAGCTTTAGTCATACGTTTTGGAAAATTATCCACTCGATGGTTAATACGCTTCGTTGCTTAAGAACTAAGCCACAACGTTCATCTGCCATCAACAACAAACGCGTTATCAAAATCCGGGTCGTTAAAAAAATACTGGGCTTAATGGCTTTGATTGGCATGATATGGCTAGCGGTTACTTTTTACCTACCGAAGTCAAAAACAACAGTGACGACGGTTAATCAAAATGTTGTGAGCGTATTAAAAAAAGCTAAATACTGGGTCGATCAGGGTCAAGTTATCAAAGCGTTGCCTTTGTATTTGCAGTTGGCAATGCAGGGTAATGCGGATGCGCAGTTTTATACAGGCTTGCTGTACATCAATGGGCACGGTATTGCCAAGGATGAACACCAGGCTGTTAATTGGTTGGGCAAGGCGGCCAAGCAGGGGCATAAAGAAGCCCAATCAAAATTAGGTTTTATGTACGCAACTGGGAAAGGCGTGGTGAAAAATGATAGCCTGGCTGTTTACTGGTGCTACAAAGCCGCTGAACACGGTGATGTTTTTGCGCAATATAATCTAGGCTTGATTTACGAAAAAGGCCAGGGTGTCGCGCAAGATAACAGCCTCGCTTTTTCTTGGTACAGCAAGGCTGCTGCACAAGGCGATGCCCAAGCTCAATATAATTTAGGTGTTATGTACGAAAAAGGTGTGGGCGTGGCAAAAGATAGCAAGCAGGCAGCTACTTTTTACCGAGAGGCTGCCAAACAAGGTCTGGCAGCGGCGGTTACTGCTTTAAAAAAATCGAGAGTAGAGAAGCTAAAAAGTGATGATGTGCCCGATAGTGAAGTTATTCAATAGATCTATTTCTAATAATCGTTGTTTCTGTCGCTGACCTGAGCGGCTTTTAAATTCATACTGCATTAATCTAACGATGTCTCCCGGTCGTTTTTCAGTTATAATCCCCCACTTTTTGTTGCCCAAGAGCATTAACCCGTGTCCAGTATAAACAACGACTTATCGACTTTCCAGGGACTGATCCTGGCCTTACAGGAATACTGGTCAGCACAGGGCTGTATTTTATTGCAGCCGCTGGATCAGGAAGTAGGGGCGGGGACTTTTCATCCAGCCACTTTTTTGCGCGCGATTGGTCCCGAGCCGTGGAATGCAGCCTATGTCCAGCCTTCGCGCCGGCCGACTGACGGCCGCTTTGGCGAAAATCCGAACCGGCTCCAGCATTATTATCAGTTTCAAGTGGTGTTAAAGCCCTCGCCGGACAATATTCAGGAGCTGTATCTGGGTTCGTTGCGCCATTTGGGTCTGGATTTGCTCGAACACGATGTGCGCTTTGTCGAAGACAATTGGGAATCGCCGACACTCGGTGCCTGGGGTCTGGGCTGGGAAGTCTGGCTGAACGGCATGGAAGTAACCCAGTTCACTTATTTTCAGCAAGTCGGTGGTCTTGAATGTCGTCCTGTTACCGGTGAGATTACTTACGGTCTGGAGCGGATCGCGATGTATTTGCAGGGCGTTAAAAGTGTTTATGATCTGGTCTGGACCCAAGGGCCGCACGGCACTGTCACATACGGCGACGTGTTTCATCAGAATGAAGTGGAAATGTCTGCTTACAATTTTGAACATGCTAATGTCGAGTTCATGTTCCAGTGTTTTGACACTTACGAGCAGGAATGCACCAAGCTGATCGCGCTGAATTTGCCGTTGCCCGCCTATGAAATGGTGCTAAAAGCCTCGCATGCCTTTAACCTGCTGGATGCGCGTCATGCCATTTCGGTTACCGAGCGCCAACGCTATCTTTTAAGAGTCAGAAACATGGCCAAATCTGTGGCTGAAATCTATTACCAACGCCGTGAAGCGCTGGGATTTCCGATGTTAACCGGGCAGGGAGCATAACATGAGCAAACATTTACTGTTCGAACTGGGTTCGGAAGAGCTGCCGCCCAAGACTTTGCTGAAATTGAGCAATGCCTTGCTCAACAATATTGTCCAGGGCTTAAATGCCGCCGAGTTATCGTTTACTGCCAGCAAGGCTTATGCAACGCCGAGACGATTGGCGGTGCTGATTGAAAATCTGGCCATCAAGCAGCCCGATAAAACCGTGGAAAAACGCGGCCCTGCGCTGCAGGCGGCTTTTGCCCCTGACGGATCGCCCAGTAAAGCGGCCTTGGGTTTTGCGCTCAGTTGCAATACTGACTTCGACAATCTGGAGCGCTTAAAAACCGACAAGGGTGAGTGGCTCAGCTATACCCAGGCAGTTCAAGGTCTAGCGACCGAGAACCTGATCCCGGATATCATCCGGTCAAGCATTGCCAATTTGCCGATAGCCAAGCGGATGCGCTGGGGCAGCTTCACCACTGAGTTTGTCAGGCCGGTACATTGGGCGGTTTTGCTTTATGGTGCTAAGGTCATTGAAACCGAAATTCTTGGACTGAAAACCGGGGCAATCACCCAGGGCCACCGTTTTCATGCGCCACAAAAAATAACCCTGAGCCAGCCTGAAGACTATGTTGAGGTGTTGTATCAACAGGGCAGGGTGATTGCCGATCTTGAACAGCGCAAAATATTAATCCGCGATGCGGCAGAAAAAGCCGCCGCCGCAGTTAATGGTTACGCCTACATAGAAGAAGAGTTGCTGGAGGAGATTGCCGCGTTAAACGAATGGCCAGTGCCGATTACCGGAACCTTCGATCCACGCTTTTTGGCGCTGCCGCCGGAAGTGTTGATCACCACTATGCAAACCAACCAGAAATATTTTCCGGTGAAAAATGCGGAGGGAGGTTTACTGGCTTACTTTATTACCTTCAGCAATATCGAAAGCACCAACCCGACTTCGATACAACAAGGCAATGAACGCGTGGTGACGCCGCGTCTGTCAGACGCTGAATTTTTCTGGAATCAGGATAGAAAGAAAACGCTGGAAGACCGGGTTGAAAGCCTGTCCAGTGTGGTTTTTCAGGAAAGTCTGGGGTCGGTTTTTGCCAAAACCAAACGAGTGCAACAGCTGGCAAAATTTATTGCCGGACATTTACATGAAAATGTCGAACTGGCGGAACGCGCTGCCTTACTGGCCAAAGCCGATCTGATGACCGAAATGGTCGGTGAATTTGGTAACCTGCAAGGTCTGATGGGGCGTTACTATGCCTTGGCCGATAATGAGCCAGAAGCAGTTGCGCTGGCGTTGGAAGAACAGTATTTCCCGAAACAATCCGGCAGTCCGACTGCGGGCAGTGCCACCGGACAGATTGTTGCGATTGCAGAAAAAATAGACACCTTGGTCGGTATTTTTGCAGTCGGCTTGATCCCTACCGGCGACAAGGACCCTTATGCCTTGCGCCGCGCGGCTTTAGGTATTCTTAGAACTCTTATCGAGAATAAACTCGACATCAATATCGTCGAATTGACCGAGTTTGCCAGCGCCCAGATTAAAACTACTATCGAGCAAAGCGTAACTGCTGACAAGGTTATTGAGTTCATTTTCGACCGGTTAAAAGGCTATTGTCTGGATCAAGGCTATAGCGCCGATGAGTTTGATGCGGTCATTGCCGTTGCTCCTGCCGAACCGCTGGATTTTATGCAGCGTTTGCAGGCGGTTAAAGCATTCCGGCAGTTACCTGAAGCGGAAAGTCTGGCCGCAGCGAACAAGCGCATCCGCAATATTCTGAAAAAATCCGAGTCCCAACCGGCAGCTGTGGTGGGTAATTTAGTTGAACTTCAGGAAAAACAGTTATTGCAAGCCGCGTTGCAAGCCGCCGATGACATCAAGCCATTGCTGGCGCTGCGCGATTATCAGGCGACGCTGAATCGTCTGGCCGGCTTGCGCAATGATGTTGATACCTTTTTTGATCAGGTCATGGTGATGACCGATGACCTTGAGTTGCGTGCCAACCGCTTGGCCTTGCTGAACTTGTTGTCCGAGCAGTTTTTGACCTGTGCCGATATTTCCCGGCTGCAATCGTAAAACTATGCCTGAAAGCCGCTATGTGCTGTTGGATCGTGATGGCGTAATTAATCATGACTCGGAAGACTTTATAAAATCTCCTGAGCAATGGCTGCCGATTCCCGGTAGCCTTGAGGCCATAGCCCTGTTTGTTGAGCAGGGTTACACGGTTGTGGTTGTTACCAATCAATCGGGACTGGCTCGAGGTTTGTTCGATCTTGCGATGCTGGAAAAAATCCATCAAAAAATGTGCTTGATGGTCGAACAAAAAGGCGGGAAAATCGACGCGATCTATTTTTGTCCGCATGGCCCTGACGACAATTGCAACTGCCGCAAGCCCAAGCCGGGATTGCTGCTGGCTTTTGCTTATGACAAGAATATCAGCCTGAGCGGCATTCCGGTGATCGGTGATTCACTGCGGGACTTACAAGCAGCAGAGGCTGTTAATGCAAGTCCGATACTGGTCAAGACCGGCAAAGGCCAACAAACCCTAGATAATAATCCCGAGCTTAACTTTCCTGTTTTTGAAAATTTATATGACGCAGCAAAATACCTCACTTCAAGATCCCCGGCCTAAAAATTATATAGGCTCGGCCCTGCTGTTTTTCGGCATTTTTTTTACCGCGACCATCGTCGGCATTTTACTTATTCTGGGCATGCTGACGACGTTCAAGATACGCTGGAAAATTGGCCATGTCTGGTGCGCGGTGATTCGTTGGATGACCAAAGCGTTTTGCGGATTGACTTACGAAGTCGAAGGACTGGAACATATCAACCCGCAGCAAGCGGCGATTATCTTCAGCAATCACCAGTCGGCTTGGGAAACGCTGGCGTTGCGCTATATTCTGCCGCCGCATTCGGTAGTCATCAAGCGCGAGCTGTTGTGGTTGCCGATTTGGGGCTGGTCACTGCTAACCTTGAAATCCATCGTGATTAACCGGAAAAATCAACGCGCGGCGTTACGGGCTTTACTTGAACAAGGTACGAGGTATTTGAATGAAGGCTTATGGGTGCTGATTTTTCCGGAAGGCACGCGTGCCGGCGCCAGAGAAGTATTGAAATTTAATATTGGCGGTGCGATGCTGGCGCAAAAATCAGGGTTTCCAGTTATTCCGGTCGTCCATAATGCCGGTGATTTTTGGCCGCGTTACAGTTTTTTAAAATATCCCGGCGTGATTAAGCTGAAAATTGGTCCGGTCATAGAAACCAAGGGCCGCAAAGCCGGCGACATCAATGCCGAAGCCGAAGCCTGGATAACACAGGCGATGAAGGAGATGGATTGAAATTCACGTATAATTCCATACCCTGTATTTTCACTAAATAACGGTACATTCATGAAAAAAATATTACTCATTTCCATCGCTGCCTTATTGCTGCCAGGTTGCGCAGATAAGAACCAGTATGAACAGGCTATCTTGGAGCAACTGCAGCTGGATAAGGATATCAAGGATTATAAAGCCTCGCCCGAACGCATGGCTAAATGCGTAGTGGATTCGACCTCGAACCACATGCCCGGTGTTTTTGGTTTGGATCCCACGCGCTTGACGGCTTACCGTAACTATACAAAAATGCTGACGCTGTCCTCTTCTAAAGATCCCAAAAAGACGCTGGAAGAATTGCGCACTGATTTTGGTTCACCTAAAGAGCTTGCAGAAGCTCATACCAACTATACCGAGAGCCTGATGGAATGTATGTCTGCATCGATTGCAGAATCAGAAGATGAGGCCAAAGCGGAAAAATAACGTTGTCCCTAGTCCAGCCGCGTAGGTCGGGTTAGCGCAGCATAACCCGACCTGCTACGTCGCTTTTTACATTACTCCGCGCCGCAACAGCGCTTGAACTTTTTGCCGCTGCCGCAGGAACACGGGGCATTCTTGCCCAGATTGGTTTGTAGACCTGTTTTGCGGATCGATTTAACCGGGCCGTCCAGATAAAACCAGCTGCCCGAGCGTTTGATAAACTGACTGATTTCAGTCATGACGTGCGCCTCGCCATCCTGCAAATAATGCGCCTTGAACTCCACCACGCCTTTAACATCCTTACTTCCGCCTTTTTTGGTCGAGATTATTTCCAGTCGTTGCCAATCAACCTGTTCCTTGGAAAAATCGATCAATTCAGGTCGTGCCGTGACGTCCCAGGTTTCCTGTAAATAAGCCGCATTGCCCAGCGCAAACGAGGTAAAGCGCGAACGCATCAAGGCTACGGCTGTTTCCGGCTTTTTTTCACCGGAATGAAAAAGACCGCAGCATTCCGCATAAGCTAGCCCCAAATCGCAAAGACAAACCACCGGTGTATTCAAAGCGAGTATCCTTAAATGCTATTGGCTCTGGGCCTGCTTCTGCCCTGCGTACTGCTGGGCTTGCGAGGGCTTGAATTTCTAACCGGACGCGGGCCGCGTGGTTCTTCTGGCGGCATTGGTGGCGCTACCAGCGAGGCTTCAAAGCCGGGTATCTGTTCGCGTTTAATTTCCTTGCCGATCAGTTTTTCTACCGAACGCAAGAAGCTGTACTCATCATGAGATACCAGTGATACGGCTTGACCTTCTTCGCCGGCACGTCCAGTACGGCCAATTCTATGTACATAATCTTCCGGCGCTTTAGGCAATTCAAAATTGACTACATGCGGCAACAGGTTGATATCGATGCCACGCGCAGCCACATCGGTCGCTACCAGCACTCTGATTTCACCGGCTTTAAAGCCTGAAAGAGCGCTGGTTCTGGCGCCCTGGCTTTTGTTGCCGTGGATCGCGGCGGCCTTGATATTGACCTTGTTAAGTTTTTCGGTCAGGCGATTCGCGCCGTGTTTAGTGGTGGTAAACACCAGAACCTGTTGCCAGTCCTGTTCCTTGATCAGGTGACAAAGCAGTTCGGTTTTATTGGCTTTATTGACCAGATAAGCGACTTGCTGAATCAGTTCGGCGGCGGTGTTGCGCGCAGCGACTTCGATTTTTATCGGATTAACCAGCAGGCCGGTGGTGAGTTTGCGTATGTCTTCGGAAAAGGTCGCAGAAAACAGCAAGTTTTGACGTTTTTTCGGCAAAAAGCCGATGATTTTACGAATGTCCCGGATAAAGCCCATGTCCAGCATGCGGTCGGCTTCGTCTAGTATGAGTGTTTCTACTTGATCGAGTTTTACCGCATTTTGGTTGACCAGATCCAGTAAGCGTCCAGGCGTGGCGACCAATATGTCGACGCCGCCTCTTAAGCGCATCATCTGCGGGTTGATTTTTACCCCGCCAAAAACCACTTCGGATTTTAAGCGTGGGTGTAAATGAGCGCCATATTTGTTTACCGATTCGCCGATTTGTGCGGCAAGTTCCCGTGTCGGCGTCAGTATCAAGACCCTAACTGGCCTGTTATTGCCATACGCTTTTTGTGATAAACGGTGCAGGATAGGCAGGGTAAATCCTGCTGTTTTACCGGTTCCTGTTTGTGCGGCGGCGAGTACATCACGGCCACCTAAAACGGCTGGAATGGCTTGTGACTGTATGGGGGACGGCGTGGTATAGCCGGCATCCGCAATGGCGCGCAGCAAAGGATCAGATAAACCGAGGGTGGTAAATGGCATATTTTTAGAGTCTCAATAAAAGGTTGCTGTTGACTAATGTCTTACAGCGTTGTTTAAAGGGTGTAGGTTGGAATTCTCTCCGAGCTAAAGGAAGAGAATTGGAAACAGTTCAGCACAGGCTAACTTTAGTTTTAATCGAGTGCCAACTAAAATTTTATATTTTTTAAATGTTGCTGCCGCTGAAATATTTTACATTGTCTGCGTTACAACTTGATTATTTCACCACTAAAAATGGTGTAATCAGATCCGCCAGGTAAACTGGGGCTTAAGGGGAATTTAGATGCTTGTTAAAATAACCGATTATTTTTAATAAAAGGTTATTTTACATATATGGCGGAGAAGCAGGGATTCGAACCCTGGGAGGGTATCACCCCTCAACGGTTTTCAAGACCGCCGCTTTCGGCCGCTCAGCCACCTCTCCATACCCGGCGTATTATATAGAATCTGATATTTATTGCAACAGTAATTTTTTGTTTAAAGCCGATAGCCGTTTTCTGGATTAATTACAGCGCCAATAAGTGCCTAAAACCTAACACTTATGCGAAATCTAAGCTGATGTTAAATTAGTGACGAAAATAATAAGAAAATGGTAATAACCCTAAAAGTTGGAAAATCATGTCGGGTCGAGTAACATAGCAACTTTTAGTGCTTTTCTGTTTTAAGATTATGGTTACGATAACAGAAAATACATTTAGCAGTTTAAGCAATATGCTTGAAAAAACGGCTTACACACTCGATAATTTATGAAATTATTAGCTCAATACTTGTTGCTTTGTTGGTTTAAAAATAATCCTATTAATTTAATTCCTTCCAGATCATTTATGTGGAAGACGGTAGTTTTTTATCTTATCTCAGGAATTATTGTTGAAGGTCTAATCGCAGATCCTGCCGATGGTACGCTCGAAGTATCGTTACGGACAATCATGGCCTTTACGTCCATCGCTGTTTTTTTACTGATCAACAAAAAAATTCAGGCTTTTAATCAATTATTTACGGCTATTTTTGTTTGTGAAAATTTTATTATGACACTAGCGATTGCCGCCGAAGCACTGGATTTTTGGATGGTGATGAACAAAGAAATATACCGTGAAGAAATATCAATTGGTTTGGCTGTATTCTTGGTTGGCTGGTATTTAGCAATAGTGAGTTACATTTTCCGCCAATTTTTTTCCTATAAAATGAGCATTAGTGTTATTTTTGCGTTTAGCTATTTTGTTTTAACCTACGGCATCCCAATGTTAGTTATGGACATTTAATCCAAAATAAATTGTCGGTTATTTCTGTAATTTTAAAACCATATTGTTAATGCTGTTCGTAAGCTAAGGGGTCAATGACGCTATTTTTGGCAAAGGCTTCGAGACGCTCAATGCATGAACCGCATTTACCGCAAGATTTCTCACGACCATTGTAACAAGTCCACGATTGGCTATAATCCAGCCCCATTTTCAAGCCATCTGCTAAAATTTGGCTCTTATCCTGATTTAAATAAGGAGTGGTAATTTTTACCGCTTGATAATTGGCGATCTTTGCGACTTCATTCATTTTTTCTACAAATTCGGGGCGACAATCAGGATATATGGCATGGTCACCTGCGTGGGCGCCAAAGTAGACCGTATCAGCACCCTTCGACACAGCATAAGCAATCGCCAGCGACAACATAATCATATTACGATTAGGTACCACAGTTGCCTGCATGCTTTGCTCAGCGTAATGACCTTCCGGCACATCGATGTCAGAGGTTAGTGATGAGCCTTGTAGTAAAGGGATAATCGTCGAAATATCGACTAATTGATGATCTAGCTTTAATGTTTCACAAACTGCCCGAGCCGATTCAATTTCTTTGACATGGCGCTGGCCGTAATTAAAGGTCAACGGAAATACCTCCAGACCTTCTTGCAAAGCTTTGTGCAGTACGGTGAATGAATCCATGCCGCCCGAATAGATGACAATAACTTTATTTTTTTTCATACGAGTTTTTTTCTTTAAGCCAAGACTTTTTGCTGTAGTAAACGGCAAGAAAAGCAATGGTGAAATCAATTATTGCCTGACCCAACATGCCGATGATGGTTTGTAGGGACGAGTATTTTTCCATATAAATATACAGACTGATATTGGCAAAACCAAAAGCAATCCATGCTATCGCACTGATGCCGTCAGCTGATTGCTCGCGTAATATTTTTATTAACTGTAGCAAGCCGGCCAAGGGAAAGATGACGGCAGGAATCCAGCCCGATATTTGCAGCAATGAAAAGCTCATACTTATCTATGTTTGACTATTTAAAATGGGCATTCTACATAGCTTCGCAGATTTATTGTGATTATTTTTTGTTAACTGGCTGCAAAATTATTGAATGTAACAATTTTGGCGCGCGTTGAAAAATGATCTTGGTTTTGAGCCTTATGCCAATAGCTGTTGGGTTTTATTTTTAAACATCGCTATTTCTTTTTAAAATAAAAGATCTGTTTATGGGATTCTTTTATCAATTGAATGATCTGATGCCCGGTCTGATTAGAATAAACGCCAAAATCCAGATGCGCGGCAGGATCGGTTGCAATTACTTTAACGATATCGCCGCTGGCTATGGCCATCATGGCTTTTTTCAGGCGCAACAAGGGTAATGGGCAATTCAAGCCGCTGGCATCTACTTCGAGATTAAATTCGATCATGGTTTATAAACTTTCTCAACTCGGTTGGGGGCGCTTATAATACCACCCTCTTTTAAATCCAAGCATCATCGAAACTCAATGGATTATTTTCCTGTATTTTTAAAGCTCAAAGACCAGGCTTGTTTGGTTGTCGGTGCCGGTGAAATCGCCGCACGAAAAATTGAATTATTGGCACGAGCCGGCGCCAGCATTACGGTGATCGCTAGAACCATAAGCCCGATCGTATTGAACCTACAAACAACACATCAATTGACGCTGCTGCAAAAATCTTTTTGCGCGGAAGATCTGACCGAATTTAGGCTAGTGGTCTCGGCAACCGATAATACCGAAACCAATCGCCTGGTTGCCAAAACCGCAGAACAGAAAAATATTCCGGTCAATGTGGTTGATAACCCGGAACTTTGCAGCTTCATTTTTCCGGCTATTATCGACCGTTCGCCGATTATTGCGGCCGTATCCTCCGGAGGTTCTGCACCGGTGCTGGCGCGATTGCTCAGAGCTAAAATAGAAACCGTGATTCCTCCAGCTTACGGTCAACTGGCCAGTCTGGCTGATTCGTTCAGGGATAAGGTCAAACAACATATTAAAAAACCTGCTCAACGCAGGATTTTTTGGGAAAGCATTTTACAAGGCTCGGTTGCTGAACTGGTATTTTCGGGCAAGATGCAGCAAGCCAAACAGCAATTAGAACAAACCTTGTTGGAGCAAAAACCGGATGCCAATCTTGGCGAAGTCTATCTGATTGGCGCAGGCCCAGGCGCACCTGATCTGTTAACGTTTCGCGCACTGCGCTTGATGCAACAGGCCGACGTGATTGTTTATGACCGCCTGGTCTCGCCGGAAATTCTCGATTTGGCGCGACGGGATGCGGAAAAAATATATGTCGGCAAACAACGCCAGGATCATGCTTTGCCGCAGGAGTCGATCAATATCCTGCTCGCTGACTTGGCTAAAGCAGGAAAGCGGGTGGTGCGCCTGAAAGGCGGCGATCCTTTCATCTTTGGTCGCGGCGGCGAAGAAATTGAAACCCTGATGCAGCAAGGCATTAATTTTCAAGTTGTTCCCGGTATTACCGCCGCTTCCGGCTGCGCAACCTATGCAGGCATTCCGCTAACTCATCGCGATCATGCGCAGTCCTGCACCTTTGTGACCGGCCACCTGAAAGATAATTCCATCAATTTAAACTGGAAGCAACTTGCCGCGCCCAATCAAACCATCGTGATTTATATGGGACTGGTTGGTCTGAAAAAAATCTGCCAGTCTCTGATTGAACACGGCAGTCCCAAAGACTTGCCTATTGCTCTGATACAACAAGGCACTACAATCAATCAACGCGTACTTACCGGCACACTAGCGACCTTGCCAGATCAGGTTGCCAGCCAGGACATCAAGCCGCCCACGCTGATTATTATCGGCACGGTAGTAACGCTGCATGACAAATTGAGCTGGTTTAAAAGTCGCCAAGCTTAGATCAAGGCCTGTGTATTGCTGATTACGGTGAAAAATAAATAAAATAATTGAATTTTGCCGTCAAATTCCCTATGCTCTCACGGCTTAGCTTTTAACCGAACTGTTTTGTGTTTAAATGAAACAGTTTTTTACCACCACGAGGAGAAGTCAACAATGAAAAAAACATTAGCTACATTAGCAGGTATTGCTTTAATTACTTTAAGCGGCTCAGTATTTGCCGACGAAGCCAGTGATGTCGGTAAGAAAATTTACGAACGCGCTTTTGGTCGCGGTTGCGGAACTTGCCATGACATCGCGTCAAATCCACAATTAACGGCTTTAATCAAAGCCGGCTCACTGGACAGAGCAAAATTTGAAAATGTTCTTAAAGAAGGCAAAGGCGGCATGCCGAAAGCCATCGCTGAAATCATGAAAAACCCAGCGGTTGTAAAAGCTGGATACGGCGAAGATCAAGCAGTTGATGCGTTGTATAAATTTCTGGGCGGCAACTAAAGCCGGATAAGGCAACACAAAAAAGCCGCCCCAATCATAGACTGGGGCGGCTTTTTTGCATCTAAAAACTAATCCTTACCCAAATAAGTTTTTTTGCTTTCTGTGTAAGGCAAGCGGTTACGATTTTTAATCCAGATGCCGGCAACGGCGGCCAGCATCAAGCCGCAAGAGGCTAAACTCATATAAATTAAACCTTTTAAATGAGACATTTCTTGCATTAATTGCTCATTGGAAATAACTGGCTTGTCTTTGCTAGGCTCTGAATAGGAGCGAAGAACCTTAAGATCGGTTTTTAATTCTTCTATCATGCCTATAGAACTGGAAACAGAACCGACTCTAATACCTTCTTCCAGCGCGTTTAATTTACTTTCAATGGAACCACTGACTAGGCCGACTAACTGCCCTTTCAGTGCATTAACTTCTGCCGATAGCACAGGATTTTTCTCAGCGGCATAGGTTGCGGTCTGATAACGATTGATAAAGCTGTCTGTCGGAATTAATAAAAAGCCCGCTATGACAACGACAACCATCAGAGAACAAACGACAATCAGTAGCCATCGGTTAACTTTCATTAAGCTCTGGTGTGTGGGCGCACTTTGCAAAAGCTTGCCCGGAAATATTTCCACCACTGAAGATGCCTTGTCTCTATCGCTCATGTGTACGTCTCCTCAAACCAGGCGCCCATTAAAACCGCCCTACTGCCATGTTATTATTTTTATATCGCTGTAGGAGCAAATTTATGGCCCTACAGGCCTCTTATGTACGTTACAAGTAATGCCACGTAGTCTTCAATTATACAAGTTTAATGCGGAAAATCTTGTAGTTTATTGAGGGCGACCTTATCAAGGCGACCCAGCGGATCGCCCCACAAAGTCGAAGGCGCTGTGGCCGGTTGCGTTGAAACCGGTTGAACTGAAATCGCGTCGCCCTACATAACGCGCTTGGCAGCGGCTATCCGCATTCTTAACGCATTCAGTTTGATGAAGCCTTCGGCATCTTTTTGATTGTAGGCGCCACCGTCTTCTTCAAAAGTCGCAATACTTTCATCGAACAAGCTGTCAGTTTTGGACGCCCGGCCTACGACTACGACATTGCCTTTGTAAAGTTTAAGTCTGACTTTGCCGTTAACATTGGCCTGAGAGGCATCGATCATGGTTTGCATCATGACTCGCTCAGGACTCCACCAGTAACCGTTATAAATCAAAGACGCATAACGCGGCATCAATTCATCTTTTAAATGCGCTACTTCTCGATCCAGGGTTAAGGATTCAATGGCCCTATGTCCTTTCAACATAACGGTACCGGCCGGGGTTTCATAACAGCCGCGTGATTTCATGCCGACATAGCGATTTTCGACGATGTCCAAACGGCCTATGCCGTTAGCGCCAGCAATTTTATTTAGCTGCTCCAGAACCGTCGCAGGCGAGCAAGCTACGTCATCAATCGCAACAATATCACCTTTAGCATAGGTCAGCTCCAGGTAAACCGGCTGATCGGGCGCAGCTTCGGGAGCAACCGTCCAGCGCCACATGTCTTCTTCAGGCTCGGCCCAGGGGTCTTCAAGTATCCTACCTTCATAAGAAATATGCAGCAAATTGGCATCCATCGAATAAGGCGAGGTTTTGCCTTTTTTCATTTCCACCGGAATATTGTGCTTTTCGGCATAATCTAGCAAAGTTTGCCGGGACGTTAAATCCCATTCTCGCCAAGGCGCAATAACATGAATATCCGGACGCAAGGCATAAGCGCCCAGTTCAAAGCGCACCTGGTCATTGCCTTTGCCGGTTGCGCCATGAGAAATCGCATTTGCGCCGGTTTCATTGGCAATTTCAATCAAGCGCTTGGCGATTAAAGGACGCGCTATCGAGGTGCCCAGCAAATATTCACCTTCATAAACGGTATTGGCGCGAAACATTGGAAACACGTAATCACGCGCAAACTCTTCCCGCAAATCTTCGATATAAATATCTTTAATGCCCATAGCCTGAGCTTTGGCGCGTGCCGGCTCGACTTCTTCGCCTTGTCCTAAATCAGCGGTAAAGGTAACGACTTCACAGTCATAAACATCCTGCAACCACTTGAGAATAACGGAAGTATCCAAACCTCCAGAATACGCCAATACTACTTTATTAATTTCCGACATAACGCCTATACCCTGAGTTAAAAATGTTGCAAATTATACCGGAAAACAACTATTTCAACAGCAAAGCTATTTTTCAGTAATTCCGGGTAGGGTATAGCTAGGTAGCACGAAAATATTTTTATACTAAAGGCTAAAGTTTTTTACAATCTGCACCGTTAGGTGAATAGGAGCGAAAAATAATAAACTTCAAATTATATGAGTGATGTCGAACGTATTTTAAGTTACTGATCGAATTAGCTTTTAACAAACCGCCTTCGGGTAAAAACGTTATTTAATTTAATTAAAAGGAATACTACCATGTCAGGCCTAACTTCATTGTCGTCTACATTAACCGGTGCAGTCAACGACACTCAATCAAAAATCAATACTACCCAAACTCAGTTGGCAACCAATAAAAAAACATTGGATCCAGCTCAGCAAGGTGTAGTTACCCGGTTAACCGCTCAGGTATCTGGTTTTGCGGCGGCAAAGAGTAACATTACCCAAGCTCAAAGTGTTATTAACGTTGCGCAAACCGGATTAACGTCTATTTCTGAGATGCTAACCACCATGCAGACTATGGCAACTAAAGCCAGTACTGCCGGGGTAACTGCGTCAGATGCGGCCAGTTATCAAGCTACTTTTTCCAGTCTGGCCTCGCAAATTCAGAGTATTGCCGCCAGCGCCTCGGTGAATGGCGCGAATTTGTTATCCGGTGCCACGCCTCTTTCTGTTCAAACCGGCTTAGATTCGGACCCAGCTTCTAAAACGACAGTAAATTCTTTGAATGTAAGTGCTTTATTAGTGACAAATACAGTGGGTACCATTGTGGGTGACTCTGCCGCTAATACTGCTCTTTCTGCTACGGCTGCTACCGATGCCACTGCGGCGGCGGCAGCTGTTACTGCGGGTGTCACAGATGGAGGTACAGCCCCCCAAGCAGCGTTAATTGCATCTACGGCAGTTGCTCTTGCTAGGGCCGATGCTATTAGTATTGCTGGTGGTGGTGTCGCACAAGCTGCTGGTGAAGCTGAGTTTGATGCAGCGGCTGCCGCTATCACGGCCTATTCTGGTGCAACACCAGCGACTGCTGCCGCTATTGCATCTACTGCGGTTACTGCAGACCTTTCTGCTGCGGCAGCTCCTATTGACATAACCACTGCCGCCGGCGCCCAAAGAGCTTTGGATCAGTTAACCTCAGATCTTGCAACGGTGTCTGCAGGTCAATCAACGCTTTCTGCTAGTAACGTCGGTTTGACCTCTCAATCAGCAATGGCTGACAATCTGGGGGTGAATTTACAAAACACTATAGATTCTATCCAAAAACCGGATCAGGCGGCTTTACAAATTCAGCTGACGCAATTGAATAATCAGGCAACCGTTGACTTTTATTTGATTAGCCAAATGAATACTGCTTCGCAAGCTGTGTTGTCACTGTTTAGATAAGCTATCACGTTTGGGCGACTTGAGGTTGTTGTATAGAGCGTAATTTACTAACATAAGCTACCTATTGTTGATAAAACTAAAGACTTACAAAGTGGTTTGACAAACAGAATATTTCACTTAAAATTGTAAACGCTTAACTACTTGTACCTTTTGGCGAGAACCAAGCCCTGGTAGTTAACAAAGCGGAACCTGTTTATTGCAGGTTCCCTTGGTAGATACACCCCACGTTTTTAACGTGGCAGTTAACGAAAGTTAAGAAAAAAGTATCGGAGGTTTTATGTATGATAAAAATCCATTAAATGCGTATAGGGATATGAATAGCCAGTATCTTACTGATACTGATTTTGAAAAAAAATGGTATGAATCCGTGATTATGCGGCTGCAACTGATTCAAAATGCGCAATTTAATCCAGTAGAAGTGCATATCAAGCTGATTGAAGTTGCCGATGGCTTGAGCTGGATACAGGAAAATTTAAACGAAAGATTGAGCCCAGAGCATAAGGCTATCTTAAAAAAAATTTACAGTAATAATATCTACATTATCAATGGCGCGATTGCGACCAAAAATATGAGCTATCTCGATATTGTAATTGACTCGTTAAAAACAGTGATGGAGCCTTATTACAAAAAAGAACGTTCTGCTATGGAAAATACACAGCCCGCCTAAAGCGAGGCACCCCGTCCGTAACGTTGGACGGGGCCTACGGCAATCACGACAGGTTTTTCTTCGCTGAAAAAACCTGTCCAGTGATGGCTTCGATGGCGGCAATCAGCGTGCTTAATTTCCCCATCTCCTCTAATTTCTTCAATTCCAGCTCCAGCTCTAATGCCGTCAACTTGGCTTTTGATGAAAAAACTTGCCCAGTGATATCTTCTATTGCTGTAACCAGGCTGTCTAGTTTTTCCAAATCATCTAGTTTCTTTAAATCCAGCTCCAATTCCAGTGCTGCTAGCTCATCTAATGCACTGGATTCTAAAACCAACTCCTCAAACGCCTTAAACTCTAAATCAACCTGATTGGTATTCAATGTCTTCTCCTTTAAAATGTTGCATTAAGTTTTGTAACCGGCGTACTACGGAACGACTCGTGTGATTTGCCGTAACATCTGCATGCTTTCGTTGAGCATATTGAGCATAGGCGTAGTCAAATAGGGCAAGATGAAGTAAATCATGCTGTAGCCGACTACTAAGGTCAGCGGAAAGCCTATACCAAATAGATTCAGTTGTGGCGCGGCGCGGGTTAACACTCCTAGCGCCATGTTAGTGATCAATAAAGCCGTGACCACAGGCATGGACAGTTGCAGGCCTATGCTGAATATCCGCGCCCCCCAATAAGCCAGTTGTTGGAACCCTGGCGCTCCCATCGTGCCCCGGCCAATGGGCAAGCTGGTAAAGCTTCCCACCAAACTATCAATCAACAGTAAATGAAGGTCACACGCCAGAAACATCTGTAACAGCAGCAGCGACAAAAATTGGCTGATAGAGGATGAGCGTCCCTTGGATTGTGGATCAAAAAAAGTGGCGAAACCCAAGCCCATACTCATGCTCATCATTTCGCCGGCCAGTTCTACACCGGTGAAAATAATGCGTAAAACAAATCCAATAGAGACACCAATGATGAATTGCTGAATCAAAATCAGTATGCCGGCGTAGGACATTGGATCTTGTTCAGCAAAAGGCGGAAGACTCGGAGCAATCAGTAGCGTAATGGCAAAACCGAGTGCCACCCGGATTCGGATAGGAATGCTGTTATTGCTTAAAAACGGAGCGCTGCTAAATACCCCCAGTATGCGGGTCATAGGCCAATAAAAACCACTGACGCCGTTGTATAACTGGGTGGTGGTGATTTCAATCATCAGAATTATCCAACCAAATTGGGAATATTGGTCAGCATGGTGCGCAAGTAGTCCGTGAGAATTGATAATATCCAGGGACCTGCGACGATCAGAACAACAAAGATACCCAGCAGTTTGGGAATAAATGAAAGCGTTGCTTCGTTGATCTGTGTGGCGGCTTGAAAAATACTGATAATCAAGCCGATAACCAACGCTGTCAATAACAGCGGTGCCGACACCAGTAAGGTAACTTCAATCGCGTGGCGTCCCATGGACATGACGAGTTCGGGAGTCATAATAGGTGCTTAGGCAAAGCTTTGCCCCAGAGAGCCCAGTAATAATTGCCAGCCATCGACTAATACAAATAGCATAATCTTAAGCGGCAAAGACACGATGGACGGCGATACCATCATCATTCCCATTGCCATCAGGACGCTGGCTACCACCATGTCTACGATCAAAAAAGGAATAAATACGGCAAAGCCGATTTGAAAAGCCGTTTTGAGTTCGCTAGTGGCAAAGGCTGGCACCAGGATTGAAAAGGGAACGTCTTCCGCGCTTTGTAACGGGGCTGTATTAGCTAGTTTTACATATAAGGCCAAATCAGCTTTACGTGTTTGCCTAAGCATAAAAGCTTTCAACGGTGTGCCGCCGATTTCCAATGCCTGGACTACAGTGATTTTGTTTTCTGACAAAGGCTGGTAAGCCTCAGTATAAATTTTGTCGATGATAGGACTCATAACAAAAAGCGTCAAAAATAGCGCCAAACCGATCATGACCTGATTCGGCGGCGTACCTTGCGTGCCCAGCGCCATGCGTAGCAGCGATAGCACAATAATGATACGAGTAAAGCTGGTCATCATTAGCACCACTGCCGGCAAAAAAGACAGCGAGGTTAACAGCAGTAACAGTTCCAATTCCAGGCTGTAGGCTTGGCCGCCGCCGGCAAGAGGTGAAGCATTAACGATAGGCAACGCTGCATCAGCAACCATCGGCAGCAGCAAGACTGCGCAGCAGGCCAGCAGGCGAATTTGGCTAACTCTCATTGCGCATGACCTTGTATTTTTCTAGCCAGGATTGAGCAAGTTGCGGCTCGACAACAGGCGGTGAAGGCAAGTGCAGCAAGGTGTTGACTTGCCCAGGAGCAACGCCCAAAACCAACCACTGCCCGTCTACCTCCAGCACCACTACACGTTCGCGTTGGCCTACAGCAATTGAAGCCTGAAGCGTCAGCAAGGACTTGCTACCTAGGCGTGGTTTGCTCAACTTTTGCAACAACCAGGCGGCACTGGCGAGCAACGCCAATACCAGAGCCAACGGTAGCAAGGCATGTAAGTAATCCTGTATCATCGGTTCAATTTATTGATGCGTTCAGCGGGACTGGTGATGTCAGCTAAACGTATGCCATATTTATCATTGACCACGACCACCTCGCCATGCGCAATAAGACAGCCATTGATCAGAACATCCAGTGATTCACCGGCCAAACCTTCGAGTTCAATGACTGAACCTTGCGTCAGTTGCAGTAAATTTTTAATCACGATCTTAGTGCGACCTAACTCAACCGTGAGCTGTACCGGAATATTTAAAATAGAGCTAATGTCAGGGTGTGAGGCGCTCTGGATAGGGTTATTTTCCAAACTCTTAAATATGTCGGGATCCGCTTTTTCAAAGCTCTGAGAAAAGTCGCCTTCTGCCTGCTCGGAAAGGGCAGCACTCCAGTCATCTTCCATATTTTGTTCAGCCATGTGATACTCCTTGGACAAATGGGTCCAGATCTTTAATTAATTTTTCGACACGCAACGCATATTGACCATTGAGCTTGCCATAGCTGCAAGCCATAATGGGTACGTTATCGGCCTTTAGTTCGATAATTTCCGGCATAGTTATTGGGATGATATCCCCGACTTTCATGTTTAAAACGTTGAGTAAAGAAAAAGGGATGGTGCATAAATCAGCAACAATCTCGACTTCGGCGGTTTGAATTTTCTGCCCGAGTAGAGCAGTCCATCGATTGTCATGCAACGTATCACTGTGCATACTGTAGCGCAAAAGATCGCCGATCGGTTCCAGCATGCTGTAGGGCATACAAATGTGCATCTCACCATCAGCGCCACCCAAATCAATGCGAAAAGTTGTTACCACCACAATTTCATTGGGGGTGGCGATATTAGCAAATTGTGGATTCATTTCACTACGAATGAATTCTAGCTCGACCGCATAAATCATCTCCCAGGACTTGGCAAGGTTTTCAGAAATAATAGCCAGTACACGTTGGATAATGCGCTGCTCGGTTTGGGAAAAGTCACGCCCTTCAATACGAGTCTGAATAGTGCCATTACCACCAAAAAAATAATCGACGAATAGGAATACCAAATAAGGGTCCATGACCACCAGTGCGGTTCCTAGCAGTGGCTTGATGCGTACTAGGTTCAAATTGGTAGGTACCACCAGATGGCGCAGGAACTCACTGTATTTACTGGTGCGTATTGGGCCTACTGACACGTCAGCAGTCCGGCGCAAAAAGCCGTACAAAGAGGTGCGAAGTAATCGGGCAAAACGCTCATTAATCAATTCCAGCGATGGCATACGGCCGCGTACGATACGCTCCTGCGTAGCCATGTTGTAAACGCGTGCAGCGGAGGAATCGATCACCTCAACTGGATCATCCAGTTCGCCAGTTACACCTTGAAGTAGCGTGTCAATTTCATCCTGGGAAAGGAATTTTTCGTCCATGATTATTGGATAATAAATGAGGTAATTAACACATTCACCAACTTGATTGCTGGCAGTCCTTTTTCAAAGGGTTGCTGCAGCAGCGCGGTAATTTCTTTAGTGAGATCAGTCTTTCCTTCTAGGCTGGACAGCGTGGTGGCAGACTTGTTGGATAGCATCATTAATAGTCGGCTGCGCACTTGCGGTAGGTAAAGGGTTAGTCTTTCTAAATCTTCTTGATCGGCAAATTGCAGATGAAACGTAGCTTGCAAAAATTGTCCATCAGGAGGCAAGTTAACGGTAAAAGGTGCTAGTTCGATAAATATGGGCTGTCCAGGAGCATGTGTAGCTTCAGCTTCTTCGTGCGTAGCCTCGGTTTCTTTTGGCGTTTTGTTCTGGTGTAGAAAATACCAAATCCCTCCACCATTGCCGGCTAGCAGAATGACAGCTAATGTTATCCATAGCCATTTTTTGGATTTCTTACCAACGTTATCGGTTTGTGGTGGTGATTGGTCGGTCATAACTATTAAATGATGAGTTGAAAAAGGTAGTTGTAAAATAATTGGTTGTTATACGGCAATATTGATTAAGCCATTGCCACTTGTAGTACGCAGAGAGTCAACTGAAACTGAAGCCTGGACGGATTCATTATCAACGATACCTTGGTTAGAGCGAGGCGGTTGCCGTGGGTCGGGATTTTGATTATGTGAACTAACGTCAGAATGTTCTAGTTGTATGCCTGCTTCTGCGAATAGATTGTCCAGCATGGGTAGAGCATTTTGTAAAGCGTCACGAACTTCTGCTTGTGCTGAGATGAATTGCACAGTGGCCTGTTGATTGTTGATATGCACTGTTACTTGCACCGGTCCCAAATTAGGCGGATTTAAAGTGAGACTGGCGCTTTGCAGTTTATTTTGGCTCATCCAGACTATCCGTTGACTGATGGCTTGGTTCCAGTTTGGATTGTGTACTGAGGGGCTGATGTTATATGTGCTTACTGTCGGTGCCGTGACGCTCGATTCTGTTTTGGTTGCGGGTGATGCTTGTATATTCAATATATTAGCAAGTTCATCGGGACGATCAGCTAGTACAGGGATTTTTGTTTCCATCAGGCTTGTAGTCGTTAAACTGGATGCTGAGTTTGGTGTTACTTGTTCTATTTCCTGGATATCAAGGCTTGCTGTTTCTGGAGCAATTTTCAATTCCTGCGTGACTCCAGATTTGACAGTCTTTATTGGACTCAGTTGCGCTGAAACCGCAGGCGCTGAAACCGCAGGCGCTGAAACCGCAGGCGCTGAAACCGCAGGCGCTGAAACCGCAGGCGCTGAAACCGCAGGCGCTGAAACCGCAGGCGCTGAAACCGAAGGCGCTGAAACCGCAGGCGCTGAAACCGCAG
>CANNNV010000008.1 GCA_947506155.1 Methylococcaceae bacterium
CGGTTGTAATCATTGTCGAAGGGAGATTGCGGGAAACCGCAGCGTTACTAGCCCCTTACGGGGATACCCTCACGGGTTGACCGCTTGGAAAGACAAGCACCTAATTTTTTAAAGATAGCAAACGCAATAGGAGCTGCATGAGTTGGGTCGGCTAATGCCGACGCGCTATCCCTCCCCGACCTAAAGGACGGGGTGATTGACTATCCCATTGTGCTGGTGTAGCCATAGCCGATTCGAATCATAGCATATAATAATATTTTGGCTAAAAGCAGAAATATGGCGTTAATTCAAACCGACCTCGATAACCTCAAAATCATGAGTGATTTCTACTGCTTTACTCAGCATGATCGATGCCGAGCAATACTTTTCGGCGGATAATTTTACCGCACGCTCAACAGCAGCGGGCTTTAAATCATGGCCGGTGACAATAAAATGCAAATGAATTTTGCTAAATACACTGGGAATCGCATCGACCCGCTCGGCAGTAACTTCGGCCACGCAATTAACAATATTATTTCTGCCTTTTTGTAAAATCTGCACCACGTCAAAAGATGAGCAGCCACCTACGCCCAGTAATAACATTTCCATCGGCCGCATACCTATATTGCGTCCACCGTGATCAGGCGGACCATCCATAACTACCGCGTGACCACTGCCGGTTTCACCTACGAACATGACCCCATCGACCCATTTAACGGTTACTTGCATTTGATTTCCTGGTTAAAAATAGGGAACAGACTAGCATAAAAAAACTTATTTTCAGAATGACAATATTGATTTTTTTGTTAAAGCCTCTATTGTTAAACCTACTGATGCAGCATTAATCCTAGATAGATGGTTATTATGTCAATTAAAGCCCAAGAAAATCCTTATAAAGAGGCGCTGGAACATTTTCTACATTTTTGCCATATAAAGAAATATCCGGCTAAAGCTATTATTATTAGACCCGGCGATACCGGAGACCGGCTGTATTTTATCATAGACGGTTCGGTCAGTGTTTGTGTGGAGGAAGTTGATGGTGAGCATGAACTGATACTTGCTTACCTAAATAAAAATGAATTTATTGGTGAAATTGGTATTTTCAAAACAGCTGAAATACGAAAAGTAGTGGTAAAAACACGTAGCGAGTGTCGTTTAGCTGAAATAAGCTACGACCGACTTCGCCAAGTCTTGAGAAAAGAACTCATAGAGTATGGACCTGACATTTTATACATGATAGGCGAGCAATTATCATCGCGGTTATTAAACACCAGTCGAAGTTTATGTGACTTAGCGTTTATGGATGTGGAAGGACGTGTTGCTCGAATTTTAATGGAATTATGTAAAAGTCCTGATGCAATAACCCACCCCGACGGCATGCAGCTACATATATCCAGACAAGAAATAGGTCGTATGGTAAGTTGCTCAAGAGAAATGGCTGGGCGGGTGTTAAAAGAGCTGGAAAATAAAAAACTGATTAGCGCACACGGTAAAACTATTGTCGTATTTGGCACCCGCTAAACCTGGCGCACACAGTTTATATATTGCCATGCTATTTTCTTGAAATACCGGTACTGCTAAAATTTGTACTTTTGGTAAAATGTACCGATGATTAAAGATTATTATCGTATTTTAGGACTGGCTGATAATGCTGAAGATGTAGTTATACGCACTGCATTTAAGTTGCTTGCCCACCGCTACCACCCTGACAAATGGCTTCAAGAACAACCAACAGCCAATCGAATGATGGCTGAAATCAACGAAGCTTACCGCACCTTATCTGACCCTTTGTTGAAACTAGCCTACGATCAAAAAAGGGTGATTTATCAAGTAGATTCAGATTTCTATCGAATTTTAGGTGTGTTGGGTCATGTGGACATCAAGATGATTCAAGTGGCTTATGAAGTGTTGTCTCAAAAATACCGTCATTCATCCAGTCATGCGTTAGCTGAAAAAAGATTAGTTGAAATTAACCAAGCCTACCAAATTTTGGCCGATGTTACCAAACGAAAAACATATGACTTCAAACAGAAATCTGCATCCTATTTTTCTCGCTCAAACCGGCGTTCTGGACTCAGTTTGTGGAAAGTATATTTAGTTTATAATTTAGTTTTTTACCTTATTATTGCGGGTATTATTTTTCTTTTATAGCTAAACGCTATCTAATTTATTATTGATAATGAACAGCTTACAGCCATGTTGTTCAAACCAATCTATATCGAAGATCTCTATGGAGCTGTATGTATCTATGTTGTTCATGTGTACGAATTTTTACGTATACAGTAGTCAATTGCTAAACAGCAGTTCTTGGGCAAAGCGCAATAAAAAAGCCTTTAGATAAGCTGCGCTGGTTGAACTGTAAATCCCGCGAGAGTCATAGATAGTCAGCACGCTTTGCGTCACAGCCGTCGCCGACCGGCTAAAAATCAGCGCCGATACCTTGGCTTTACTATTGCTGTAAGCTCGAAAATCGGTTTGCTGATTCAGCTGCAAGCCTGCACCAAGTGCCAAAGCAGAAAATTGACACACGGCAGGCTCAGGAATCAACAGATAAAATAAACCCTGCGGGGCCAATAACTGCCCGACAATACCAATCAAATCGGTAAAAGGCAGTTGATCGGTGTGCCTGGCGGTGTTTCTAAGTGCATCAACAGTCTTGCTGTGATTTTCAAAAAAAGGCGGATTGCTGATAATCAAATCGTATTGCCGACCAGCGGTCAAAGCAAATCCTTGAATATCCTGATGCACCGCTAACAGTCGCCCTGCCCACGGGCTGTGGTTGAAGTTGCTCTTAGCTTCCGTAAAAGCCTCTAGCGTCAACTCCACTGCCGTCACATTCGCCGCGCCCAGCTGGGCGGCCATCAGTGCCAACACGCCGGTACCTGTGCCAATGTCCAGCACCTGAATACCCGGATGAACCGGAGCCATAGCACCGAATAAAACAGCATCGGTACATATTTTCATGCCGGAATTTTTTTGCAGCACTGAAAACTGCTGGAAGTGAAAAGTTGACATAATTTTATTTTTCTTCCGGCTCGCCATCTTCTTGCTCTATGACCTTATTTTTAGCTGCTATTTTATGCCAAAGTCCGTTGCAAGAAAAACATGTCCAGCCCCATTTAAGCCAGTTGAGCAAAGATACCGCCAGCCATAGTGACCAGGCCAGCATCAGGAACCGATAAACCGACAGCGGCACCGAGATCAGCGTCGCAACAGGCAAGGTCGACGAACTTCTATCCTGGTACCAGTTTAAAGTGAAGGCCGAGGACTGATTGCCGCTCACCTGCATATCGGGCGAGTTGAGCAATCCCTGCTCTACGGCCAAAAACAACAGACTCAGCGAAACTATGGTCAGGCATCCGATCAGCAGTTGCAGCGCATTAAAATAGCGAGACTCTGCAACTGCCGGGGTCTTGCGCCAGCCTAACAGCATTAACCAAAGCACAACAATGCCTGCTGACTGCAACGGTAGTTGGCTGAGTCCCACCAACAATAAAAACCAGTGCCGGGGTTTTAATGGCGTCAGCGAAATTTTTCCCAAGCCTTGCGACACGATAACAATAACAATCAGCAAACCCCAAAATAAAACCGCAGGCCCCAGTCTTGGCCCCAATGCAAATAATACCCAGCGATCCTCACCCAGGTGCATAGTCAGGTTGGCGTTGACACTCGGCACGCCGAGGTCTATTTCTGGCGTAGTCATTACGCTGTTGATCCCCGTTGCTATCCGCCAGCTGATTAAAACCTGCTGCTTGCCGGGATTAACCGGTACAGTCAGCTTTCTGCCTTCCTGCCTGAGCGGCTGAGCCATTCCGTCAATCGCGACAGACTGCAATACCGCATTTTCCGGCAATATAACTGCGTGTTGCGAGCCTAGGGAGCTTCTCAAGCTAAGGTTTAACTCAGCTTCCTGGATGCGTAGCCCCGGTTTAATGCTTAAGTGGCTGTTATCGATAGTCAAGGTTTGTCCTTCTACCGCTACCGGCCTGCTTATATGCAGGCTTATTTTCTCTCCAGGCCAAAGATGCCATTCCGGCAGCCATAAATCCTTGTTATCAATATGCATCATCGCGATGCCAGCTGTTTCAACATGCCAGATCGGGCTGATATCGGCTTTTAATACCTCGGTCCATTGTTCAGTCTGAGCGGCAACAAAAGTGATTTGTTCGGATTTTTCCAGCATAGACTCCCATTGCAATCCAAGTTGCTGTGCCGGGATATTAACGTCGACTTTACCGTCTTTAACCCGAATTCCTGCCGAGATAACCGACTCGCCAGCTAACAACGGAACCGCCAGCACCACGGCGGAATCTGCTGGTGAAAGCCGGATAACCCGAGTGATAACCCGCCAGTCCAAACCCAATTGCAACGTACGTTCAATCCTGACAAAAGGCGGTAATGCAACCGGTACTAATGAGTCGATTTGTTGAGTCTGATTTATCCGACTAAATTGCAGTTGATCGTCCACCTGATTATTTTCTTGCAGGCCGATAAGTTCCCAGCCGCTATGTTGCAGGCTGACCCAGTTCGGCTTTAACGGCAACGGCAGGGTGAATTTACTTAACAACGGCGTTACCCCGCTCAATACAACCTGGTGTTCCCCTGGCCCTAAATTAAGCCACAAACTTTTCTGGTCGCGATACAGTCCTGACGCTGCTTTCCCGTCAACCAGAACTTGTTCGGGAAACCATTGTTGATATTCAGCAGGCATGGGAATAGCCACCGATTGCTGAGCATGAATCTGCAATAAAATAACCAGTTGCTTGTCGGTAATCGTCAGTTTCATCTGCTGAATTTCAGCACAACTTGGCAAGCAGTCGGGCGGCAAGGGTTTTTCCAGTAGCCGAATTCTGAGTTCATCCAACAAGGCTTTATCTGGAAGTTCGGCATAAACGCTAGGAGACGGCAAACACAACATAGGCAACAGCAAAAACCACAGCAGTAACGGTAGCGAAGCGTGCAACCCTTTAAAACTGAACCGTGAGCTTATCGAACGGTCGAAAACGCCAAACATCAGCAAGGCCAGAACCGTAACCAAAATAACACGGACAAAATTAAGCAACAGCGTCAAGGCTGGCGTCAAATACCATAAATGTAGCTGTTGCCCCGCATCAACCGTACCATTCCAGGACAGCTGCACCGTGTGCCATTGCCATTGCGGCAAGCCGGGACCGGTCTGCACCTTGGCTTTGGGGTCGATGCGCTCAAAAGCTGGCTCTGTATAAGCAGAAGACGACACGGCATCCATCGTCAACACCCGCGATTTCATCTGGAGCATCGGGGCATTGGTCTCGACCAGATTGCTATAACCTCTAATCACTTGAGCTGATTTTTCCAGTTGCGGATAAAGCCCGGTACGTACCTGTTCCACCATGAACGGCAAGGTCGTCAACACCAAGCTCAGCCAGAATGCCTTGCGATACCAGCTCATCAACATTAAAAATCTGCCTTGCGGCAATACCTTGAGCAAGGCAGTTGCCGCCAAAATATTCAGCCAGAGGTATTGTGGCGAACCTGGCTCCTGCCAAATCAATACCAGCGTGACCAGTGCTAGGCCACCCCAGTAAAGATTCCACAGCCGAGTCGTTGCCAGTGCTGTAATTAACACCAGGAACAAATCCAGCAAAGTCCAGCGCGCTATCCAGCTGTCGGGCACATTGTCCACGCCGCTGGCAGCCAGCAAACGCCAGCCCGGAGGCAAGTTCAGTTCGGCATTGACGGTATGAAAATCCTGCGCCCACCCCACGGCACTGATAGTATTGACGGCGCCAATGGCTCGGCTATCAGCATCCAGCGTGATCGTACCGGCCCTGACTTCCACACCTTGCTTACCGGCTTTATCCTGGGTAATGAACTGATTCGTGCCATTTAGGGTGACTTTTCCCGGTTGGGTTTGCGGCAAGGTGTTAAGCCGCCAACCGCTAGTCATCCTGCCGGTAATCGTATCATTGACGGTATAGCCTGAACCGTCAAAATCCAGCCAGAGTTTTCTTTTTAGGTTCAGTTGATTGGGTTCAGGCTCGGGGTCGCCGCGACGCACGGTTTTAAAAACCATAGTCTGACCCAGGGCGACTTTATAGGCCGGGAGGCTTTTCCAGTCATCCGGCACATTGGTCAGGCTGGAATCTATCGCGCTTAACTGTTCAATTTCAACCACGCGCAGCTGTGGTCTGGCCTCAAATACCCAGACTTCCTCACGGTTTCCAAGCGAAGTCAGCTCACTCAGTTCTTTGCTGTTTCTGGACAACAGGTCAACCTGCCAATGCCCGGGACGCAATTGCAATAATAACTGTCCGTCAGGTTCCAGGCGGGCAGGCAACCGGCTTTCCAAGCTCAACGCAATAAAGCCGTCCAACACAGGTTTAGGCAATTTTATTTCGCGCTGCTCACCGGAAACATCGAGAATCAGTCGGGTTAAAATTTCTGTCGGCACTTCATCAGTAATTTTTCGGAACACCTGAATATCCAGGTTATTCTGCAAATTTTCCAGTTTAGTTAAACCGGTCTCGCTTGCTTTTAACCACAGTTGACCTTCTTTAAAGCTAGCTGTCGGACTGCTTAAGCCATTAATGCGCAGGTCTATCAGTCCGGTATCGCCGGGTAGCGTTAAGTTATCCGGCATCGCAGTCCATAAAAATTCACCCTTGATCCGGTATTGCAGGCCGGCAGTCAGTTTAATCGAAGGAGTGCCATCTTTAGCCATAACCGGCACAGACAACTCATTAACCGTCACATTAAGCGGCCAGTGTTTTTTATCGCCCGGCAGACTGATCCAGCTATCCTGATAGACCGTCCCGTTCATCAAAAAAACGCCTTTTTCGCTGGTTAACTCCAGCCGGATTTGGCTAGGCCAGCTACAACGTTTTTGCTCATAACTGTTGTAAATGAAAGGGCATGATGGTTCCGGGCTATCCTGCAAGGCCCAGGCTATCCAGGGTTTGAGTGGTTCAGGAACCTGTTCCGGACTTAACGGTTTGGCCTGAGTAATGGAAGTGAATAATACGCAACTTAGAAACAACCAAATAATACGACTCATGATGCACTGCTCCTGATTAGTTAAGAAACGAGCATGAAATAACTTGAACAACTTTAATTTGAAATATGAATTATCCAGCAGGTGGGAGCGGATTTATCCACCCAAGGCGAATGAATTCGCCCCCACAGACGCTCAACTTATTTCGCGTGCAGTCCTAATCAGCGAAAGGTATAAAGATTTTCTTCGTTTTCTCGTTTTATGTTGATGTATTCGTGTCTGAAATTAAGGGCTTTTTGCCTGTAGCGGAAAGCGTTCCGGATGTCTGATAATTTCCAGCGTTAAATCCACATCAATATCTGGCCAATAAAAATGCCCAGGCGATTGTTCTTCAACATTAATAACTGATTGAATTTGCTGGCACTTAAACCAAGGAAAATCATCATAGGATATGAATAACTCCTCGTCATGAGTTAATAGCCAGATACCATTGCTTGAAATATGCGTAACTTCAACAGGAGAAATACTGTTGCCATGCGCTAATGAGCTCATTGTAATGTTCCTCCAGAAGTGATTCGATTTCTTTTAACTGCTTTCTTGTATATTGATAGTTTTTAGCTAATTCGATTTGCGGCTCTAGCCAGAATTTAGCCTCTCCATCTCCTGAAACAATATGGATATGCATCCTGGACTCTTCTCTGGAAAAGAAAAAGAATCTGTATCCATTTTCTTTAAATACGGTTGGACTCATTTAGGCATTCATTCGCTGAAAAAATATCCAAATTCCCTGACACCTAACGACAATCACCGCTCCAAAAAATTCCGCAGCATATCATGGCCATGTTCGGTCAGGATCGACTCGGGGTGAAATTGCACGCCTTCAATATCCAGTTGTTTATGCCTTACGCCCATGATTTCATCGAGCTTGCCAGCGTCATCCTGAGTCCAGGCCGTTATTTCCAGACACTCAGGCAAGGATTGCTGCTCTATAACCAGCGAATGATAACGGGTAGCGGTAAACGGGTTGTTAAGGCCTTTAAATACGCCCTGATTTTGATGATAAACCAGTGAAGTTTTACCATGCATAATGCTTTTGGCATGGACGATATGACCTCCGAAAGCATAACCGATGCTTTGGTGACCCAAACAAACGCCCAAGATAGGAATGTGTCCGGCAAAGCGTAAAATCGCCTCAACGGAAATGCCCGCTTCCTTAGGCGTACAAGGGCCGGGCGAAATGACCAGTTTATCGGGAGCAAGTTTTTCAATACCGGCTATGGTCACTTGATCATTGCGCACCACCGTGACTTTTGCGCCCAATTCGCCAAAATATTGTACCAAGTTGTAAGTGAACGAGTCGTAGTTATCAACCATGACCACTTTAACTGCGCTCATGATTGTTCCCCTTCCAAACCGGCTTCGGCCAGACTCACAGCGCGGAAAATGGCGCGGCCTTTATTCATGGTTTCATCCCATTCATTTCTGGGCACCGAATCGTAAACGATGCCGGCACCGGCTTGTATATGCAACATATTGTTTTTGATCACGGCTGTCCTGATTGCAATAGCGGTGTCCAGATTGCCAGACCACGCTATATAGCCGACAGCACCGGCATAAACGCCGCGCTTGACCGGTTCGAGTTCGTCGATAATTTCCATTGCGCGAATTTTGGGCGCGCCGCTGACGGTGCCGGCGGGAAAAGTCGCTGCCAGTACATCAAAGGCGTTGTCACCTTGTTGCAACTGGCCAGTCACGTTAGAGACAATGTGCATAACATGAGAATAGCGCTCGACAATCATTTTCTCAGTCAATTGCACCGTGCCAATAGCTGCGACCCGGCCCACATCATTGCGACCCAAATCGATCAACATTAAATGCTCGGCCAGTTCCTTGGGGTCGGCCAGCAAATCTTGTTCCAATTCAAGATCCTGTTCCGGACTGGCGCCACGCGGACGTGTACCAGCAATCGGTCGTACCGTGACCATATTGTCTTCTAGCCTGACCAGGATTTCTGGCGACGAGCCGACGATATGAAAATCGTCCAGATTCAGATAGAACATGTAAGGCGATGGATTCAGACAACGCAAAGCCCGGTATAAATTCAAGGGTGAGGCCGTGTAAGGTATCGATAAACGCTGCGATAACACTACCTGCATGATATCGCCATTGGTGATGTATTCTTTGGCTTTCAGAACCGCATTTTCAAAGCCCTGCTGAGTAAAACCAGAGACAAAATCGGACTCTTCCACCTGTTTTGGCGCCTGGTGTTTTTGTGGTTTGGCTTGTAGTTCACGCAGTTTGACTGCCAGATCATCCACCCGTGCAACCGCCCGGTTATAGGCATCAGCTTGTTCAGGATTGGCGTGGGTCAGCAGCAGCATTTTGCCCGACAAGTTATCAAATACCAGCATTTCTTCAGATACCATCAGCAGGATATCCGGATTTCCCAGTGGGTCGGCTTTGGCCGCGCCACGTAACTTAGGTTCGATATAGCCGATAGTTTCATAGCCGAAATAACCCACCAGACCACCATTAAAGCGGGGCAAAGTATCAAGGTCAGGCACGTTGTAGCGTTCTTTAAACTGCTCTATCCAAATCAGCGGGTTATCGTGGGTGATGGTTTCTTGCAGCTCACCGTTTTGTTCCAGGCGAATTTCATTACCGGTAATCTTGACAATGGTTTTGCAAGGCAGGCCAATGATCGAATAACGACCCCATTGCTCGCCGCCGTGCACCGATTCAAACAAATAAGAATAAGCACCGTCAGCCAGTTTCAAATAGGCGCTCAAAGGTGTATCCAGGTCTGCCAACACTTCGCGGCAAATCGGGATGCGGTTGTAGCCCTGCCGGGCATAGTGGGTGAATTGTTCTGGGGTCATGTTTGTTATTCAATGTGTCAATTTTTTAGTCCCGCAGAAGCCGCAGTGCCTATTACAGTCCTAGCGGCTAGTGCATTTCAACGCTAACAGGAAATTCATTAAAGATAAGACTATGCTTCAGTTCGCCCGTATTTTTATAAAACGTCATATTTCCTTCTGAACCACACAACCAGAATTCTTTACAGCCTCTGGCAAAATAAAGTTCTTTTTTTTCATCCATCTCTGCGGTGGTATTTGACGGTGAGATGATTTCAATACAAATTTCCGGTGCTTCAAGAAACGGCGTCATATCCTGATTTGTCTGGATAAACTGAGACGATGCCCATGCAACGTCCGCGACTTTTGTGCCTTCACTGGTTTCTACCGAACACTCTGTAATCACAGTACCACTACGCATCAGTCGGCTCAACAAGGCAGTGATTTTTGCCTGGTAGATTCCATGCCTATTTGATGCCGGACTCATAACAATATTACCCCACTTATCTGTTTGAATTTTATAAGGTAAATTTGCTAATACCGGGTTTTCACAAATACTTGCCCAATTCATATTACTCCCTTTCTCACTGAACCTGTAGGGTGGATTCGCCGCGAGGCGATCCACCACAACTGCTTAGTTTTAAACGGCCTTAGCCAATTCAACGCGCATTTCATCGATCACTTTTTTATAATCCGGCTGGCTGAAAATTGCAGAACCGGCGACGAAAGTATCAGCACCCGCTGCTTTAATCTCGCGAATATTATCGACTTTAACGCCACCATCAATTTCCAGGCGAATATTCAAACCGCTATCATCGATTCTTTTTCTGACCAGTCTTAATTTATCCAGCGCCGAAGGAATGAAAGACTGACCGCCAAAACCGGGATTAACCGACATCAACAAAATCATGTCCAGCTTGTCCATGACATAATCCAGATAATGCAGCGGTGTACCGGGGTTAAATACCAAGCCTGCCTGGCAACCGCAATCTTTAATCAATTGCAAAGTGCGATCGATATGAATCGACGCTTCGGGATGGAACGTAATAATGCTAGCACCGGCTTTGGCAAAATCAGGAATAAGACGATCCACAGGCTCCACCATCAAATGCACATCAATTGGCGCGGTAACCCCGTGTTTTCTGAGCGCTTCGCAAACCAAAGGTCCAATGGTCAGGTTGGGCACAAAGTGATTATCCATCACGTCAAAATGCACCACATCGGCGCCGGCTTTTAAAACATTATCAACTTCTTCACCCAGCTTTGCGAAATTGGCTGACAGGATGGATGGAGCTATCCAGTTTTCATTCATGTTCTAATCCTCTGTATTAAAAATCGCTGATTATATCTTTTTTTTCTACAAACACTTACGTTTACTGTTGCGCTTATAATGGTAGAACCTAAAATCAACCGGATACGCTTACGCTATGAAACTGATAACGTTTACTCACCATAACAAAACTCGGGTTGGGGCCGTTGTTGACGGCTTGGTTATTGATAGCAAAAATAATACTAAAATTCCGGCAACCATGCTTGAATTTTTAAGTGCGGGTGAACCCGCACTGAAAGCTATGCAGCAACAAATTGACAGCGGCAATAATCGCCTAGCGCTAGCTCAGGTCAAACTGCATGCACCGGTGCCTAGGCCGGGTAAATATTTGGGTATCAGTTTGAACTACGCCGACCATATTGCAGAAACCGGTCTGGCTAAACCGGAATATCCCAGTTTTTTCACCAAACAAGCAAGCTGTGTAATCGGGCACGGCGACGCAATACACCGACCTAAAGTGTCCGATAAACTGGATTATGAAGGCGAACTGGCTTTTATCATAGGAACCCGCTGCCGCCATGTGCCGGTCGACAAAGCGGCCCAGATGATTGCCGGCTTTACCATAGCCAATGATGTGTCGGTGCGCGACTGGCAGTTTCGTTCGCCGACGTTTACCCTGGGTAAATCTTTTGATACTCACGGGCCGCTGGGACCGTGGCTAGTGACTAGCGATGACATCAGTGATCCGCATAATCTGGAACTTAAAACCTGGGTAGATGATGAACTGCGGCAAAGTGGCAATACCCGGCAAATGATTTTTAACTGCTACGAAATGATCGCCTATTTATCGCAAGCGATGACGCTAGAACCCGGCGATGTGATTTGCACCGGCACGCCCAGCGGTGTCGGCGTCAGCATGACGCCGCGTGGTTATCTCAAACCCGGACAAACTGCCCGGATTGAAATCAAAGAAATAGGGACGCTGGTTAATCCAGTTATTGCTGAGCCGTAGGCGCATGTTTATGGCCGTTAACCATGTAAATATAACCGACAGGGCTGACAACAGGAAAACAAAAATGCTTTATTTTCATTATTTATCAATGTGTTGCATCCACCCCCCCCCCCCCCCCCCACCAACACAGCAATCCATTGTTTTATTGTGTATAATGGTTTTATAGGTATCTATGTCAGCAAGCGCGTAGATGCAATCCAACCTACGCTAAAAACTCATTCATGTTTGAAGTCTTTACTGTTTAGCTTAAAAAACCATCGATTCAACTGCGTCTTGTTTGGTTTCAAAATTTTCAAATTTAAAATGGCATGAAATACTCTTATATCGAACTGCTGCACATACTCGGCCTGGCTTTAGCCTACTTTATAGCCGGTAAACTCAGCCTATCCTTGGACAAGGGCGATTATTTCAATGCTGCGTCCATCTGGCCACCTTCCGGCATTGCTTTGGCCGGTATTCTGCTCTACGGCTACCGTGCCTGGCCCGGCATACTACTGGGTGCATTTCTGATTAATGACTTAAATCCATTAACAGCGAGTTTGGTTTCAGGGAATCTTAATCCAGCGCTTGTTAGCCTGATCATCAGTAGCGGCACCAGTCTGCAGGCCATCGCAGGGGCTTATTTAGTTAGACGCTATACCGGATTTCCGAACGCATTGACTCGGGAAAAAGATATTCTGTTATTCTTACTCAATAGCGCCCTGTTAAGCCCGCTGATCAATTCGACCTTGTCGGTGTCTACGATGGCGATCACAGGGCAGATACCAGCGGTAGACTTTCTGACTAGCTGGGGAACTTGGTGGTTAGGTGATGTATTTGGGATATTGATCTTTACCCCACTGAGTTTGGTCTGGCTACAACAGAACAATCCAGACTGGCATAACAGACGACTAGCGATTACCGTACCAATAGGTTTGATGTTTATACTGACCATAACCGCTATTTCTTATGAAGATCGATACGAAAATGAGCGAATAAAGCTTGAGTTTAACCAACGGGCTATCGGGCTAAACCTTGCCTTGCAAGCTTCGGTTTTAACGCATATGAATGTGCTACGCTCTATCGAGAGTTTATATACCAGTTCGGAATCGGTTAGCCTAAGCGAATTCAAGTCTTTCATCATACATTCCTTGGATGATTTTCAAGGCATACAGGCACTGGCATGGGCGCCTATTATTAAGGCCTCTGAGCGGGACGGCTTTGAAAAAAAGTTTCAACAAGAAGGCTATCTCAGCTTCCAGATCACCGAACGTGACACTGACAAAACCATGATCCGTGCCAAGGATCGTCCCCGCTATGTCCCTAGCACATTTCTTGAGCCTTATCAGGGCAATGAAAAAGCCTTAGGTTATGATTTTAATTCCAACCAAGAACGACAAGAGGCGCTAAATAGAGCAACGGATACAGCTGAACTTGCCATCACCTCCCAGATTGAACTGGTTCAAGAAAAATCTGGCCAGCTGGGCATTGTTGCATTTTTTCCGGTTTATCGCAGAGACCTTCCCTATAAAACCCTGGAGCAACGGCGTAACGCTATTTCTAGTTATATCGTCGGTACATTCAGGATTAGTGACATCCTTACTAAAGCACTTAAAGACCAAAATCTACACAATTTGTCCTATCGTCTCATTGATGAAACTGTACCGGAAACCGAACAACTATTATTTTTTAGCACTGCACAAGAACAACAATCCTGGGTACAAAAAGGCTTTTTGAACACCAAAGACCTGCTTACAAACCACTCAACCTTAACCATCGGAGGGCGAATCTGGGGTGTTGAGATCATGCTTACGCAAAATTCTTTGGTTTATCATCATTCAGTTAATGCCTGGATGACTTTATTGGCCGGTCTGCTGCTGACCAGTTTGGTTACTATGGCCGCACTAATAGCTTCGGGTAGGAATCGCTTGCTGCAAAAATTAGTGACCGAGCGTAGCTATGAACTTGAACAACAATATGAAATAACCCATAGCGTCAAAAAAGACAACGCAACTGTTCGTGCGCGCCTTGAACTCATACTTAATGCGACCGGTGAAGGTATTTTCGGCATTGATATAGAAGGCAAGTGCATCTTCGCCAACCGCTCCGCACTAATGATGCTAGGTTATACCTCGCAACAGGATGTCTTGGGTAAAAACAACCATCAGCTGTTTCATCACTCCCATGCAGATGGTTCAGACTACAAGATCGATCAGTGTCCGATCGACAATACATTACGAGGTCATCTTTTCAAATCCATGGATTCTGAAGTGTTCTGGCGTAAAGATGGAACCTGTCTTCAAGTCGAATATCAAGCCTATCCAATCAAAGACGACAATCAAATCATTGGCTGTGTGGTGAGTTTTATCGATATCACCGCACATAAACAAGGCAAAGACCAGATAAGAAAACTGCTCCTAGCCGTAGAGCAAAATCCAACAGTCATTGTAATCACTGACCTCAATGCAAAGATTGAATATGTCAATGAGCAGTTCGTCAAGAGTTCTGGCTACTCTCGTGAAGAAGTGATCGGTAAGAATTCTCGATTATTACAGTCAGGCAAAACGCCCGAAACAACGTATATCGATATGTGGGCCACGCTGGGCAAAGGTGACAATTGGCGGGGTGAACTCGTTAACAAGTCCAAACAAGGCACCGAATACCTGGAGTCAGTGCTTATATCGCCTATCCGTGATTCCAATGAAAAAATCACCCATTACCTGGCTATTAAAGAAGACATTACTGAGCGTAAACAAAACGAGAGCATCGTCTTGCTCGCTAAAGAAAGGGCTGAAGCGCTGGCTATATCAAAAACACAATTTCTCGCCAATATGTCCCATGAAATCCGCACCCCGATGAACGGCATCATCGGCTTTTCGGAGCTAGCCTTACTCAAGGAGATGCCTGCCGACATACGCGATTATTTAACCAAGATTAACCGTGCCTCGACAAATTTATTGAGCATACTAAATGACATTTTGGATTTGTCCAAACTCGAAGCTAATGGCGTTAGCCTTAACTTGGTTTTGTTTGATCTCGATGAGCTTCGGGATACGCTTTATAGCCTGTTTGCTGAGACCGCCCAGAATAAAAGCCTCATTTTCAATATAAAGATCCCGGCTCAAGTGCCACGCCAGTTAATCGGCGATGATCTTAGGCTAAAACAAGTACTGATTAATCTGCTAAGTAATGCGGTCAAGTTTACCGCCATCGGCGCTGTCAGTCTCGATATTAGCTTGTTAGACAGCGAAGCCTCAAAAACCCGGCTGTTATTTAGCGTTAACGATACCGGCATCGGGCTATCAGCTCAGGACCAGGAAAAACTATTCCAACCTTTTACTCAGGCTGACGACTCGATCGCCCGTCGTTTCGGGGGAACCGGATTGGGACTCGCACTTAGCCATAATCTGCTGCAATTAATGGGTAGTGAATTTACCGTGGTCAGTACGCCAGGACTGGGCAGCTGTTTTAGCTTCGAACTGGTACTGGACATATCGGCTACATCTCATGTGGCTAAAGCTAAACAACCGCTAGCAACCACCGCTTCTGCCTTGAAAGACTTTGCTCCGAGGCTTGCAGGAACACAGATTCTGGTAGCAGAAGACAATTTTTTCAACCAACAGATCATACAAGAACTACTGAAGTTAGCCAGCATTAAGGTGGAAATTGCCAATAATGGGGCGGAAGCGTTGGCGATGCTCGAATCTGGTGAGTTTGATGCGATATTAATGGATGTACACATGCCGGTCATGGACGGACTTGAAGCGACACAACACATACGCCGCTCATCACGTTTTGCCGATATTCCTGTGATTGCGCTGACCGCTGGCGTAACCCAAGCCGAGCGTGAACAATGCCTAGCTTCAGGCATGAATGATTTCATCAACAAACCGATCAATATGACGCAGCTGTTATCAACGCTGGCGCAGTGGACAAAACCTCAACACCTATAGTGGCGGATTTAGCCACCTAGGGCGATTTTGCCCCCACACGCCGACTATTGCTCATTTTGCTTTATTTACCACCTCGATTTCAATCACCGTTACTTTTCCATCGTTATTGGCATCGAGCTTGGCAAAATTATCCTTAATGCGAACAGCGTCCCCGGCAATGGCTTCGGCCATAGAAACCCCACCATCTTTATTCGTGTCTAATTGCTTAACCCGATTGGCAATTGCATCAGCAGAATATGCCCAAGCACTGACAGTTAATACAGACAAGGCCAAAACGATAAAAACATTAACAACAATTTTCATTTTTTCTCCAAAATAACGAGCTGTACGATTAGAAATTCACTGCTACACGCCAATGAAGGAATGAGCACGAAATAACTTGAGCATCTTATTCTCCTCACCCCTAACCCTCTCCAGCAAGAGAGGGAGCAAGTTGCCTAAGTAATTCGATGCAAGCTGCTAAGCAATAATTCATGGCTATGGGTTCCTTGATCGGACTTTCAGTGTCATATTGGCGAAGAATAACAGTTATACTAGAATCCGTGACGCTTAATTTCAGTTTCATTGAATTAACATACGTCGTTTCTTGATTGAGGGGTTGACACATTTGGAAGCAAGTTGGATTAAAAACTATAAAAAAGGACGGCGTCCATTGATTACCATCCTGGATAAAATGATTGCTCAGGATTTGCTAAAAACACTGCTGGCTGTTTTGTCGGTGCTGGTGGTTATTATCGTCAGTCAAGGGTTTATCCGGATTCTCGATAAGGCCATACAAGGGTTGATTTCAAATAAAACCTTGCTGAGTATTCTGGGTTTTAAAACTATTATTGCCAGCGTGGCTTTTTTGCCGGCCGCTGTCTTTATGACGATATTGATGGTTTTAGGGCGACTGTACAGAGATCAGGAAATGTCGGCTATTTTTTCTGCGGGCGGCGGTCCAGGATCAATTTATAAAGCTGTATTTTTGATGGTTTTTCCGTTAACCGTGCTGGCCGCTGGCTTGTCGCTGTACGTCGCGCCCTGGGCGGAATCCAGGATAGCGGAATTGATGCACCAGGATGAAGAATCCTCTGATCTTAGGGGACTTTCAGCTGGTAAATTTAGCGAGTATAGCCAAGGTGATCTGGTTGTTTATGTGGAAAAGATAGACGCTGATAAAAACATGACTGATGTTTTTGTCCAAAACAGACAGCATGGGAAAATTGAAATTATAAATGCGAAAGCGGGCCGATTAAAAGACTTGCCTGACGGCTCCTATATGATTTTAGAGCAGGGTGAACGTATACAAGGACAGCCCGGAGCCGTCAATTATGTGATTGAACAGTTTAATGAATACGCGGTAAGGATAGATACAAAAAAAACGGCGCTTAATTTTGCCCGAGAAGCCTTTGCCATCGACGTATTGGCAAAATCTGAATTAATAATGGATGTTGCCGAATTGCAGCGTCGGTTCTCTATTCCAGCAGGCATTATGTTGCTCAGTTTTATTGCCGTGCCTTTGGCGCAAATTTCGCCTCGCGGGGGGATTTACGGGAATATGTTAGTTGGTTTTCTTATTTATTTTAGCTATGGGAATTTTGTTCGCGTCAGCCAAACCTGGGTCGCAAAAGAAGCTATTCCGGTATGGGTGGGCGGTTTTGGCGTTAATTTGATCTTGCTGTTCATAGGTTTGGTTTTATTGGCTCGATTGTATGGTGGGCACTGGTTGATAATAAAAGCCAAAGCAAAGGTGGGGCTATGAATGTCTTAACCGGCTATGTGATTAGAGAGGTTTTAAAGGGATCTTTTATCGCACTTTTATTATTACTGACCTTATTTAATTTATTTACCTTAAGTGATGAATTACGATTTCTAGGGAAAGGAACTTATGGCTTAAAAGACATATTTTATTTTCTTGCCCTGACGTCACCGACTACTTTTTATGAATTGATCCCGGCCTCGGCTTTGCTGGGCAGTCTTTTTGTCTTGGGTAATATGGGCAATAATCGCGAACTTATCGCGATGCAAGCGGCGGGATTATCTGTTTTTGGTATTATAAAAGCCGTGCTGTGGGCTGGGGCTATTTTAGTAGTTATCTCAGTGCTGGTTGGTGAACTGGTCGCACCAAACACTGAAAAAACAGCACGAGAACTCAAAGCTACAGCCCAAAACGGACAGATATTTTTGAATGCCCGATACGGGCTTTGGTTGCGTGAAGGCAAAAGATTTATCAATGTAAGGCAAGTCAAAGATGATGGCAATCTAGCCGACATTAGCATTTATGAACTAGATGATCAGCACCATTTACGCCAGGTAACGCATGCAGAACAGGCGACTTTCATAACGGGTCAGCAATGGAAGTTAGAACGCATCAAATACTCTATTATCTCAACCGAGCAAATGCTGGCCAATCAGCAAAGTGAACAAGATTGGACCTCGTCAATAGAGCCAGATTTATTGAAAGTTGTCGTGGTCAGTGCGGATAATTTATCGCTCTATGATTTGGCTATGTATGTTGATTACTTGAAGGATAATCATCAAAAATCGCAGGTTTTTGAAATGGCTTTCTGGGGGAGAGTGGTCAATCCTTTACTGACTTTTATTATGCTGTTGGTGTCAGTGCCTTTCGTTATTGGCGTTAAGCGAGGCGTTAATGTCGGCAGCCGAATGATGATAGGTGTGGTGATCGGTATGGGTTTTAATCTAGTTGATAAGATCGTCAGCCATATTGGGTTGATTTATGATCTTAATCCACCGTTAATCGCGGTTGCGCCGAGTTTGGCGGCTTTAGTGTTGGCGTTATTTGCCGTGAATCGGCTACAGGTGTGATTTGATATGTCCTACGTCAACCTTTGTGTTTGAATTATTTTTTAGAGAGTCTTATGTTACCTTGGTTTAAACGAATTGCTATAACCCTGTTAGTTCTGTTTTTTAGTTTTTTTGCCTTAATCCGTTTTGAAGGCTTGCAGTATATGGCAGCTTATTCAGGTTCAGGCTTTGCAAGAAGTTTGCCGGAGATAACCAAGCCGCTAAGCTGCAATGCTCAGCCTATTAATGTGTTGAGCTATAACGTCAGATACGGTTCAACCCTGATTGAAGCCATAGCTGACCGTTTTTCTAAGGGTGATACCGGTGATGGCTTTTTACCCTGGTCGGTACGCTTACCTGAAATCCGTGCCCGTATAACCAGTCATGCACCGGACTTGCTCGGCTTGCAGGAAATGGAGACAGATAACGATATTAAAGCCATTGTGTCGCTGGAGCAGTACACACTGGTCAGTTACCATTTGGGTAGTTTTCAGTATGGCGACTCTGCACTATTGTACAAAACCGCACGTTTTGAGCAACTGGATTCCGGGCAAGTTTGGCTGGGGCCGCATTCCGAGTTGCCGATGTCCTTGGGTTTTAGTCCGCTGGCGATGATCCGATATAGCAATTGGGTATTACTGCGCGAAAAATCGACAGGTTTCACCTTTATGTTTGTGAACACGCATTTCGACAATGCCAGCAAAAATAAAGATCCCAGCGCGATACTGTTTCGTGAGCGCATTGCCGCTCTTGCCTCCGGATTACCGATGATCGTCAGTGGGGATTTTAATACCACCGCCAATACTGAGCGCTATTTTCGCTTTACCGGAAGTCATGAGTTACCCGCGCTGCTAAAAAATACTTATGATCTTGTTAAGCCGCCACTAACGGTTAGTGAATCGCATCCTGATAAACTTATTGACCATATCCTTGCCGGCGGCCCTTGCAAAATAGACGTTGAGCAATGGCTGGTTGATGCCCGTCCACTCAACAACGGTCAACCGATGTCCGATCATAATCCTGTTTTTGCGCGATTGAATTTTTCTTCAAAGTAGCACCAACCAGCGAATGCGCAGCTCAAAATTTATTCACTACGAAAGACATTAAGGTTTTGAAACCACTGGTTAGTAAAAAGGAATATAATGCGTATTAGCCCACCCTGAAAAGTGGCGCTTGTAAAAGCGCTTTTCAACCTAAGATAGCAGCATAATAGAAGCTACGGGGAGTTGGATCGGCTAACGCAAAAACTGATGAACAACCGCGAACAGATTGAAATTTACATCAACACTTTGGAGTCAACATGAAAAAAATCAACAAAACGCCTTTAGCTGCTGCAATGGGCGCTGCTTTTCTGTCTGCTTTTGCTGCGACTGCGGTTAATGCAGAAGCCAATCCTTTCGGTATGACTGAATTATCAACTGGTTACATGCAAGTTGCCGCAGCTGAAATGGCTTGCGGCGCAGCCATGGGCGGCATGGAAAAGCCTAAGACTGCGGAAGGCGCTTGTGCTGGCAATGTAAAACCTAAAGCAGCCGAAGGCGCAAAAGCGGCTGAAGCTGCCTGCGGCGCGATGATGAAAGACGGAAAAATGAAACCGGGCATGGAAGCTGCTTGTGGCGCAATGATGAAAGGTAAGGAAGGCGCGTGCGGCGAGATGATGAAAGGCAAGGAAGGCGCTTGTGGTGCACAATGCGGCGAAGGTATGAAAGCCTGCGATGCAGCTAAAACCAAAGAAGGCGCTTGTGGCGCACAAATGAAAGGTTGTGGTGAAGGCATGCAAGGTTGTAGTGAAATGTCTAAAGGCAAAGAAGGCGCTTGCGGCGACAAAATGAAAGCGAAAGACGCTGCCGGTAAATAATTTTTTCATATTGTAGGAGCGGGCGTGGACCGCTCCTATGTTTTTTCAGTGTAAGAGCTGGGCGTGAACCGCTCCTACCCCTCAAATCATAAAGGTGTTCTTATGGACACAACTCAACATCTCGTACACGGTGCTGGCCTTGGTCTTAGGCGGTCTTTTTTAACTCAAATTGTACAAACGCCTCCCCTAGAGGTCGGCTTTTATGAAGTCGCGCCGGAAAACTGGATCACGCTCGGCGGAAAATTCGGTAAACAATTTCGCGCGATGACCGAGCGCTTTGCTTTTATTTGCCACGGCTTATCGCTGTCGATAGGCAGTACCGATCCGTTAGATGAAAATTTCGTTCGTGAAATCAAGCAGTTCATGGCCGAGCATCAAATCAAGTTTTACAGCGAGCATTTAAGCTATTGCAGCAAGGACGGGCATTTATACGACTTAATGCCAATTCCATTTACTTCGGAAGCGGTGACCCATGTAGCCAGCCGAATCAGGCGTGTTCAAGACATTCTGGAACAAAAAATTGCCATCGAAAACGTATCCTATTATGCGGCTCCTGGCCAGGAAATGGCCGAAATTGATTTTTTCAAGGCGGTTATCGAGGAAGCCGATTGCGATGTACTGCTGGACATCAATAATATTTACGTCAACAGCGTAAACCACGGCTACAATGCCGAAGATTTTTTAAAGGCGATGCCGGTACAGCGGGTTGCTTATGCCCACATCGCCGGTCATTATCAGGAAGCTGAAGATTTTCTGGTCGACACCCATGGCGCCGATGTGATCGACCCGGTCTGGAAACTGCTAGGCAAGGCTTACCAGCTTTACGGCGTGTTCCCGACTTTACTGGAACGGGATTTTAATATCCCAGCCCTCGACGAATTGCTCAAGGAAGTCAACACCATCAATACCATACAAGCCGCCTGGGGAACGCAGCCATGAAAGTGGATTTCAAAGCCAAGCAGCTTGAATTTGCAGCATTTATCCGCGATCCCGAAAATAATCCACCGCCTGCCGATGTGCCGGAACCGCGCATGGCGATGTATCGGGAGCTGTTTTTTAACAATATCGATAATTTTCTGAGCGCAAATTTCCCGGTGTTGCGGGCGATACTAAGCGATCAGCAATGGTTGGCTTTAGGCCAGGATTTTTTTGCCAAACACGTTTGTCTATCGCCGCATTTTTCAAAAATACCCGAAGAATTTCTGGATTATTTACAAAACGAGCGTGACGGCTCCGATGATTTTGGCTTTATGCTGGAACTGGCGCATTACGAATGGGTGGAAATGGCTTTATCGATAGCCCAGGAAACGGTCCCAACTCAGCACAGCGCGGATAATCTGGAAAACCAGTACCTTCGGTTGTCGCCTTTAGCCTGGCCGCTGGTTTATCAATATCCAGTCCAGCAAATATCGCCAGATTTTTTACCTGAAACCGAGCCGGATCAACCCACGTTCCTGATTGTTTATCGCAATCTGGAAGACGAGGTTCATTTTATGACTATCACTCCGCTGACTTACCGGTTACTGGAAATTATTCAGGAGCAAGAAGGAATTTTGACTAACGATTGCCTGACACAGCTAGCCAAGGAATCGCAGCATCCCAATCCAGACGTGATCATCGCTGGCGGTTTGCAGATATTAAAAGAGCTGGCTGAAAAGACGATTATTATTTTCTCAAATGTCTTTGTGAGATAGGCTTTCTACGCAGCAAGCTTACCGCGTTGTTTTACCGGCAACGCATTAAAAAATGATAGAATTGGCGTTTTTTTTAAATACGAGAATTCCTCATCCATGTTCAATACTTTAAAGCTACCCCTAGAATCACTGAAACTAAATGTCGATCTGGCTGGCTTTGAGTTCCCAAGCACACCGAGTGTACCCGATACTATCCTAGGTCAAGCCAGGGCCCAGTCGGCGCTGAAATTTGGCGTTGCAATGCGTAATCCCGGCTACAATATTTTTGTCATGGGCGAACCTGGTTTGGGTCGCTTGTCGATGATCACTCAGCATCTGGATACCCAGGCAAAAACACTGCCGGCACCCCCCTCTTATGCCTATGTCGATAATTTTGATAATCCGAGAGAGCCGGTAGCCATTCAGTTACCCGCCGAGCAAGGACAACGACTCAGCAAAGACATTGAAAAATTGATCGACAACCTGTTGGCAACGTTTCCGGCGGTCTTTGAAAGCCCAACCTATCAACAAAAAAAGAGCGCAATCGAACGCCACTACAATCAGTACTACAATACCGCAATCGATCTAGTCGATAAAAAAGCTCAGACCTTAAACATTGCCTTATTCAGAGAAAGCGAGTCGATTACTTTTGCCCCCATCCTGGACAACAAAGCGCTGAACGAAGATCAATTCACTCAATTGCCCCGACCAGAACGCGAAATATTCCACAAACATGTCGAAAAACTGGAAGAGTATCTGAGCGAAGTATTGCTGGAAATGCCCCAGTGGCGCAGGGCCATGGTTGAAAAAGTCAAACAGCTGGATAATGACACGATCAGCCTGGCGATAGAACCGCTGTTTGCCGAATTGAATGACAGCTACCAGGCTATCGAGGATGTACGTTGCTTCTTAGCAAAAATGCAAAAAAGCTTGAATAACACCATCACGGATTATCTGATGCCGAGCCGGACGCCCGAACCTCAGGATAACACCACCAAACGACTGCTACTGACCGAGCTGTACGCGCCCAACATTCTGGTTGATAACAAACAAGAATCCGGCGCACCGGTTATTTACGAGCCTCATCCGATTTATCAAAACCTGTTTGGCCGCATCGAATATGTCAGCGACCAGGGCGCCCTGGTCACCAATTACCGGCGGATTTGCGCCGGTTCCTTGCACAAAGCCAACGGCGGTTATTTGATACTTGACGCCGAGAAACTGCTGAATTATCCGTTCGTCTGGGATGGCCTCAAGCGCGCACTGCAATCAGGCTACATCGAAATCGATTCGCCGTATTCAGACCTCGGCATTAACACTATTACCCTGAAGCCGGAAGCCATCCCATTAAATGTTAAAGTGATTTTGGTCGGCTCCCGAGACATGTATTATCTGCTGGAGGAACTGGATGACGAGTTTAACGAGATGTTCAAGATCCTGGCTGATTTTGACAATTACATTCCGCGTACCGATGAATCCACCCAGCGTTTTATTCTGCGGATGATCAATTCCGGCGGCCTGCCGTTAACGCGCACGGCTATTGAATGTCTGATTGAGCATAGCTGTCGGCTGTCGGAAAACCAGCACCATTTCTCAGCCCGGATCAAGGATTCACTGGAAATAATCGGCGAAGCTAACCTGTTTTGCAACTGGGGCAAGCAGTCGATTTGTGACAGAACCCATATAGAACAAGCGCTGGCCGCACGAGAGCATCGTAACGGCAGAATGCCGGAAAACATCCTCGAAGAAATGCTGGTTGGCACAATACTGATTGATACCGAAGGCGAGGCGCTGGGCAAAGTCAATGGCTTGACCGTGCTGGAAGTCGGCGGCAGCAGCTTTGGCGCGCCGGTACGAATTACCGCCAGTGTTTCCCCAGGTTCCCGAGGCATAGTCGATGTCGAGCGGGAAGTCGAACTAGGCCAGGCCATCCATTCCAAAGGCGTGATGATCTTGACCGGTTATCTGGGCCACACCTATGCCCAACAATTCCCGTTGGCCATCTCTGCTAGCATCGCAATTGAACAATCCTATGGTTATATCGATGGCGACAGTGCCTCGCTGGCCGAACTTTGCTGTCTTATTTCAGCGCTGACACGAACACCGATTAATCAATCGTTTGCAGTGACCGGATCGATCAATCAATACGGCGAAGTGCAGGCAGTAGGCGGTGTTAACGAGAAAATAGAAGGCTTCTTCAGATTATGTCAGGCGCGAGGCCTTACCGGCCAGCACGCCGCCATTATTCCGGCCGCGAACAAACGTAATCTGATGTTAAAACAGGAAGTGATAGATGCGGTGGCGCAGGGGCTGTTTGCGGTTTATGCGGTGTCCAGTGTTGATGAAACCCTGGAATTACTGACCGGACAAGAAGCCGGCACAGCTGATAGCGAAGGCTTTTACCCGGAAAACAGCATCAATTTTAAAGCCATTTCCCGGTTAAAAGAAATTTCGGATATGGCTACGGATGAAGATGATAAAGAAGAAGCGGGGTAACTTTATCGCAAGTAGCACTATTTTTGCCGCTGAGTCGTTACGCTTTTTTAAATTTCACAACCTTGTTTAAAGGGCTGAGGTTGATTTCATCAATCACAATCTGCGCTCTTGAATTCAGCGCGTAACACACTGCCTCGGCGACATCCTCAGGCAGTATAAAATTGCTGTCATCATCGCCCGGCTCAAAAGACAAGTGGTCAAAAAATGGGGTTTTGACCATGCCCGGATTAATCAGGCAGACACGCACACTGCTTTTTCCGCACTCTTCGCGCAAAGCCTGAGTGAAGCCACGCAGCGCAAATTTACTGGCGCAATACAATCCGCCTTTACGACTACCTTTCAAAGCAGCTTCCGAGCCAATAAAAATCAAATCGCTATGTTCTTTACGTTTTAAACCGGGCAATAAAGCGCGAACCAGAAACGCTTGACTGGTAAAGTTTAGCGCCATCAGTTCTTCAATTTGTGCATATGAAAACTCTTCCACCGAGCCAAACTGGCCTTTACCGGCACAAAAAACCACGGCGTCAAGTTCGGGAAACTGGTGTTCCACGTCGCGCATTTTTTGTGGTAGCTCAGCTAACCGAGTTAAATCGAGCTGTACCGGAATGAAGTCATCTATTTTTTGACAAAACTTGCTGCAATCGCGGGATGCGCCGAGTACCCGATGCCCTTGTTTTAATAGCTTGCTGGCGACGGCCCTGCCGATGCCAGAGCTGGCGCCAGTCACCAAAATTGTCCGCTTTATCAGTTGCATGGGAAAAATTTTTCCTCTGGAATATAAGTTAACAGTTGTTCTGTGCAATACGCCATCATCTCCTGCTCCAGTTCCTGCTGATAGGAAACCATGCCCTGCTGACTGACCAGCGGCCCAGCAAATAGTTTTTCGTCAGGATAAAGTTTGTGTACTTTTTTATAAAAATTTTCCGGCAGGCGAAACACGCCAAGACTGACTGAATGCAGTAAATCAAAATTAATACAGGAAAAAACCTGCTCAAAAAATTCCCGGTATTGCTGTTGATAGCCCGATTGATAAATCAATGGATCAAAGCGCAGTCCAATCTGCCACCCCTGTTCTTGTAATTTGCATAAAGCCTCCAGTCGGCGCTGTACCGAAGGTGCTTTGGCTTCAACTTTTTTGGCAATAATATCGGGAGACAGGCTGAAAGCCACGATGCAGCGGGGCAAAGGCTCACGATTTAACAGGCTTCTAACCTGGGTACTTTTAGTTCTTAACTCCAACCAGGCATTGGGTAAGCTTGCAAAAAAGGGTAAAAATTGCTCGGCAAAGCCTGTTACCGGCTCCAACGCCAGACTGTCGCAATCATAGCCAGAAAAAAAATGCAGATCTTCATCAGGTGACTTAGCGCATAACTGCCGGATGTCTTGCTGAAAATCCTCGTAATTAACAAACAGCACATAATTGGCCGACTGATACATGCCCTGTAAAAAACAGTAACGGCAATCATACAAACAATTAAGCATGTGCGAAAAATAATAGTTTCGTAAAGCTCCGATGCCGTAACCCAAGGGCGCGGGCAGTGCGAAATTTTTATACTTTTCCGCCAGTATCAAGGCAGGCTGCTGTTTTTGCAGGCGAAAATTTTGCGCTTTGGGATTAAAAACCTCACCATAACGGCCGCAAATGATTTTTCTAGCCTGCGGAAATCGCGCAATAATTTCAACAACGCGCGGATGTTGCAGAATGGCTTCTTCTATATAAATGGTTTCAATCATAAGCTTTGTTTATCGTTTTTTAGGTAATGTAACACAGCAGGTTGGATGAATAGCCTTGTGATTTCTTATGCAGACCTCATATAGGGTAAAATACTTTTAACTCAACCAACTCATTATCAACCATGAAAACAAACAAGATAGGTTTTATCGGTGGCGGCAATATGGCATCAAGTCTGATTAGCGGATTGATTGCCAGCGGCCATGTCCCGGAACAGATTTGGGTGTCAGATATTAATCCCGACACGCTGGCTGGACTGAAGCAGCAGCTGAACGTTAACACGTCGGCCAGCAATGATGACATTATTAATGCGGTTGATGTTGTGGTTCTCGCAGTCAAGCCGCAAGCACTGAGCGCTGTTGCACAAAGCGTCGCGGCCTTGATTCAGCAAAAAAAATCACTGGTCGTCTCAATCGCTGCCGGTGTTAACCAAAGCAGTTTGAGCCGTTGGTTAGGCAATGATACCGCCATTGTGCGCTGCATGCCCAATACACCGGCGCTAGTGTTGACTGGCGCTACCGCCTTGCATGCCAACCTTCAGGTAACCGCTGAACAACGTAATCTGGCCGAAAGTATTTTACGTGCCGTCGGCATTGCGCTATGGGTTGAAAATGAAACCGAGCTGGATGCAGTAACTGCGGTGTCCGGCAGCGGCCCCGCCTATTATTTTTTACTGATGGAAGCGATGGAAAAAGCTGCATTGGAACTGGGTCTGAGCGTTGGAACTGCACGGTTACTGGTGCAACAAACCGCTTTGGGTGCCGCCAAAATAGCACTAGAATCAGTCGAATCGCCAGAACAACTACGCCAGCGCGTGACCTCGCCAGGTGGTACCACACAAAAAGCTGTAGAGACTTTTGAGCAGGGCGGTTTTACCGAACTGGTATCAAAAGCCTTACATGCGGCGCGAGACCACTCTGTTGAGATGTCCAAACAAATGGAGAGTTTCTAATGGATTCCAGCTACATGACTGACCCGGTTATTTTTATAATCGACTCGCTATTTTCCTTGTATATTTTAGGCGTGTTACTGCGCTTTTTATTGCAATGGAGCGGCGCTGATTTTTATAATCCCATTTCTCAGTTTCTGGTCAAGGCCACACATCCGCCGTTAAAGCTGTTGCGCCGTTTTGTGCCCTCTATCGGAAAAATTGATACATCCTCACTGGTGCTGGTACTTTCGCTGCAAATGCTGGCCGATTTTTCAATTCTGCTACTAAAAGATATTGAGATCAGTATCGGCGCATTAGCTATTTTATCATTGACCCAGTTAGTCTCATTGCTAATCAATATTTTCATCTATGCGGTATTTGCCAGGGCTATACTTAGTTGGATGAATCCCGGCATGTTTGGCTCTGCATCGTCTATCCTACACAGTTTGACCGAGCCGTTGCTTAACACCTGCCGCAAAGTCATCCCTGATTTTGGTGGCATGGACTTGTCGCCGTTAGCCGTGTTAATGCTGCTACAATTGGCAAAAATGGTCATACTGCCGCCGTTGCATCAATTAGCAAACTTGATCGGTTGAACTGGTACCACTGGGAGCTGGGCATTTTGACACTGAATCTTCATGTTCAGCCCAAAGCCAGTAAGGATGAATGGTCGGGACTGCACGGCGACAGGTTAAAGCTCAGAATCAAGGCCGCGCCTATTGATGGTAAAGCCAACCAGCAATTGATCGCTTTTATAGCCCAGCAGTTTGCGGTCAGCAAATCGGCCTGTAAACTAATCTCCGGAGAATCCGGACGGGAAAAACGCATCGCTATTAGTTCGCCTAAAAAGCTGCCTTTACTGCCGGATGAACTACACTTTGATATTTTTTTGTGAAAGGCCTTCTATAATTTACATTTGCCGAAAAAATCAGTTAATTGATCGCCCATGCAAAAATATATTTTCTCAGTCAGTATTTTTTTAGCCTGTTTCTTGATGCTATGCAGCAATCCATCGGTATTTGCAAAAAAAATGTACCGGTGGGTTGATGAGCATGGCGAAACTACTTTTTCAGATCAGGTGCCGCCTGAAGATGCACAATATCGACGAGAGTCGCTAAATCAAAAAGCCCGTGTTGTTGAGGTCACCGAACAGGCCAAAACAAAAGAACAACAAGCTATGGATAATCGGCTTACTGATTTGAAAAAAGCTCAGGAAAAAATCATCGCTCAGCAAGCCGCTAACGATAAGGTACTGATCAGCACCTTTCGTAATATCGAAGATATGCAGGCTAGTCTTTACGCAAAAATGCAAGCACTGGATACCCAGAGAAATGTAGCGCAGGGCAATCTAAAACGGGTAGAAAATCAACTGGAAACACAACAAAAGAAAGCAGCTGAACTCGAACGTAACGGCAAAAAAGTGCCGCCTTTTTTATTAAATGACATTAAACAAACGGAAGCACAGATACAAGAGGCTTATGCTGAAATCAATAGACACATCGAGAAAAAAAACCGAGCTAAGGCTCAGTTTGAAACCGATATTGAACGATTTAAATTTTTAACCCAGGAAACTAAAAACTTATCAACAGTAGATGACAAAACGACAGATAACCAAGCAGCCGATCAGATTGGCCTGTATGTCTGCGACACAGCGGTACTCTGCACCAAGGCTTGGTTAAGTGTGCATGATTTTTTCAAAATTTATGCCACCACACCGATTGATACCGATACCGACAACTTGATTATGGGCAGGGCGCCGGCAATCGATAGTGATCTGAGCTTATCAATCTCAAAAATACAAGATGGAAACAAAAAACAACAGCTTTTTCTCGATATTCGCTGTCGAGAATCTTCGTTAGGTACCGAGCTTTGCGATAGTCAAAAAGTCCGTGACATAAGATCTGCCTTCAGACCGTTTATTGAAGCTACCACAGGTAAATAAAGCAAACGTCACCACGAAGAAAAAATATCGTGATCTTCGTGGTGAATAATTTATCTTTTCAAAAACCGCATAATCTGATGTTCAACATCAACCTTTATAATATCTCCCGCGATAAAATTACCGGCCAGTATTTCCTGAGCTAACGGATTTTCCAGTTGTTGCTGAATGGCCCGCTTCATAGGCCTAGCTCCATAAACTGGATCGAACCCCGCCTCGCCTAATAAATCCAACGCCTGTTCGGAAATTTCAAAACCGATTTCTCTATCCTGTAAACGTTTACGTAGATATTCGATTTGGATTTCTGAAATAGCGCGAATTTGTCCTCGCCCCAAGGAATGAAATACCACCGCCTCATCAATTCGATTGATGAATTCGGGACGGAATCGGCTGCTGACCTGATCCATCACCGCTGTCTTCATGACCGAATAAAGCGCTTCCCCGGACAGCGATTGAATAATATCCGAACCCAGATTAGACGTCATCACGATGATAGTATTCCTGAAATCTACCGTTCTACCCTGACCATCGGTCAAGCGGCCATCATCGAGTACCTGCAACAAAATATTAAACACATCTTGATGGGCTTTTTCAATTTCATCCATCAAAATAACCGAATACGGCTTGCGCCTAACCAACTCGGTTAAATAGCCACCTTCTTCATAACCGACATAACCCGGAGGTGCACCAATCAACCGCGCCACTGAATGCTTTTCCATAAACTCGGACATATCGATGCGCACCATTGCATCGGGGGTGTCGAACATAAATTCGGCCAATGCCTTGCACAGCTCGGTTTTACCGACACCGGTCGGCCCTAAAAACAGGAAGGAACCATTCGGACGATGCGGGTCAGATAAGCCTGCTCTGGAACGACGGATCGCATTACTGACGGCTTTCAGCGCTTCTTGCTGACCAATCACCCGCTGACCAAGATACTCTTCCATGCGCAATAATTTATCGCGCTCGCCCTCCATCATTTTCGACACCGGAATGCCGGTCCATTTCGACACCACTTCAGCAATCTCTTCTTCGGTAACTTTGTTGCGCAACAAGGTCATTTTTTGGGTCTCACCTGGCGCATCGGTATGCAGTTGTTTTTCCAGCGCTGGAATAATGCCGTATTGCAACTCGGACATCTTCGCCAAATCACTGGCTCGACTAGCGGCTTCCAACTCGGTTCTAGCCTGTTCCAATTTTTCTTTAATTGAGGCAGAACCTTGTAATGAGGCTTTTTCAGCTTTCCAGATTTCTTCCAGATCGGAATATTCTTTTCCCAACTCGACAATTTCGTCTTCGAGAATTTCCAGACGTTTTTTAGACGCAGCGTCTTTTTCCTTTTTAAGCGCGACCTGCTCGATTTTTAACTGAATCAAACGCCGATAAAGCTTGTCCATTTCTTCTGGTTTTGAATCAATTTCCATGCGAATACGGCTGGCCGCTTCATCAATCAGATCAATGGCCTTGTCTGGTAACTGGCGGTCAGCAATGTAACGATAAGATAAATTTGCCGCAGCAATAATAGCGGGATCGGTAATATCAACGCCATGATGCACTTCGTATTTTTCCTTTAGGCCGCGCAAAATAGCAACCGTGTCTTCAACTGACGGCTCATCAACTAGCACTTTTTGAAATCGACGCTCCAGGGCGGCATCTTTTTCAACATATTTGCGATATTCATCTAACGTCGTAGCACCCACGCAATGCAATTCACCACGCGCTAATGCCGGTTTCAACATATTGCCGGCATCCATAGCACCTTCTGCCTTGCCCGCACCAACCATAGTGTGCAATTCGTCGATAAACAAAATCACCTGCCCTTCTTGTTTGGCCAGGTCATTCAACACAGCTTTAAGCCGTTCTTCGAATTCGCCACGAAACTTTGCCCCCGCTATCAGTGCAGCCATATCCAGAGCCAACACCTGCTTACCCTTAATACCTTCAGGCACTTCGCCATTAACAATGCGTTGCGCCAGACCTTCAACGATCGCGGTTTTACCCACGCCCGGTTCGCCGATTAACACCGGATTATTTTTGGTACGCCGCTGTAAAACCTGAATCGTCCGACGTATTTCGTCATCCCGCCCGATCACAGGGTCAAGCTTGCCTTGTTCTGCGCGTTCAGTCAGATTGATGGTATATTTTTTCAGTGCCTGACGCTGGTCTTCAGCGTTGGGATCGTCCACCGGCTGACCGCCGCGCATTGCATCGATGGCTTTTTCGACGGTCTGTTTAGTGACACCAGCTTTTTTAAGCAGGTCCTGAAGCAGGCCTTTTTCTTCAAAAGCCGCTAACAAAAATAATTCACTGGAAATGAACGAGTCATTACGCTTTTGCGCCAGTTTGTCGGTTAAATTCAGCAAGCGAGTTAGTTCATTGGAAATTTGCACGTCGCCACCAGAACCGCTAACCGTAGCAATACGCCCCAACTCCTTAACCAACTCGGTGCGCAACAACTGCGTGTTAATACCCATCTGGGCTAGCAATGGTCTCGTGCTGCCGCCCTGCTGATCCAGCAAGGCTAACAACACATGGGTCGGCTCAATAAATTGATGGTCTTTGCCCAAGGCTAGACTCTGTGCATCAGCCAATGCCGTTTGAAACATGCTGGTTAATTTGTCCATCCGCATAATACTTGCCTCATCAAGGAGTTTTTGAAGTAATTGCTAACATGGGGCATAGTTCGATCTTTTTCAAGCGGACTATTTAGTTGCCAACATCGATTTTAAAACAAAAAATACATGGGCTAGATTTTTATCTGCTATTTACCAAAAAAGCGCTGGCCAGCTTTGAGGTTTACATCTCGACTGCGTTCAAATTCTCATTGTCGTATAAACGTGTTTTTTTCCAGCCAACAAATTTATCGTCATAAAATTGAAGGTCATTATCAATTGAAAATTCGTAACAACTTCTGAAGAGTTTGGCGGTACGAAACGCATGTAACTCATCATCTGCGGTGACTATATTTACATTGCCAACTTGAAAGGTTTTATTTCTAGATTTGCAGTTATTAACCCAAAAAACGGTATAGCAAAGATAGCTTTTATCTTTACGATGATCATACTTAATGGTTCTGGATACGCCAGTAACCCCGGTAGTGGTTTTGTTTTTGGGCGGCTTAAGAAATCGTGTTTTACTGCCTTTTAAAACGATCAGCATTTGGTCACGCCAAGTAATCGCGGCTTTTAAGGATTTCCCCTTGTTGCCCCACAATTTATGCGAAAAATAACGACTACTTTCCTTGCCTCGCCGAACAATACGAACCTGAAAACCAAACACGTCAGGTTCGGTAATATGTTTATTTTTTGCCATGATAGAACCTCTTCAAACAAACTTAAGGGAATTTAACAGCCATGTTAGGCCGACCAGCTTTAAAGACACACAAAGTAGAGTTAATATCTGGCATCGTTGTAAGCTATTGATGACAGATTATGGTCGCATTTAAAATTAAAGCAAGTTGAAAATAACAACTCTCTCCAATTCCTGACTAACCTGGTGTACAATTCAATTAAGTCACTTTAATGTGTGGCTAACACCAAGTTAACAACCTTTTGTTTTTTCACTATTTATTGGAGATAATCAATGAGCGTATTAGTCGGTAAACAAGCACCTGATTTCACAGTTCCTGCTGTTTTAGGCGATGGTCAAATAGTTGATTCATTCAGCTTTTCAGAAGCTACTAACGGTAAGTATGCGGTAGTATTTTTCTACCCATTAGATTTTACTTTTGTTTGTCCAAGTGAATTGATCGCGTTAGATCACCGCATGGATGCCTTTAAAAGCCGTAATGTTGAAGTGATTGCTGTATCTATAGATTCTCATTTCACTCATAACGCCTGGCGCAATACACCGGTCAATAAAGGTGGTATAGGCCCTGTGCGTTACACCATGGCTGCTGATTTATCTCATTCAATTTGTAAAGATTATGACGTTGAAGCCGACGCGCCTGCCGTGGCTTACCGTGGCACATTTTTAATCGATCGCACGGGTAAAGTTCGTCATCAAGTTGTTAATGATCTGCCTTTAGGTCGTGACATGGATGAATTACTGCGCATGATTGACGCCTTACAATTCCATGAAGAACATGGCGAAGTCTGCCCAGCCGGCTGGACTAAAGGCGATAGTGGTATGAATGCAAGCCCTGCAGGCGTTGCAGATTATCTGGATAAAAATGCTGATAAGCTGTAAGCACCAAATTAATTAGTCGCGTTACAACGTAAGAAAAGGCCTAGATGTTATCGTCTAGGCCTTTTTTATGGCTGTTTGTTTTGAGTAACGTCAGGCACTTCATCCTGAAACTTTCGATAATTAATTGAAACCTTAAGCCCGGCAAAACGTCCAGCCATTCTAACCAGCTCCTGAGTTTTTTTATCGAACGTAATCTTAACTTCGTTTAACGCTCGGTCTTCATAGCCCGCTTCTATGTGATGCGTTTCCAGCAAGAAACGGTAAATATATATTTCTTGCTCCGCTTCATCCTGTATTTCAAAAGGCTCACCCAGTTGCGCCAGAACAGCCGGTTTTTTGGGCAAATCTTCAGATATTTTTTGCAGCAATGCCGAGTTGGCTTTAAGCTGTTGTTTTTCTTTATCGATTTCAGCTCCAGCTATGGAGCGTAAAGAAACCTCTAAAAATTTTGGCGGTGCAATTGCCAAAAACAATGAAGAAAATGACCAAGCAATCAAACGATTTTCTTTATTAAACTGCAAATCCGAATAAAATTTTACCTCGGGTTCAATCAGCTTGTTGTTACCATCGACTTTGCGAAACCAGTAGCGCCAACGCCTGCCATCCGGCATTAGGTCATCCTGACTGGCATAAAGTTTGGACAAGGAAACAAAGTCTTTGCTGTAAAGAACAGGATCTTTGAAAAACAAGGTAAAGTCGTCTTTGGCCAGAACCGAAAAGTGGCGGTCAAACTCATTCATCTGTAAATAAACTTGATAAGCCCGAATCCAGTACATACAACCAGATAATGAAGCCGTCAGTACCAGCAAAAATATAATACGAAAACTTCGTTTAATTATTCCGGTTTGCATCGATTTTTAGTGCCGTGTTTCAGCGTCATCAGTGCTGCTTTTTTGAAACAGCAGCGTTTCTACATCAACATTATCAAAATGGTAGCGTTCGTTACAAAACTCACAATTTACTTCAATACTGCCGCGCTCCTTGAGGATTGCCTCTAACTCGGTCCGTCCCAGCGCAAATAAAGTTGTCTCGATGTTTGCACGAGAACAAGCACAATTAAATTCTACCGGTTCTGGATCAAACAGCCTGACTTTTTCTTCATTAAACAGACGATACAAAAGTGTTTCGCAATCTAGCTCGAGCAATTCTTGTTCAGTGATAGTGTTAGCCAGAATTTCGATATGCTCCCAATCTGTCTGATAACTGTCTTGTGTAGGTAATTCCTGCAACAACAGCCCTACCGCTTGGGTGTCATTGGAAAATAGCCACAAGCGGGTCTTAAGCTGCTCAGATTGTGCAAAATAAGTTTCCAAGGCGGCAGACAAATTTGTTCCCTGTAACGGAACGATACCCTGATAAGGTGAGCCGGTGCCTGACTCTATAGTTAACACTAAGCGTCCCTGACCGAACATTGATTCTAAAGAGCCTTGGTTTACATTTTCTTTACCTCTTACCAAGCCTCTGATTTTTAGCTGATCAGTTGCCTGAGCAACCAAGGTTTTAATATCACCATCACCCTGAGCCTGAAGGATCATCGAGCCTTTAAATTTTACCGTAGCTGATAACATGACTACCGCTGCCAGTGCCTGCCCCAGTTGCTGCTGTAAAATATCAGAGCCGTGCTGGTGGCGCTTGGCCTCTTGCCAACTGTCAGTTAACTTAACCCATTCTCCACGAACGCCCTGCTCTTCAAATAAAAATCGGCGTAATAAGTCTTGCTCTATCATGTTTTTCCAGTTAAAAGTTACACATTTTAAGGCATCAGGATTACCTATCCTGATTAAAATAATTTGGATAAAAATACCACAAATCATGATTTTCTCATCTAAAAAACTCACTTTACTCGACCCTAAACAAGCCTTACCTGGGCGCAACACGCTCATGGTAGTCACCAATAGGCATTTTGTAACAGAAAACCCGATAGTACCACCGTTTCCAGAAAGCCTTGAGCAAGCTTTGTTTGGTTTAGGCTGTTTTTGGGGAGCAGAACGAAAATTCTGGCAATGTCCTGGAGTATTTAGCACCGCAGTCGGATTTACTGGGGGCTACACGCCTAATCCGAGCTATCGGGAATTATGTACCGGTTTAACCGGACATAATGAAGTAGTCAGCGTGATTTATGATCCTGAGATAATTTCATATTCTGAGTTGCTCCAACTTTTTTGGCGATCCCATAACCCTACCCAAGGTATGCGACAAGGTAACGACATCGGCACACAATACCGCTCTGGAATTTACACCTACACCCAGCAACAGTTTGAACTCGCGCAAACTTCAAAACAAGATTACCAGCAGCAACTCACTCAAGCCGGCTTAAACCCAATAACCACTGAAATTCTGCCAGCCAGTGAATTTTATTATGCCGAAGATATGCACCAGCAATATTTGGCGAAAAATCCTTCTGGTTACTGCGGTTAACTAGCCCCAACAAAGCCAAGTTGTGCCCAAGCCTCATAACTAACCAACGCCACCGCATTAGATAAATTTAGGCTACGATTATTAGGTTTCATAGGGATTCTTAATTGATGGTCTGATGGAATAGTGCGGTGTATAGCGTCAGGTAGGCCAGCTGTTTCAGAGCCAAACAGTAAAACATCACCCGACTTGTATTCAATTTGGTTATATAAACGAGTTCCCTTGGTCGTTAAGGCCACTATTCTGTGTCCTTGCATGGCCTCTATAAATGCGGCGTAGTTTGGATATAGGCTTAGCTTAGCGAGGTCAAAATAATCCAGACCAGAGCGCCGTAAATTTTTTTCTTCAAGATCAAAACCCAGTGGCTCGATCAGGTGCAGATGACAACCATTATTAGCCGTGAGCCGAATAATATTGCCAGTATTTTGCGGTATTTTTGGCTCAAAGAGCGCAATATTAAACATGGAGGTCCTTGGGACTAAGTGAACGGAGGGAGGAATTAACAGCTGAAGTCTACGATGAACTAAGTGCGTTGAGGCCTTAGAAATTATGCAGGGGGTTGTAATACGGCTCTAAAGCTTAAGAGCGCGGGGAATTAAAAGGCAAAAAAATACCCCCCGTCACTAGGAGCGGGGGGTATTTATTTTTTAGTTGCCTACGTTACCAGTTTTGTTACTGGTTTTTTTCGCATCAATTTTCGAGAATACTTCAGCGTTACTGGCTGCAACAGCGCCACTTGCTAAATGCTTTGTTTCGTCTTGTTTCAACATTACAACTAATACAATAACAGCAGCAATAGCAACACCAGCAATCAACCATGTGTTGTCTTTTTCTTGTTCTTCAGCCATTTTAAAATCCTCGTATGTTTATATTATATATTATTCCCTTTCTTCGAAGGGAGCCCCCCAATAAATTGCTTTTTTGGGTTGCTGTCGAATTAAGTATTAAACGACAGGGTACTTTTTATCATGAGATTCGGATTGTGTCAAAGCTATAAATAAAAAAAGTTCCTGATGCCGCATAATCTATGATCTAAAGAGGATTTACACCGCGTTGTCGCCCTGAAAAAGCGCAATTACTGGCAACAGCTTCTAACTTACTGAAAAAACAAAGGTAAACTCGTTACAGCCTATTCTTACCAACAATTTGCCACAGAATTAGTGCCTGTGACGGTTTTAGTTGTTGCCTGATCAACGCCTAGGATGCCGCATGCAGCGTCTGTAAATGTGCGTGGGGTAGCGGTAACAGTGTAAGTTGTGGCTGTGTTTGTTGGGACGGCAACAGTGTAATAACCCTCAGCTGAGGTAGCGCTGATGTTTATCTGGGCAAGCGTGCCATAGGTAATATTGTTAGCCCTATATTTTTCCTGTGCCAGTTGAGCCTGTAACAGCGCGGCTTTACCATCCGAACGCTTGGAACGAATCACATAATCCGTGTATGACGGATAAGCAATGCTGGCAAGAATCCCGATAATCGCCACTACAATCATCAATTCCATTAAAGTAAAACCGGCGGATCGTCTTAATGTGTACATTATTTCACCTTAACTTAAGTTGTTTTATTTTGAGCAAATATAGCATAGGAATGCACACGAAATAAGTTGAGCATCTGTGTGGGTGGATCTCAAAGTTGTCGATGTTATTTGATGCTTGGGCTGGACGGGGCATATTGCCCCGTCCGAAACGTTTGATAATTTAAATGTATTTTTGGCTTTTGGAAAGGTTGCAACGGGGTAACACATACCCCGTCGCGCCATGATATCTGTGGGGGCGAATTCATTCGCCCTAGGCGGATAAATCCTGACTGATCTCAAAGTTGTCCATGTTATTTGATGCTCGTTTCATAGCCGATGTACCGGTCGGCAACTGAGTTGATTAACGTTTAAATTCAATAGATGAAATGAAGACCAGTTAACGAATTAAGGACAATAGTCATCTATAATCAAACGACACAAAAATGGAGTACATATAAAAATGGGAAAAAACACCGGTTTCACTCTACTTGAAACAATGATAGTTGTTGCCATCATTGGTATTCTTGCGGCAATGGCCGTGCCGTCTTTTCAAGATACGATTGAGCGTAATCGACTACAACAAGTTGTTGAAGGGTTAAAATCTGATTTGCAATTTGCGCGTACAGAAGCGATCAAACGCAGTCAAACCGTTCTTATCACGCGTACCCCAGGAAATACTGGAACTTGGTGTTATGGTTTAACGAGTAAAGCAGCCTGCAGTTGTGCACAAGTGACGACAACAGTTGCCGATTATTGTGAAATAAAGCGTGTTTTAGGGGCTGACTTTAGCTCTGTAAATATGGATGCGGCTGTTGGCAATAATAGTAGCTTTAATTTTAGGCGCGGTACTATCGGTGCAGACAGCATAACGTTTAGCACCGCCCACTATGCGGCTCGAGCTACCTTTAGCGATGTCGGTCGAGTAAGGACATGCACACCTACCGGTTCAACAGGCATATCAAATTACCCTGGGTGTTAAGCCAATATTTAGAGGCAAGGCTGTCAATCACCCCGCCCTGAAGGACGGAGCTTGTAAAAGCTAGGTTGACCAGACTAAGCGCTAACACAGTGCTACGATTACAATGGGTCGTTAAGACTTACCAGCGAATGCTTCCTTAGTTCGCTGCTCTAAAAGGATCGGATCACGC
>CANNNV010000009.1 GCA_947506155.1 Methylococcaceae bacterium
AAAGGATCGGATCACGCTGGGGAAAGGTAAAGCCCCGAAGGTTCTTTTCGTCACTGGCAACAGTGAGAGCCGGTTGTAATCATTGTCGAAGGGAGATTGCGGGAAACCGCAGCGTTACTAGCCCCTTACGGGGATACCCTCACGGGTTGACCGCTTGGAAAGACAGGCACCTAATTTTTTAAAGATAGCAAACGCAATAGGAGCGGTATGAGCTGGGTCGGCTAACGCCGACGCGCTATCCCTCCCCGACCTAAAGGACGGGGTATCTCGCGCAAAAACCGATGAAAAAATCCATTCCCTTTAATACCCCGTTTATTCTTGGCCTGACGCTACTATTAAGCACCCAGGCTAAAGCCGAAACCTTGCAACTTGATGAAATGCTTGTTGAAACCGGGCGGGAAAAAGACCTTATCGGCACCACCGGTTCGGCCTCTCAGGGTGTCGTGAGTCAGGCGCAATTTGAATACCGGCCGCTGTCCCGTAACGGCGAGTTGCTGGAAATTATACCCGGCGCTCTGGCAACCCAACACAGCGGTTCCGGCAAGGCTAACCAGTATTTTCTGCGCGGTTTTAATCTCGATCACGGCACCGATTTCACGACTTATGTCGACGGCATACCGATGAATATGCCCTCCCATACCCACGGACAAGGTTATATGGACATCAACAGTGTTATTCCCGAACTGGTCAAGAACATTGAATACGGCAAAGGGCCTTATTATGCCGAGGTCGGCGATTTTTCATCCGCCGGTTATACAAAAATGTTTTCTATAAACCAGCTGCCGGAAGCCCTGCTGAAGTTTACCGGCGGCGAGTTCGGTTATTACCGCACGTTGGCGGCCAATTCCAATAAAATAGGCAGCGGCAATTTGCTTTATGCCGGCGAATTCAATAGCTACAATGGAGTCTGGCAACAGCCGGAAGATTCAAAAAAATTCAACGGCCTGCTGCGTTACACGCTTGATAAAGATAACTGGGGCATGTCGATTAACGGCAAGGGCTATAGCAATAGCTGGATGGCAACCAACCAGATTGCACAGACCCTGGTTGATAACGGCACGCTGGGCCTTTATGCTGCGATGGATCCCAGTGATGGCGGAAAAACCAACCGCTATAGTCTTGCCACTCAACTCTGGAATAAAGGCGATAACTGGAAAAATGACGCCCATGTCTATGCGCTGTACTACGACGTGGATTTGTTTTCCAATTTTACCGGTTACCTGGACAACCCGGTTAACGGCGACCAGATACACCAGTTTGAACATCGGGTGCAAACCGGTGGCACCATCGAACATACCCGCTACCAGAAACTGTTGGGGTTTGAGCTGGACAATACCGTGGGCTTTCAGCTTCGTCACGATGAAATTTTGGGACTGGGACTAGATCACACTGTTAACCGGCAGTATTCCAGCACGGTCAGCCACAGTAAGATCAGTGAAACCACGGCCGGCGTTTATCTGAAAAACCAGACTTATTGGCATGAGAAAGTGCGTACCATTGCCGGCTTACGAGGCGATGTTGTTGATAACGAGGTCACGGTACTTGACACGGCTACGCATGATCCCAGCGTCAATGCAGCCAACTCAGGCCATGCCGGTAAAGCCCTGGTCAGCCCGAAGTTAAGCCTGGTGATCGGCCCCTGGTTTAATACCGAATACTTTATCAACGGCGGTTTTGGCTACCACTCCAACGATGCGCGCGGCACTACGTTGCAACGTGATCCAAATACGGGAACTGCGCTAGACAGTAATTCGGCCCGGATTTCGCCGATGGTTCGATCACGCGGTGCTGAAACCGGTTTGCGCAGTCATTTTATCAAAGGCTTGAATAGCACGCTGGCATTCTGGTGGCTGGAAAGCAATCAGGAACTGGTCTTTACCGGCGATGCCGGTACTACCGAGATTAAAGGCAAGTCTCACCGTTACGGGCTTGAATGGACAAATTACTATAAGCCGACTGATTGGTTAACGCTGGATGCCGACTTTGCCTTGACGTCGGCGCATTATCTGGTGATTCCGGAAGGCGAGACCAACAGCTATGTTCCAAACTCGGTAGGTCGGGTTATCACTACCGGCGCTACCGTGGTTGCCCCTAACGGTTTATTTGGTACTGTTCGTTTGCGTCATTTTGGCGACATGCCGCTGGATACCTCAGGCCTGTACAGAACCAACGCTACCAACGTCATTAATATGGGACTGGGATACAAACAGAAAAAATACAAACTGGAAGTTGATATGTTCAATGTCTTCGATTCGGCCACTAATGATATTTCCTATGCCTATCAATATGCCTATCCAGCCGGAGCCAGTCCGGAGACTGGCCTCATGAAGCATCCGATAGAACCCAGAATGGTGCGGGCAACGATTACAATAGGATTTTAAAATTTTTATGGCCATTCTACAACGCCGTTTTTTACCAAAAAGCGGACTTACTTCTTCAAATCTTCTCGTTGAATTTGCTGCATATAGCGCTGAATAATTGTTTCAACAGAATGTGTTATGTTAATGAACTTGCAGCCTATCTTTTGAATTTTTTGTACTTTGTCCGGATTAATGATGTACTTATTAGCCACTTCAAAGGAAAACAAGCATTCACCCGCATCTGAAAGCACAAGCCTGGATTGCTCAAATACTTTACCGATAACCAGTAATTCAGAAATTTCTTTAGAAACATTAAGCAGTGCAAAGCCTGTAAGACTAATGTCATATAACTTGAGGTTCACGGGCGGTTTGTCTTCTTTGACTATCAACTGGCAATAACTGGATTTTATGAGTGGCGACTTCACTCGGTAATATTCTCTACGTTGCATCCAATAAAGCGATTTAGGTACAGGCATGCTGAAGGCAGGTTCTCCTTTATAACTAATTTTCTTCAACTCTTCACCAACAAAAGAAACCTTAATGCCCATATATTGAGTGTTAAATTTAACCTTGTTGGTATGGAGTAAGCGTTGATTTAAATCTTCCTTGGGTCCGTAATCAAAAAACACTGTATTATTTTTTTCGTTAATTTCAAGCAAAGTAGTGATATAGGATTCCTTATTTGCTCCAAAACTTGCGCTGATCAGACATTTTTTTTTAAATAACAAGGACAAGTGATAAATTATTTGCCTTAAATTTTGAATTGAAAAAGAGTTTTCGTTTTTCATTACTGACAACTAAGTTTTAATGCTACAGGATTTAATCTATTGTAGAATAACCGTCATATAAGCACAAAAAAGGAGGAGTTCGTGGCGTGGTTTTTTTTATTTTCTGCAGGAGTTGCAGAAATAGCATTTGCGTTAAGTCTTAAATATAATCAAGGATTTACCAAACTATATCCCAGCATCATAACGATGATATCAGGTGGAATAAGTTTTTATTTGTTAGTACTGGCAATTAAAACTTTGCCGCTAGGCACCGCCTATGCGGTCTGGACCGGTATGGGCGCGGTCGGTGTGGCGCTATTGGGCATATTTTTATTTAAGGAATCCGCCGACTGGTATCGCCTGCTGTCGATTACCTTGGTTGTTGCCGGAATTATTGGCCTTAAATTAACTGACAGCCATTAACGTGTTACATCTTATTTTTCAGTCGCCGATTGAAATCGCTGTTTTGGAGCGTATGGCTTTAGGGGATGTTGCAGTATTTCTCGAGAATGCAGTTCTGCGGCTCTTGCAGCATGGCCAGATCAGCGCCAGGTTAACGCAACAACTGGGCAATAATCGCCTTTACGTGTTGTCGGAAGACCTTGTCGTGCGAGGAATTACTGTCGATCAGCTAATTAAAGGGATCGAGGTAATTGATTATGCCAGATTAGTTGAATTGACAATTAATCATCCGGTTATTCAGTCATGGGCATGATGGACCTAGAAACAACTGAACAGGGTTTTTTGATAAGTTCGGCAGACTGGAATGAAGCTGTCGCACAGCAACTGGCCACGTTAAATCATATTCAACTGAATGCCGAACAATGGGAAATTATTTTTTTTATTCGTCATTACTATCAGTGCTATAAACATTTGCCCAATGCGCGAGTTTTTACCAAAGCAATAGCCAAAGAATTAGGGGAAACCAAGGGCAACAGTCGTTACCTGCATAAAGTGTTTCCCGATGGCCCTTTAAAATATGCCTGCAAGTTAGCCGGTTTGCCCAAGCCACCTACTTGTTTGTAATGTTTAACCTTGTTTAAATTGGTGAATCAGCCGCCTTTCTTTTTTATTAGGTTTATGTTCTCTGCCGCTAAAATCAAACAATTCGCGCTGTTCACGATTTTTTATCATTTGCAAATCTCGTTGAGCCACGCTTTCAGCACTTTCCTCATAAAGCAAAACCGCTTCTTTTGCCGAGCGCCGTTGATTGTTTAGCGCCTTAATTGTAAGCTGCCATCGGTAATTATCTTTGCTAATAGTCAGAATCGCTCCAATTTTGACTTCTTTTCCGGGCTTGCTGCGCTGTTCATTAACATGAACTTTCCCCCCAGAAACCGCTTCAGCAGCCAGCTTTCGCGTTTTAAAAAACCGCGCAGTCCATAACCATTTATCCAGGCGAATAGTTTCAAGATCCAGCACGCAATCATCCTTGTTAAGGTCTAGCTATAAAGCGAGAAGAATACCACCGGTTTCTCGGCATTCCAAGTGGCGGTAACAATTTCTTATAACAGGCTAGTCCCCTCGCGTATAATGGCTTATTTTTCTGCTCCGGCTCGCAACAAGGAATAGTCATGTCTCACATCGTTGTTTGTGCATTGTACAAATTTGTCACGCTGGAAAATTATCAAGCCTTGCGTGAACCCCTGCATGATGTCATGGACGCCCACCAGGTACGGGGTACTTTGTTGCTGGCCAGCGAAGGCATCAACGGCACGATAGCGGGTTCACGTCAGGCCATCGACTCGGTACTAGACTGGTTGCATAGCGACCCGCGTCTGGCCGACCTTGATCACAAGGAATCGCTGACCAATACCATGCCTTTTAACCGTACCAAGGTCAAACTGAAGAAAGAGATCGTCACTATGGGCGTGCAGGGCATAGACCCTAAACGCGTGGTGGGCACTTATGTCAGCCCTAAAGACTGGAACCAACTGATCTCGGATCCAGAAGTCCTGCTGGTGGATACTCGCAACGATTATGAATTCAAAGTTGGCAGTTTTAAAAACGCGATTAATCCAAATACTGTGAGCTTTCGTGAGTTCCCTCAGTACGTCAGGGATCATCTTGATCCTGCAAAACACAAAAAAGTAGCGATGTTCTGCACTGGCGGTATTCGCTGTGAAAAGTCTACCGCCTACTTGAAAGAACAGGGCTTTGACCAAGTTTATCATCTCAAAGGTGGGATTTTGAAATATCTGGAAGAAGTTCCCGCACAGGAAACACTTTGGGAAGGTGAATGCTTTGTCTTTGACGAACGGGTGACCGTTAATCTTCAACTCGAAAAAGGCGTTTACGACCAATGTAACGCCTGCCGAGTACCGATTACCGAGGCTGACAAGGCCTGCTCCACCTATCAGCAAGGCGTAAGTTGCCCGCATTGTTACGGTAAAATCACGCCTGACCAAAAAACCCGGTTCATGGAACGTGAAAAACAAATGGACTTAGCCAGAAAACGCGGTGAAGCTCATATCGGTGCAGATGCGGCCAAGTCACTGCTCCAAAAGCGTGAGATCAAGTTGCAACGTCGACAACAGGCATCGACCAAACAACTGGAGCAAGAAACCTGACTGTCAAAGCAGGTATATTTCGATAAAAATACCGCTACATGCAGCGTCAGATTTCTCCGAATCATGTAGTTGATGTTAGAATCAGAACCATAACTAAGACGTATGGCAAAAGACGAATTATCTTCGCAGAAGTTGGTCGCATGCTAACTACAAAACTTAACATCACGAACATTCAGCGAAAAAATAAATTGAAAAATACTATAAAATACTCTATTCCTCGATTGCTCATATTTCTTTTTTTGAGCTTACCTGTATCGGCAGTGTTTGCTGAAGAAACCGTCAATCAGGAACCGGCCGTAGCTCAAGAAATTACTGCCATTATTACGGCAAAACAGCATCCATTTCTGCTGTTATCTAATTTTCAAAATCGTACCGAGGATCTCGATGCGCTCTATAAAACATCCAATCAGCAACTGTTGTGGCTAGGTAACGCCGATACAGAAAAGAATATCGCCGAAGTGCTAACTCTTCTTGCTAACGCAACTGTTCATGGCTTGAATCCTAAAAATTATGATACTGAAATGCTCTGGCAAAAATTTCAGCCCAGCTTAAAGCTCAAGCCTGATGCCTACAAAGAATTGGCACTCTATGATACCGCGCTCAGTATCTCGTTGCTGCGCTTCCTACATGATTTGCATTATGGTCGGGTAAATCCACAAGGCATAAACTTTAACTTAAAATTAAGAGAGAAAAAGCTAATTGATTTACCTGTGCTGATTAAAAATAGTCTGAGCCAAAAAACGCTGGCTGGACTAACACTATTGGTTGAACCGAAATTAAAGCAATATCAAAAACTAAAGCCAGCCTTAGCTAAGTACCGGCAACTTGCTGCAAATGCGCCTGTTTTTAAACTGGAAGTTAAAAAAACCTTGCATCCCGGTGAATCGCATCCAAAAATTGCTGAACTACGTCAGTTTTTAATCACTGTAGGCGATTTGCCCGAAGAAAAAACGATTAACGGGACTGAAAAATCATCACTATATACCCCAGCTATTGTTACTGGTGTTAAAAAGTTTCAAAAACGACATGGGTTGAATGCTGATGGCAATATAGGGGAAAGTTCTGTAGACGCATTCAACGTACCGTTAACTCAGCGAGTGATACAAATAGAATTGGCGATGGAAAGATTGCGCTGGTTACCTGAACTTAGTACCGGAGCATCGATTATTGTCAATATTCCATCCTTCCAATTATGGGCATTTGATACGTTTGATCAACAAGATACTAATGTAGTCAATATGAGAGTCGTCGTCGGCAATGCACTAAAAACCCAAACTCCGGTATTAATGGCGGAAATGCGTTTTATCGATTTTATGCCTTATTGGAATGTACCTTATAGCATCATAAAAAATGAACTATTACCCAAATTAATTCAAAACAATCATTACCTGGATAAGGACAACATGGAACTGGTTTCCGTTAATCACGGGACAGAAACGCCTACTGCCTTTAACCGGGAATCTATGAATCTGCTTAAAGAAGGCAAGCTAAGAATTAGACAGCGACCCGGCGACAAAAATGCACTGGGCAAAGTAAAGTTTATTTTTCCTAATAAAGATGATGTGTATTTGCATGATACACCGTCAAATGCGTTATTTAGTAAATCACGCAGGGATTTCAGTCATGGCTGTGTACGTGTGCAAAATCCTGAAAAACTGGCTGAGTTTGCGCTGAAAAATCAAGATAATTGGACGCCAGAAACGATAAAAATAGCTATGAATACTCCAAAAACACAGCGAGTGCTGTTAAAAAAGCCGATACCGGTGTTGTTCTTTTATACCACCGCTTTTTTTGATCAGAATGATGATTTGGAGTTTTACCTTGATATTTATGGTCATGACACAGTGTTATTAGGAGCACTGAGCAAGCCTGATGATTTGTCCGATCAATCAATTTTTATTAGTAAAAACGCCAGTCAGGAAGTGCTTATTCAATAACGAATATTTTTTACAAAAAAGGGTGCATACGATGCACCCTAACGTTTATAGCGCCTAGCCGTCCCAGGTTCTTACGCTGCCGGTATCTAAATGTACAAAGTCAGATCTTTCGTAATAACCAACACCGCCACTTTGCATGGCTAACGCCACATTTCTAATTCTTATGCTGTCCAATCCCTCAATACGTATATCAATCGCCCTGCCTTCCATGTGCAGGCTATTTCTGGCCACGCCATCGCTGTGTTTGCGCAAATCTGCATTGGTGGCCGGTGATCGATAACCGGAGACAATATGAAACGGCTTTCTGACTTCGAGCGTATGTTTTAAATCATACAATTGATCCAGCAATGCCGGATCAATTGGGTAAACGGTGCCATCATGATGGTCTCGAAATAAATGATTAATTTCGCTAAGTGCGCCTTTGACATAACGTCCCTGTTCAAAATAAGTCAGCTTTAGCTGATCGCCAGTATGGGTGTTATGGAAGGCAAGTACTTTATGCGACGGCGAGTTGCGCCTAAATTTATTAAAAGCATCTGGCCCGGATACAGGTTTATTTGAAGACAATGTCTCATGAATACGCCCTGTATGACCAGTTGAGGGCGCCGCAAGCACGGTATGTGAAGCTATAGCTTGCACTTTAGCATTCGCAACTCCAGTGCCACCCACCATTAACAGAGAACCATAAGCCACGTTTTTCAAGAAATTACGTCTTGATGAAATATTCTCACTCTCGCTCATACTCGGCTGTACTCTTGCTCATATTGTATAGGTAATAATACTTACGCAGTATTTTGCTCATTTAACCTTAAATTAATCTTAATTGATCATAAATAATTCATCAAAATCACTGGCCTTAGCACTGAATTCCTTTCGTGTTATGAAAACATTACAGTCGTTTAAGATATACTGGTCATATGTTTCGCTACAAAGATCGCGTGCTTTCACCAATATCACACAATTAATAGACGACAAAGATGCGCAAAAAAATCATTAAACCTTCCGCTTATCTGTCCGAAGTCAAAACGCTATCGGATCGGATAGTCAAGGCGCAGCAACCGATACGCATACTCGATGCCATCAAATGGGATGATCATATCAAGCAGGCATTTTTTGATAGTCACTGTAAAAAACTGCCGATAGTTACGCCGGATTACTACCAACAACGTCCGCTAGGCTTTGATCCTAACGAAAAAAAACAGGAGTTTTATCAGATTGAGCGGGATTTAATGCGCAAACTGGGTCAACTCAACCCACTCAGTGTGATCATGCGCCGAATGTGCAAGGAATATCTGGACGTGGTGCGTATGCTAGAATCCAGGGGAAAACCTACTTTTTCCAATATTTCCCAGGAATTATACGGCTCATCTCAGGACGTTTTTCATGTCGGCGATCCAACCATTGCTGGTCTAGGCAGCATGATGGAAGGCACTCTGTCGCAATTGTTAAAGCTCGATATTCTGGTTGAAGAACCCAAGACTATCAACGCCAAGGAAGCTGTTGCCATCCTTAACGAAAAAATAGAAGCAGTATTTCCCGGTGACGGCCTGCGTGCAATGCTTAGCGACGGGATTATCGCCGATGCCGCCGCCGGCACTGATTACATCAAATTGCGTGCTGATGCCTTGTTCAATATGCGCGATTTGCGCGTACTTGAAGTTCACGAAATATGGGTGCATCTGGGCACAACGCTGAATGGCTTGGCCCAACCCTATTGCACTTTTCTTGGCAAAGGACCGCCGTCTGCAACTATCACTCAGGAGGGGTTGGCAGTGTTAATGGAAATCTTAACCTTTAGCTCCACACCCAATCGGCTGATGCGCCTGATCAACCGGGTGCGCGCGATCACGCTGGCCGAAGAAGGCGCAGACTTTATGGATATATTTAATTTTTTCAGAGACAAGGGTTTGGATCAGGAAGAAAGTTATACCCTTAGCAGCCGAGTATTTAGAGGCAGCTGTTCTGACGGCATGCCGTTTACTAAGGACCTGACTTATATCAAAGGCTTTGTGCTAACTTATAACTTCATGCGCCTAGCAGTCAGCATGGGTAAACCGGATCGTATCCCGTTACTGTTTTGCGGAAAAACCATGATTGAAGATATGAAAGTGTTGGTTGATCTGGTTGACGAAGGCACGGTGATAGCACCACGCTTTCTGCCGCCGCAATTTAAAGATCTCATGGGGCTTTCGTCCTGGCTGAGTTTCAGCCGTTTTATGTCGTCAATGAATTTCAGGCAGCTAGAACAGGACTATGCCAATATTTTATGAGTCATTTATCAATACAACCCGCTTTTCGCGCCATTACAATAATTAAAGGACAAAACCATGACAACACTCAGGCTGCTTGCCTTATTTTTTATGCTGACTTGCGTTAATATCAGTTATGCCTCAGAGCATCATAGCGGACACGGCGGAAACCGTAGTGGTGGCGGTGGCGGTGAAAATGCCTGCTCAAAACCACAGCTAACCAAATTCGTTCCAGACAATTTAGCCTCTGTCGCCCCCGGTTCTGAATTCTCTTTTTTAGCATTTAATGTCAGTAAACCTGAGCAAATTGAAGTCACCGTAAAAACTATTCCCGTGACAGTAGTGATCGAAGAAAAGGAAGACTTTTATCGGGTAAAAGGTCGATTACCCGCCGAATTACATAACACCATAGCAAGAATAAATATTAAGGTTAATTCAAAAATAACCCGATGCGATGGCGAAAATGGCTGGCTGGTGACAATTTCCGGTCAATAAGGCTCCAATATTAACTTTTTGAGTTCACTTTATGTCTGAAAACCACTCCATTAAGCCCTGCGTGGCCTATTGTCTGGCGCAACGTTTTAACATCAGCAGCCTGGCAAAATTGCTGTCTAATTCAACACTGATACGGATTATTAAAGGAGCTTTGTTGATTGAGGATGATCACTCCTGGTCGATAGTGTTTTCTTATGGCGCCGTGGTGCATTGGAATGTTAGCTCCGAGCAGCAGGCCAAACTGCATCAATTATTACTGGATCATGCGGAAAACCCATTAACTACGCCAGAAGAAGATAACTTCACCTTTGCTCTCGATTGCACCAGCACCCGCATTATTGAAGATCATATTGAAATCGAATCTTCGGACCCCATTGTGATATTTTCCTTATCCCAGGGTATGGCGCAATCGATAAAGCTAGCTTCGTTTGAAACCAATGCAATCACCACAATCAATAATACCAGCTACATCCCCAAGTCCCTGGCTGAAAATGGCAAGATTAAGTTAAGCCGCAATAAAATCGCAAAAATTCGCGGACAACTGTTTTTAACCAAAAGTGACATCATTTTAAATTATGACCTGTTGGATACCCCCGACTTCTTTTGGGAATACCCCGAATATGAAGCTTTTTATGGGGTCACCGCAAAATATCTGGAAATAACTCCGCGCACAGACGTGCTGTCCAAAAAACTGGAAACCATCCATGAGTTATTTGAAATGCTGGCGGATGAACAAAAACACCGGCACTCAACAATCCTGGAATGGATCATTATCTGGCTAATTGCTTTTGAAATTGGCATGACGATAGTCGACAAAGTGTTCTGAATTGCTGTTCATTTTTCGTCTCTTTCGTGGACATTGTTTTCACCACTCAAACATCTGCTTACCTTATTTATCATGCTCAGCTATCGACACTCATTTCACGCAGGCAATTTTGCCGACGTTTTAAAACATATTATTCTGATACAAAGCCTTGAAAGCTTAGGAAAAAAAGACAAGCCTTTTTGCTGTATCGACACCCATGCTGGCCCTGGAAAATACGAATTGGATGGTGACTATGCGTTAAAAAACCGGGAATTTGAAAACGGCATCAGTAAATTATGGCAACGTACGGATTTGCCGGATTGTGTTGCCCACTATGTCAGCCTGATTAAACGCTTTAACAGCACGGATAACTTGAACCGCTATCCCGGCTCACCGTTAATTACCAAGCAGTTGCTGCGTGACAAGGATCGATTGTGTTTATTTGAGCTGCATAGCACCGAAATAAAATTATTGACCGCCATCGCCAACAAGGACAAGCGCATAAAGGTGGTTCATGCCGATGGTTTAACCGGTTGCTTAAACCTGTTGCCACCGTTCGAACGACGGGGTCTGGTGCTGATTGATCCTTCTTATGAGATAAAAACCGATTACCAGCAAGTAGTTGAATCACTGGTCGCGATGTATAAACGTTTTGCCACCGGCACTTTTGCGCTTTGGTATCCGGTCATTGATCGCAGCCGCAATCAAAAGCTAGAACTCGCCATCAAAGCCTCGGGCATCAAGAACGTGCAATTATTTGAGTTAGGTCTGCGTAAAGACAGCGAGGAACACGGCATGACTGCAACCGGCATGATAATGATCAATCCTCCGTGGACCTTAATGGCTGAAATGAAACAGGTTCTGCCCTATCTGACTGAGGTTTTAGGTCATAATGGCGAAGGTTTTTACCGGATACAGACCCTGGTTGAGGAATAGTTCCAGAACGCCATTCAAGGTATAATGGCACGCAGAAAAATTGACACTAATTTCTTACAATAACTCATACCAATTTCATGTCCACAAACGATACCCCAGCTGCTTCGAATTTTATCCGGTCGATTATTGCCAATGATCTCAAAGACAATAAAAATAATGGCCAAGTCATCACCCGCTTCCCGCCCGAACCCAATGGCTATCTGCATATTGGTCATGCCAAATCAATCTGCCTAAATTTTGGTATCGCCGCCGAAAATAACGGTCGCTGCAATCTGCGTTTTGATGACACTAATCCCGAAAAAGAAAGCGATGAATATGTCGAAGCAATCAAACGGGATGTGCAGTGGCTGGGTTTTGAGTGGTCGGAATTGCATCATGCGTCGGATTATTTTGAGCAGCTATATAGTTACGCCGTACAATTGATAGAACAAGGCGTGGCCTATGTCGACAGCTTGTCCGCCGAACAAATCAGAATCTATCGCGGCACTTTGACCGAAGCCGGCAAGGAAAGCCCGGATCGCAGCCGCTCGATAGCGGAAAACCTGGATTTGTTTGCCCGGATGCGCGCCGGTGAATTTGCTGACGGCCAGTACGTGTTGCGCGCCAAGATTGATATGGCCTCGCCGAACATCAATATGCGCGATCCGGCCTTGTACCGGATACGCCGTGTGCATCACCAGCGCACCGGCAATGACTGGTGCATTTATCCGATGTACGATTACACGCATTGCATTTCCGACGCGATTGAAAACATCACCCATTCGCTGTGTACGCTGGAATTTGAAGATCATCGCCCGCTTTACGACTGGGTGCTGGACCAGTTGAAAACACCCTGTCATCCGCAGCAAATCGAATTTGCCCGCTTGCAGCTCGAGTACACTATCGTCAGCAAACGTAAACTGAACCAATTGGTGACTGAACAACACGTTCACGGCTGGGACGACCCGCGTATGCCGACTATCGCTGGTTTACGCCGAGCAGGCTTTACCCCCAAAGCGATACGCGATTTTTGCGAACGCATCGGTCTGACCAAGCAAAACTCCTGGATAGAAATGGGCGTGCTGGAATACTGCATCCGTGAAGACTTGAACGACAACGCACCCAGAGCCATGGCAGTGTTACAGCCATTGCGCGTGGTCATCGACAATTATCAGGAAGATCAGATCGAAGAGTTGGAAGTTGGCAACCACCCGCAAAAGCCGGAACTGGGCAAACGCAGGGTGCCGTTCTCAAAAATCATCTTGATCGAACAAGATGATTTTGCCGAAATTCCGCCGGCAAAATTCAAGCGCTTGACAGCCGGTGGCGAAGTCAGATTGCGCGGTTCTTACGTTATCCAGTGTAACGATGTCATCAAGGACAACGAAGGCAATATTATCGAACTACGTTGCAGCTATGACCCTGATACGCTGGGCAAAAACCCGGTAGGCCGAAAAGTAAAAGGCGTTATCCACTGGGTCTCAGAACAGCACTCCCACCCGGCAGAATTACGTCTGTATGACCGTTTATTCAAAGTTGCCAATCCGGATAATGAAGAAAACTTTCTCGATGCAATAAACCCTGATTCGCTGAAAATCCTGACTGATTGCCGGGTGGAAGCCAGTCTGGCTAATCCAGAACCGGAAAGCCGTTACCAGTTTGAGCGCATTGGTTATTTTTGCTTTGATGCCAAGGATAGCGTGGCTGGAAAACTGGTGTTTAATCGGACCGTGACTTTGCGTGATAACGGCGAAAAAGACTGATTATCCTGTCCAGGTGTAGCTTTAATTAACCTGTTTCATAGGCAGAGGTGCCCTAGTGTGAGAACATTAGCGGCAAGATTATACGACTCAGAGGCAACTTTATAAATAGGTCGTGGCTTGCTACAGTTTAAACTGCTCAACCAGAATTCCAAAACCTATCAACCAAAAATCAATATGTTTGTATGTCAATCACCCCGCCCTGAAGGACGGGGTATCTCGCGCAAAAACCGATGAAATTTGCAGTAACATTGAAGATAATTCTTCTGTTGAAACAAAGCTCATAGTAACAATGTTAAGGCTAACTAAATGACCCATACCATCAGTAAAAAAATTATCAGTTATAAAGTTTTAAATAATGACGCCCTCGACGTTATTAAGCAAGAGCAAACACAACCGTCGGTGGAAAGCATGCACGAAAATGTTGTACGCCCGGAAGTGCTGCTCGGCTCCACCTATAAGATTAAAACGCCACAGTCGGAACATGCCTTGTACATCACTATCAACGATATTGTGCTCAACCAAGGTACGACTCATGAAGAACGCCGACCTTATGAAATCTTTATTAACTCTAAAAATATGGAGCATTTTCAATGGGTTTTGGCGCTGACTCGATTAATCTCTGCGGTATTTCGCAAAGGCGGCGATGCGTGTTTCCTGGTTGAAGAGATGAAGGCGGTATTTGATCCACACGGTGGCTATTTTAAAAAAGGCGGTGTGTTTATGCCGTCGTTAGTCGCTGAAATTGGTTATGCGATCGAATCACATTTAAAACACATAGGTATGATTAAACCGGAAGCTATGACCGACCATCAAAAACAATTTCTTGATGAAAAGCGCCGCGAATTTGAAGCTCAACACGGTGAGTCAGAAGGCCAGTCATTCCCTGAAAAAGCGGTACTGTGTAACAAATGCAGCACCAAAGCAATGGTGTTAATGGATGGCTGCATGACATGCTTGAATTGCGGCGAAAGTAAATGTCAGTAGCAGCAAGAACCGGTGAGAAGTAGCGATACACTCACTCTTAAGGAAGCTATAAATCCCCTTCTCTTAGGGTGGGGAGGATCTCAAAATCGCGGTTTGAAGAAATTAAATGATGAATATGAAAGTGTTGTTCGTTGTACGTAGCATGGCGATGCTCGTTGTCACTACGTTAATATCGGGCTGCACTGTTCCATTTTTAAGTGGGTACGGTGCGAACCGTCAGTCTCGTGAAGATTTTGAGCACCATGTGGAAGCAGTGTTCCGCTTGCAAAATCAAATGACTAGCGAAGTGATGATGCTATTGGAAAGCAATAAAATCAAAAATCCCGAGCGCTTAATGCAGGCCGAACAGAATATGCAACAAATTTGCGCCGACCTTAACGAATATGTTTCTCGTGATCTTGACGGATTAAGCAGCGGACTTTTATTAAGTCAGCGTGTTGAAAAATCCGCTATAGCGTGTGAGCAAGCGGCTAGCGCTATCAAATCGCTGTTAAAAGATGAATAATCGAAATCCTTCTAAATCTTACATTCCCGTAGTTTCAAAGATACTTTTCGTGGTAAATATTTTGCCCAAATAGCACCTAGCATATTGATTGCAAAAATTATCAGAAATACTACAATGTGGTTGTATGCTTACACTCAAAGGCAAAAGCAGTTGAAAGCCTCCCAGAAAAGTAGTTGTAAGCATTGGCAGCCGCATGTTTTTTGTTGTTCGTAGGATGATTGTTCCCATAAAATCTTACACGAAAATAGTGCCTTCTAATTTATTCATCCTAATTATTTCAGGGATATTTATGCCATCATCACGATTTGACGGTCTGCGAGAAGCAGCCAGTAAAGCTCAAGACCAAGTTTATGACCAAAAAACAGGTAAATATGTTAATGGTAACAAAACCTTAGCTAAAAGCGATGCAGTGATAGCCGAAGAGTGTGCTAAGTACTTTTTGTCGAATGGACTTGCATTCAAAGGCTTGGCTCAGTGTGCTTATGTAACGCAGGGAGGGGGACTTGGGATTAGTGCCAGCTTTGATCCTGGACGAATCTGTTTCGGCGTTCTTAGCACTGAAGTAGAGGTTTCAGCTGCTGTTACAGGATCGAGTTTAGTAGTGCTAGTTGCATTACGTGGCCCTACTAGCATAGGACTATTGACTATACCCCGTCCTATCACGATTAACTGTTTAACAGGTCGTCGCTGGACAGGAAGTGTATCAGCATCAGCATTTGTAGGTGTTAGCGTAGGAGCGTCTATTAACACTGAGGACGGAGCTTCAACCGAACGCTCTTGGGATGAGCCTGGGGATCCAGAGGAGGAGGCTGAGGATGAGGATCCTGGGCTAAAAATGGAGCTTGAGAGTATAGGTTGTAAAGTAGAAGTAAAAGCCGGCGCTCAGGCTGAAGCCAGTTACACTTATGAACATTTATATGCTGAAGATGTCTGTCCAATCTCTTTTTCTGATCCAACAGTGGCTAGGCAAACGGTTGCCGAGATTCTACAGAACGGTTCCTACAAAGCCACACAAAAAATAAATGCTTGCAAATTTGCCAACAGCAGAGTCGGTTTTTTTGAAAAAGTTCAATATAAAGGTCTAATGTGGGGACATACTAGCTCAAGCGATATCAGCAATATTTTATCTAAAGGATGTAAGAAAGATGGCCTCCCCCCAGAAGATAAAGCACAAGCAGAAGCTATAATCGCCGACTTGAGTTGCTGGGCGGATAAAGATCAGCCACCACCACGTATCGCAACTTCCGTTCGTATTTGCTGTCATAAAGGCGATGGCAAAGCTGGATTACTGGCTTCTGCTGAGGCATCTGCCAGTGCTGTGGCTGTCAGTGTAAAGGCTGAAGCAAAAGCAGAAGCACTTACCATTAGCGGTTCATATAAATCAGCGGGTATGCGCTATCAGTCGGTTTTTCCTGTAGACGGTGATAAATCTTATATCGTTATGACCCAGGACAGTAAGGTTGTTTATAAACAAGTTAAGTTCGTTGGACGATCCATTACAGGGGGAGTCTCAGCCAGCGTTTTGGGCAATGAAATAGCAGGGAAGGAAATAGGCGGAGAGGATGAAGAAATAGAATATGGCGCAGCAGAACTTATTAATAGCATGACTTACACGGCCTCCTGTGTGTTCTGGCATATTTCACCTAATACAGATACGAATCCAAAAACCAAGGCCAGCAAAAACATGATGTTTCCTGTACAGCACCTTAATCCTAGCGCACACAAAGCACTTCCAGGTTCTGGCATATCTTTTGGCGGATCATTCGAGATAGTTAACTTAAGACAGTTTTACTATACCGAAACTCCTAAAAGTTTCGAGGCCTATTTCGCCGTTGTGGCAGCAAGCCTTAATGTCAGCATCAAGGATTTAACTGCTTTTTTTACGGATTTGCAATACAGTCTTTTGAGTGACATAGAAGATGGTGGAGTTCAATCCGTGTTATTAGAAGCTAGTTTTGTAATCGATGCTCCCGCTATCAACTTGATAGTTACTAAGAGAGAGAAAGAAACCAAATATTTTGGGAAAAACACACCGGCAATGGAATTGATCGAGCTGTCAACAGAGACAGCAGCAGATTTTATTGCGCTGCCTAATGCACAAAGAACATTACAAGCTATTCGTCTACGCTACCGTATGCAAGACAAACGCAACAACGACAAGGACTTTACACTTGGTAATTTTAAAGTTGCAGGCAACTCCGTAGGGATAACGTTAAAGCGCGTAGATCAAGCGGGATCTGAAGGAATCGTCGATTTATATACCAAATGGTTCACTCCTGGCATCAATGCACATTTTGATCCAACCATCCCTTATAACGATGAAAGATCCATACCCCCCGTAACTCTTTTCTGCCAATAATAGATTTAAAAACTATAACCCGTTATCACGTTTCTATGCGCTTATGAGCTTCTACTTAGTAGCTTACTTTATACGCAAAAGTGCGTATAAATAGAAAACATGGATACATATAGACCAAATGAGTTTGCAAAGCTAATAGCTAAGACTACTAAGACCTTACAGCGATGATATAGGGAAGGTATTTTAAAAGCGCATAGATCGCCCACGAATAGGCGGTTCTATACCCATGACCAACTTTCTGAAATACTTGGAGTCAAAGAAAATAAGCGCATGGCTATCAGTTATTGCCGCGTTTCCAGCCCTGGGCAAAAAGATGATCTACTGTCACAACAAAAAGCCGTTGCTGATTTTTGCATTGGGGCTGGTATTGCGGTTGATGAAGCCATCGTTGAAGTGGGCGGTGGATTAAACTTAAAACGCAAACAGTTTGTTAGGATTATGTCATTAGTTGAAGCAAGGGGCATTCATACTTTAGTCATTGCCCACAAAGATCGTTTAGCCCGTTTTGGTATGGATTGGTTTTGAATATTATCTTGAACAACACGGCTGCAAACTGGTCATTATTAATAATGAAGCCTTGTCGCCAGAGTCAGAAATGGTGCAAGATTTGATGACGATTATTGATGGTTTTTCATATAGATTGCAAGGCTTGCGCAGCTATAAAAAAGTCATAAAGGAAGCTGCTAGTGATAACTCGAATAGCTTATAGCGACAAGATTAACCCAGGCAAGCTTGCCGCTTTGACCGAGCAAGCCGAACGCTTGGGCGCGATCCGCTCAGAAGTGTGGGAGCGCTTCGGTTCCATTAACGGTATAGGTTTGCGGGACAGAACTATTCGGGATAACTGGCTTAAACAAGGCAAAAAGTTCAACGTCGGCGCAACGCCTTGGAAACAAACGCTATGTGATGCGATAGGCGACATTAAAGCCTGTCGTGAGGCGGCAAAGTTTGACGTAAAGCAAGCCATCCGTCGGCACACTAAAGAAAAACTCGAACAAAAGCGCCTGTACACCCTGCTGAAATCTGACAAGTACCTGGACGATCGTTATTTATCACGCACCATGCGTAAACATTTTAAGCGTGGGCATAATCATACCCATAATCAAATCATCGTTCGTTCTGACGATTACACCGTATTTACTTTGGGTGGTAGAGTCTGGGTAAAAATTCCCAGTTTAATCAAAGGCAAGCGTATTGCCATTCCGTTAAGCACCACGGTTGCGCCACAAGGCAATTTACGGATTATCCTACGTAACGGTAAAGTTGAAATTCACTACGCTGCTGAAGAAATTAAAACTAACGATTGCGGCACTCAAACCATCGGCGTGGATAAAGGTTATACCGAAGTATTGACCGACTCTGATGGTGAGCATCATGGCGTTACGCTGGGCGCGGTGCTGTCCAAAGAATCCGATAAGCTAAAAAAGAAATATCAGCGCAGAAACAAGTTAAAGCAGTTCGCCAAAAAGAAACCTTGGGTGACAAAACACAACTTGGGACGCAAAAAATTAAATAAACAAGCGATCAAACATCAAGCGGGTGTTAGAACGATTGTGCATGAAGCCGTTAATCAAGTCATTGATAAGGCTGCGGTGATTGTCACCGAAGATTTAAGCTCACCGATTGCTGGAAAAAAATTCGGCAAGAACGTGAGTCGCCGTTTGTCCTCGTGGACGAAAGGCGTTATTGCCAGCGCAATAGAAAATGTATCTCGCCGTAGAGGTTCTACGGTCATTTACGTCAATGCTGCCTACACTTCACAAATGGATTCTTGCGACGGTTCTCTTTCGGGGAAACGGTGCGGGGAGAAGTTTTATCGTGAAAACGGGGAGGTGTTGCAGGCAGATGTAAATGCCGCACGAAACGTCTTAGCAAGACTCCACGACTCAGAGATAAGTCGATGGCTACCTTATAAACAGGTTAAAGCCATATTGTTAAAGCGAACCAGTGACTATCGGTTGAAACTGCTCAACCAGGACTCCAGTTGCAGGTTGACTTACCTATCAACGGAGAGCGAATTACTTAATGCGTATGTTTGCGTACAAAATTAAGAGCAGTTGAATGTAAGATTTGAAATGTGGATCAGCTAGCATCTGTGTGGGCGAGTTAATCACCCACACAGATGCTCAAGTTAATTCGTACTCATTCCTTAGCTAAGATTGTTGTGGCAATATTTCTATTTTTCAAATAAGGCCATCGATTCTACATGCCCGGTCTGCGGAAACATATCCATCACCCCGGCTCTAACCAGTTTATAACCCAGCTCATTAACCAGTATTCCGGCATCACGAGCTAGCGTTGAGGGGTTACAAGATACATAAACAATCTGCTCCGGCTGCCATTTTTCTAAATGCCGCAAAACATCAGACGCGCCAGCTCTGGAGGGGTCGAGCAGAATTTTATTGTATTTACGATTGGCCCAGGGCTGATCGCTTATATCCTTGCTTAAATCAGCCGCATAAAACTCGACGTTTTCTATCTCGTTATGACGGGCATTTTCTTTGGCATGATTAACCAAAGGTTGATCACCTTCCACACCGACCACTGAACCTGCAAACTTTGCCATCGGCAAGGTAAAATTACCCAGACCGCAGAACAAATCCAGCACCGTGTCGTTTTCATTCAGCGCCAAAGTTTCCAGTACCCGGTTGATCATTTGCTTGTTAATATCATAATTAACCTGAGTAAACATAGCCGGCTTAAATTTAAACTCCAAACCCTGATCCGGCAGCGCATAGGTTGGCATGACTTCCTGCTCTCCATCCAGCGGCACGATGGTATCCGGGCCTTTGGATTGCAGACAAATACTCATATTATGTTCATGCCCGAAACTGCGCATCCGCTCCTTATCGTCATCGGTTGCAGGTGTAAGTACCCTAAACGACAACACACATTCGTTGTCGCCGATAGCCACCTCGATCTGTGGAATCTTATCTCTAATAGTCAAGCCACCGATCATCTCCGATAAAGCCATCAGCTTGGTGCCGACGATCGGATTCATCACGATGCAGCTTTCAATTTCAGCCAAGTAAGGATGACGCCTTTCCCTGAAGCCCACCAATACCCGGTTCTTTTTTTCGACATATTTAACGCCCATCCGCGCTTTGCTGCGATAACCCCAATGCGGACCTGTCAGTGGCTGCCAAAGCTCAGGTGTTTCAACTTTTCCAATGCGTTTAAACTGGTCAATTAGCAACTCTTGCTTGATTCTGATTTGCGCAGACGATTCGACATGCTGAAAACTGCATCCGCCACACACGCCGTAATGTGCGCACAAGGCATCAACCCGATCAGCAGAGCGATTGAACAGTTTGACAACCTTGCCTTCGGCATAATCTTTGCGACTTTCGGTATAAATAAACTCCACTTCCTCACCCGGCAATGCTTCGTCGATAAAGATCACTTTACCGTCAACATGCGCCACTCCTCGCCCATCGTGCGCCAAAGATTCTATGGTGACTTTAACCGGCGTTTCCGGTAAGGTTTTTCTTGCTCGTTTTCTATTGGCCATATTTCGTTTGTTTCCAACTTTCTGATAATTAATGCCACCCGCCTGACTCACCAGCGACCGGCAAGGAGAAATTCTGTTTATTTGCTACAGGCGAGCCACATTTGCTACGCCGACTATTTAGCCGATTTTCTGTTAACGCGGGGGATTATAGCCGATCAGCAGGCAAATCGCTTGACTGGAAATTACACGCAGTTTCCCTCTGTCCCTGCCCTGTTTTTACTGAAAATATTTCTTGCATATTTTAGGCGGCGAATGTGCCAAACCTTGTTAATATACACCTTAAAAGCTCAGCCTAAGACAAAATCATTGCAGAATAAATTGGATATCCATAATGAGTAAGCTGCTTAAAATTTTTCAAAATTCTTCTTCACTTTATGGCAGTAATGCCAGTTTTATTGAAAATCTCTATGAACGCTTTCTGGAAGACCCTGATTCGGTTGAAGCCAGCTGGCAAAAAGAATTTAGTGATATTCATCAGGGTGCAGATTTTGAAACGCCCCACAGCCCTGTGGTGGAACGCTTTGCACAACTGGCACTTAAATCCCAGGACAGGCTGGCAAAACTGCAAGGGTTTACCGAAGAAAGCGTCAAAAAACAATCAGCTGTCGCTAGGCTTATCAATCATTACCGGGTTCGCGGCCATCAGATTGCCAGCAATAATCCGCTGGGGAAAACACTGGCGCCTCCGCCGGATATGGACCCCACTTATTACGGCCTGTCCGAACCCGATATGGACACGCTATTCGATACCGGCTCGCTTTACGATGTTAAACGGCTGCCTTTGCGTGACATTATTGCCAATTTGAAGAAAATCTACTGCGGCAGTATTGGCTCCGAATACATGCACATCGTTGATACTCAGACCCGGCGCTGGATCATCAATCGCCTGGAAAACCCAAAAACCAAACGGGAACTGGAACCTGAAAAACAGCACTGGCTGTTAGAATTATTAACGGCAGCTGAAGGTATAGAAGGTCATTTGCACAATCGTTTTGTCGGCCAGAAACGTTTTTCGCTGGAAGGTGGCGAATCGCTGATTCCGATTCTGGATGAATTAATTCAAGGCTTTGGCGCCAAAGGTGTCAATGAAATCGTCATCGGCATGGCTCATCGCGGGCGTCTCAATGTGCTGGTCAATATCCTGGGCAAAAGCCCCGCCAGCTTATTTAACGACTTTGCTGGCACTTCACCGCTATCGCCGGGCGTCAGTACCGGCGACGTCAAATATCACATGGGCTTTTCTTCAGACATCAGTACGCCCGGTGGCCCGGTACATTTAACTCTGGCTTTCAACCCATCGCATTTGGAGATTATTAACCCGGTGGTGGAAGGCTCGGTTAAGGCGCGTCAAGACAGAGCTGGAGAAAACGGCATTAACACGGTGATCCCGATCTTGATCCATGGCGATGCGGCTTTTTCTGGACAAGGCATTATCATGGAAACTTTGAATATGTCGCAAACCCGGGCTTTTTCAACCGGCGGTACTGTCCATATTGTGATCAATAATCAAATTGGCTTCACGACCAGCAACCCGCAAGATGCGCGTTCCACGCTATATTGCACCGATGTGGCGAGCATGATTCAGGCGCCGGTTTTTCATGTCAACGGCGACGATCCCGATGCCGTTATCTTTGTAACTCAACTGGCATTGGATTACCGGGTGGCCTTTAACAAAGATGTGGTTATCGACCTGATTTGCTATCGGAGGCTGGGGCATAATGAAGCTGATGAACCTGCCACCACCCAGCCTTTAATGTATAAAAAAATTCGCAAACTCAAAACCACACGTAAGCTTTATGCCGAAAAACTGGTTAAAGCTGGGTTGCTTAGCGAGCAGCAAGTGACAGATCTGGAACTTAACTATCAAAAAAAGCTGGAAGTCGGCGTGGTGGTTTCCAAGTCCATACTGGCCGATGGTCCGTATCCATACACCAATCAATGGAATAGCTTCCTAAATATTGATTGGAGTGTTGCCTGCAATACCTCGGTGAGCCTTGATCATCTGCGCTTTTGTAACGACAAAATGCAACACCTGCCGACTGGTTTTGAATTGCACCCCAGAGTGGCCAAAGTCATGGAAAACCGGCGCAAAATGGCAGCAGGCGCTATGCCGCTGGATTGGGGCTTTGCCGAAAATATGGCCTATGCAACGTTGTTGATGGATAAATACCATGTTCGCTTAACCGGGCAGGATGTCGGTCGTGGCACGTTTGTGCATCGCCATGCGGTTTTGCATGACCAGATGCACAATAAAACCTATACACCGATTAAACATCTGGACCAAGATCAAGGTAATGCGCAGATTTTTGACTCACTGCTGTCCGAAGCCGGTGTATTGGGTTTTGAATATGGCTACAGCACAACCATGCCCAATACCTTAGTAATCTGGGAAGCGCAATTTGGCGATTTTGCCAACGGCGCCCAAGTGCTTATCGATCAATTCATTAGTTCTGGCGAAACTAAATGGGGCCGGCTATGTCATCTGGTGATGTTATTGCCGCACGGCTTTGAAGGCCAAGGACCAGAACATTCCTCGGCACGACTGGAACGCTATCTGCAATTGTGCGCCGAACATAATATCCAGGTTTGCAGCCCGACCACACCTGCCCAGATATTTCATTTGCTGCGCCGCCAGATGCTGCGTCCCTATCGTAAACCCTTAATCGTCATGAGTCCCAAGAGTTTGCTGCGTCATAAACTTGCAGTTTCAACCCTGGAGGACCTAACTGACGGTCAATTTTTACCGCTCATCGGTGAACTAGATGACCTTAATCCCAAAAAAGTGACACGTTTAGTCATGTGCGCAGGAAAAGTTTATTACGATCTGCTCGAAGCAAGACGTCTGGACGGTCTTAAGCATGTCGCTATTGCTCGTATTGAGCAACTCTACCCTTTCCCCGATGTATTATTCAAAGCGGAAGTGGCCAAATATCCACAGCTGAAAGAATTCATCTGGTGCCAGGAAGAACCCAAAAATCAGGGCGCTTGGTATCAATCCAACCATCATTTTATCGATAATCTGGGTCACAAAATCGGCATAAGCTATGCCGGTCGTGAGGCCTCGGCAGCCCCTGCTGTTGGCAATTTCCGCGTGCATATCGAACAACAAAAAGCCGTCGTTCACTCGGCACTTTACGGCAATCTTTCAGGAAAATAACCATGAGTATTGAAATTCTAGTTCCCCACCTACCCGAATCTGTTTCTGATGCGACACTGATCACTTGGCATAAACAACCCGGCGACACCGTGCTCAAAAATGAAAATCTGGTCGATCTCGAAACCGACAAGGTGGTGCTGGAAGTGACTGCGCCGGAATCCGGCATTTTGGTTACTATACTCAAGCAGGACGGTGCTATTGTCGTCGGCGGCGAAGTGCTGGCCTTACTGGAACCTCAGGAGATAACAGAAACCCCAGCCAGTGCGGAAGCCGAGGAAGCGGACATACCGCTAAGCCCATCAGTACGCCGGTTGATTATTGAAAATGGACTCGATCCTTCGCTCATCAAAGGCTCCGGAAAAGAAGGCAGGCTGACCAAAGTCGATGTATTGGATTATCTACATAAAAAAAACTTGCAAGAAGCCCAGCTGATTACGCCAAATCACCAAGAAATTCCCGTTGCACGTATTCCTTTACCCACACAGCCTGAAACTCGCGTCATGTCCAATTTGCGCCCCGAACAGCGTGTCCCAATGACCCGACTGAGAGCTAAAGTGGCCGAACGGCTGCTACAGGCACAGCAAAATGCGGCTATGCTGACCACGTTTAACGAAGTTAATATGCAAAATGTGATTGATCTTCGCAACCAGTACAAGCAACGCTTTGAACAAAAACATCAGGTCAAGCTGGGCTTTATGTCCTTTTTTGTCAAGGCATCTATCGAAGCGTTAAAACGCTTCCCGGCGATCAACGCGTCCATTGACGAAAACGACATTATCTATCACGGCTATTATGATATCGGCATTGCGGTCAGCACCGACCGTGGCCTGATTGTGCCGGTGTTGCGCGATGCGGATCAGCTGGATTTTGCCGGAATTGAACAAAGCATTGTCGATTTTGGCGCCAAAACCAAAGCGGGGACGTTGACTTATGATGATTTAAAAGGTGGCACGTTCACAATTACCAATGGCGGCATTTTCGGCTCCATGCTGTCCACGCCAATACTCAATCCGCCGCAGTGCGCGATCCTGGGCATGCATGCCATCAAGGAGAGAGCGGTGGTGGAAAACGGGCAGATTGTGATCAGGCCAATCATGTACCTGGCTTTATCCTATGATCACCGCCTGGTTGATGGCCGAGAAGCCGTGCAGTTTTTAGTCACCATCAAAGAATGCCTGGAAGCACCAGCGCATTTATTGCTCAATATTTAACATCCTGCGCTGAACCAGAGCTAATTTACACATCTGTTCAACACAACAAAAACAATTGGTTACAGTGAGACTAAGCCCCCTCTCCAACAGGAGAGGGTTGGGGAGAGGAGAATAAAGTCAAGCATTCCCAACACCTAAATAAATGAAGTTATAAGTTACAAAACCCTGCCCAATAATTTCTGATTTTTCAGGATAAAAGCCATGTCAAAAAAACAAGATAAGTCATTTGATGTCATCGTGATCGGCGCAGGACCGGCGGGTTATTCCGCCGCCATTCGCTGTGCTGAACTCGGCTTAAAAACCGCCTGCATCGACAATTGGAATAACGATAAAAGCTTGGTCAGCTTAGGTGGCACTTACTTGAACGCCGGTTGTGTTGCATCTATCGCCTTGCTGGAATCAGCGAGAATTTATCACTCGCTAAACAACCTGAAACAACACGGCATCCAAGTAGCGAAGGTTACTGTTGATATTGCGCTGATGATGCAGCGAAAAAATCAGATTGTCGATAGGCTTAGCCGACAAATTGCCGATTCGTTTATTGATTGCAACGTCACTTATATTCAGGCAGAGGCTAAGCTGTTTAATGAACGGCAGATTGAAATAAAGCCATCTGATCAAACCACTGCCTCAAGACTCGAAGCCAAGCATATCATTTTAGCCTCAGGTTCATCCCCGATCGATTTATCCTGTGCGCCAATAGATAACGAATTTATTATTGATTCGACGATGGCGTTAAATCTTGACAGCGTTCCCAAGCGCTTAGCTATCATCGGTGCCGGCGTAATCGGTCTTGAGTTAGCCAGTATCTGGAATAGGCTGGGTGCTGAAACTATATTACTGGAAGCGCAGGAATCTTTTTTAAGCATGATCGATCAACAAATTGCGTATGATGCTTATCGCATCTACACCAACCAAGGTCTGGACTTGCGTTTGGGCGCACGGGTTATTTCAACTAAAAAAAGTAGCAAAAAAGCCAGTCTTGAGCATAGCCGAAAGGTCACCGTAAACTATCAGGACAATAACGGCACTCACGCGCTGGAGGTTGATAAGCTGATTGTTGCCTCGGGCCGTAGACCTAACACCGAAAATCTGGCTGCGGCCGAAGCTGATTTACTGCTCGATGAAAACGGTTATGTCCATGTTGATGAAAACTGTCGCACCACGTTGCCCGGGGTTTACGCGATAGGCGATATAACCTTGCTCGGCCCAATGATCGCGCATAAAGGCATAGAAGAAGGCTTGTTTGTTGCTGAACAAATTGCCGGTTTTCACAACCCTGTTAATTACCATCTGTTGCCTAGCGTTATTTTTACCGATCCTGAAATTGCCTGGGTAGGTCAAACTGAACAGGCTTTGAGAGCCATGGGTGAACCTATCAACATCGGTACTTATCCGTTAAGCGCAACAGCTCGCGGGCTAGCCATGAGCCAAACTGAAGGCCTAGTTAAAATTATCGCTCACGCCGACACCGACCGGCTGCTTGGCGTTCATATCATCGGCACTCAAGCTTCGGAAATGATTGCCGAAGCGGTGTTGGCTATGGAGTTTTCTGCCAGCAGCGAGGATCTGGTTAGAACCATACACGCCCACCCCACCCTGGCCAAAGCCCTGCATGGCGCGGCGCTTGTTCTTAAAAACCAAGCCTATACTTCAACGTCATCGGTATTTTAGGATAAATTTATTGAGTGGCTCGTCAATTTCATAATGAAGCGGTTTTTAGATACTCAAAAGCTACCATGATGTGGTTTTTAGATACTCAGTTCTACCATGACGTCACTTTTAGCTACTCATTAGTCTGATGAAGTGATTTTTAGATACTCATGATTAATTTAGTTAGTTCAACAACATACGAGCTGCTAAATTTTATTGAAAGAAAACTTAATAAACCGTTAGCTAAAAAAAATATAGCCGTTTGTTTTAATAGTTGTTTTTAATAAAAAATTAGGCTATTAATGACTTGGCATAAACCGTGCTTAAACCTCATTGTTACTTGTTTTTCATTTTAATGAGGATTTAATCATGAACACATTATCTTTCAAAAAAGCACAACAAGGTTTTACCTTAATCGAGTTAATGATCGTCGTGGCGATCATCGGTATTTTGGCGTCGATAGCTATTCCGGCTTATCAGGATTACATTAGAAATGCTAAATTTAGCGAGGCTACGTTGGCCACAGCTTCACTTAAAGTAGCTGTTGAAGTATGCGCTCAAGATCAGAATGCCTTAACAAATTGTACTGCAGGGTCAAATGGTATCCCTGCGAATTTGACGACTCCAAGTAAATATGTTGCAACAGTTGCAACCGCTGGAGGTACAATCACATCAACTGCTATAAGCACTCTAGGTCTAAGTGGCCAAAATATCATTTTGAAGCCAGCATACACAGCTGCTACTGATACTGTTCCTGCCAGTCCTGTGACTTGGACTATTGACCCAGCAAGTACATGTATAGCTGCAAGGCTTTGTAAAATTTAATTACATGACTTTGTGAAATAGGCAAGGTTCGGTAAGGTCATCAATGATGTAAGGTTCAGCTGCAACCTAACATTTTATTAAACTATAAAAAAACCGCCTTTGGGTAAACCTAGGGGCGGTTTTTTTGTGTAGGCCAATTTAAATGGGTTGGGTTTGATCTTTTTGTGACCTAAATATTTCATTGAAACCAGGTAACGCGATGAAAACTGTTTTCCCCTTACTTGCTTTATGTTTTCCGGTCGCGCTGCTTTACGGGCAGTTTTTCTGGAATCCTGTGGTGTTTGATGATGTCTACTTTTTTGATGGTTCGGTGCACGAGCAATATCTGGGTAAGTTGTTCAGTCTTGATTTGCGTTGGTTGCCTTATGCTACTTTTGAGTGGACCCGTTCGTTGTTCGGTCTGGATTTGATCGGATTTCGTCTCGGCAATCTGCTACTGCACCTAGCAACGACCATCACCTTATTTTTGTTTTTGCGCCGACTGTTTGAACAGCTTCTTACCGAGAGTAGCAAAAACCTGTCGCCGCACTGGCTGGCTTTTTTTGGCGCATTGATTTTTGCACTGCATCCTGCTTCCGTCTATGCAGCAGCCTATTTGGTTCAGCGTTCCACGCTGATGGCGACCTTGTTTACCTTGCTAACCTGGTGTTTGTTTCTGGAAGGTTTGATTAAAGAAAACTCCCGTTGGTTACTGGCTTCTGCCGTGAGCTATTTTCTGGCGGTGTTTTCGAAAGAACATGCGATTATGATTCCGGCGGTCTCGATAGCTTTGTTGGTGCTGGTTAACAACCAGTCCATCCGCAAACGATTGATGTTGGTTTGGCCAACCTTCTTACTCTATGGTTTGATTGGCGGTTTCGTGGTTTTCCAGATCAAATCCCGGCATATCTTGGGGCAGGCTTATGAACCAGAAGCCGTTAACTTCATAGCTTTGCTGGGACCTGACTTCAATCAGCAATTGATTTATCCGTTGTCGATACTAACCCAGTGTTTTTTGTTTTTTAAATACCTGTGGGTATGGCTGGCGCCAAGTCCCGCGTGGATGTCTGTCGATATGCCGCAAGACTTTGCCCGGAGTTTCTGGTCTTACCCTGAACTTGCCGGTTTGCTCGGCTTTATCGTTTATCCTATCATTGCTGTTCGCCTGTTACTGCAAAGAGGAATAAAAGGCCTGCTGGGTTTTGCTCTGCTGTGCCCGTGGCTGTTATTTGCGACCGAGCTTTCAACGATCAGGATTCAGGAGCCCTTCGTGCTATACCGCAGTTATCTGTGGATGGCGGGTGCTTTCGCGGCACTACCTTTTTTATGCCAAAAACTGAGTGTAAAACAGGCGGCTATCACGCTGAGTTTCGTTGCAGTATTGATGATGCCGTTATCCTGGATGAAGCTTACGACTTTTTCACATTCACTATTGTTATGGGATGATGCTGCTCGACTGGTTGAGAACGCAGATGAAAGACTGCTGGGTGTCGATAGAATCTATTACAACCGGGGCACGGAATTAATCAAAGTAAAACATTATGCCGAAGCGATAACCGATTTAAGCAAGGCAATCGAGCTAAAAGGCTATTCTGCAAACTATGCTTATAGCAATCGCGCTCAGGCTTATATGGAAAGGGGGCAATATCTGCTGGCTCTAAACGACATTAACAAGGCCATTGAGGTGCAGCCGATTAATAAAGCGAAACTTTATCTGGGTAAAGCGCATGCCTTGGAAGGGCTTAAGGATTCGACTGCAGCAATGCAGGCCTACAACCAAGCTTGTACATTGGGCCTGCAAGTTGCCTGTCAAAAAACAGCATCACCCGGAGTTCCGGTTAAGTCCGTGACCGATTTTTCTTTTGCGAAGCCCTAATCTATAATGATTACAAAAGTTTATTTAAACAGGGGGTATCAAAATGTCGGTAAGTACGTCAATACGGATCAATCAGGAACTTTATGAGCAAGCCAAGCAAGATGCGGCGTTAGAGCACCGATCTATTGCCGGGCAAATTGAGTTTTGGGCGCGGGTAGGTCGGACTGCTCTCGATAACCCAGATCTTCCTGTCAGTTTCGTGGCTGAATCGTTGGCTTCAATGGCTGAACCCCGTGAGCAATCTCAGCCGTTCCTGCCTCGGAGTCGCCGCGTATGACTTTACCCACCCGGATTTTTCCTGGCGGGTTTTTTTTTGCCATATGTTAAACTGTTGAATATATTAAATTTGATGGAGTGTGTTATGGCAACAATTACTTTTGATACCTTAAGGTTTGCAAATAAATTAAAATCTGCTGGCGTGCTTCCCGAGCACGCAGAAGCTGAGGCAGAAGCATTAGCCGAAATATTTGAGCTTAACCTTAAAGAAGTTGCAACTAAAGAAGATATTAAACATCTTGAAGAGCGGATCGACAGTCAATTTATTCAACTGGAGCAGCGCATGACTATTAAATTGGGGGCATTAATGGTGATAGCCGTTGGCGCTGTTGCCGCTTTAGTTAAATTATTGTAGCCGTAATTCGAAGCGATAGCGACGGCTTACCCTGAAACAACCGCTCATGCTTTCGGGGATGGGCGGTTTTTTTTTGATGTTGTGTGTGGTGGTTTGTTAAATCAATCGTCCAAATATCCTTCTGGATTCATCAACTGCCAACGCCAGGTATCGCAACACATGGTTTCAATTCCGCGTTCTGTTCGCCACCCCAACAAGTCTAAAGCCAAGCTAGGATCGGCATAACATGCGCCAATATCACCCTGACGACGCGCAACAATGCGATAAGGAATTTTTTTGCCGCTGGCAATTTCGAAGGCTTGGATCATGTCCAACACACTGTATCCCTGGCCAGTGCCAAGATTAAGCGTTATCACGCCATTCACTTCAGGTAAGGCTCGCAGCGCGGCAAGATGACCCAAGGCAAGATCGGTCACATGAATATAATCACGCACCCCGGTACCATCAGCGGTCGCATAATCGTTGCCAAACACACTCAACTCTGCACGACGACCCACGGCGACCTGGGCCACAAAGGGCATCAGATTATTGGGAATACCATTGGGATCTTCGCCAATCATACCACTCTGGTGCGCGCCTACCGGATTAAAGTAACGCAACAAGGCAATATGCCAAGTCGGATCGGCAGCCGCTAAATCTCGGTAAATCTGCTCCACCATCAACTTGGAACTTCCATAGGGATTGGTGGTGGGGCCTACCGGAAAATCCTCACGAATGGGAACGCTCGCCGGATCACCATAGACCGTTGCCGAAGAACTAAACACCAGGGTCCTTACCCCGTATTCCGACATCACCTCAGCCAGTGCCACGCTGCCGGCAACATTATTATCATAATAAACCAGCGGCTTTTGCACCGACTCACCGACTGCCTTCAATCCTGCGAAATGTATCACCGCATCGATATGGTATGTTGAAAATAACTGACGCAACAAAACGCGATCACGGACATCTCCCCGCACCACAGTAATTTCGCATTCCGTTAGTTTCTCGACACGACGTAGCGACTCCTGTTTGCTATTACAAAAATTATCCAGCACAACCACCGAATAACCTGCCTGTAAAAGTTCCAGACACGTGTGAGAACCAATATAACCCGCGCCACCTGTTACTAAAATCATAATTTCAACTCTCGATTGGTTACTTTGGAATCCATTTTTTATCTATACCGCCCAGATTTCTCCAAGCGGTTTTCTTCCAGCAGGGAAGCAGAACAGATGCCTAGCTGATGATACCGTTGTTGATCGCATATCGAACCAGTTCGGCTACATTGTACAACTTAAGTTTACGCATAATATTGCGTCTATGCACTTCAACCGTTGAACGCACGATGTTTAACTGCTCTCCAATAATCGCGGAGGTGTGGCCCTCAGCAACTAATTGCAATACTTGACGTTCCCTGCTTGTCAACTTACTAGCCACATCCACGTGCATGGTACCTATCACAGCATCGGTGACATCAGGACATAAGTATCTACGGTTTTGCCGTACCGCTATGATGGCACGTAATAATTCTTCACTGGCTTCAAATTTAGTGACATAAGCCGAAGCACCGGCATTCAGCATATCCTTAACGTAGCGCTGATCGGAGTAAGTCGACAGTGCAATGACTTTCACCCAAGGACAAATCTTGAGTAGTTGATGCGTGGTCTCGATACCATTCATACCAGGCATGCCAATATCCATACAGACAATATTGGCCGAGGTAGCGCGTACCATCTTAATTACCTCGAACGCATTGCCCGTTTCTCCAACGACTTGTAAATAAGATATTTTTTCCAACAGACTCCGTAACGCATTACGAAACATTTGGTGATCATCGACCAGTAAGACACGAATATCTTTCATACAAACACTTAAAATTAATTTAGGGAGGATATTACAAAATTTTCACTTTGATGCGTGTACCTTGGCCAAGCGCTGATGTGATGAAAAACCGGCCATTACTCATTTCAGCCATTTCCCGCATGTTTAATAGCCCCAAACCGATATGTCCATTTTGCCCTAAGCGCATAGGATCAAAACCGTTGCCGTTATCGGTTATGGTCAGTGTGATCGGATGACCGCCGTTACTCAGCATCACGGTAATTTGTGTGGCATCAGCATATTTAAGGCAATTCGTCAGTGCTTCCTGAAAAATTCTAAACAGTAAAGACTCCAAATCCGGCGCGTATCGCTCATTGTGATCCAGACAATCAAATTCAACTTTGATTCCGGTACGCTGCATAAATTGCTCAGCATAGCTCCGTATCGCTTCTGCCAATCCTGCGTAATCTAGCAAAGGCGGACGCATATCTGTACAGATTTCACGGATACTGCTTTCCGTATCGGCAATTAACGCGCACGTATCTTCAATGCGTTCGCTGATATTTAAAAGATATGCCGGCGGTAATTCCTGAGTGATAATATTGAGGTTGAGATTAATAGCGGCAAGATTTGGGCTGGTACGATCATGTAATTCACTGGAAATCCGGCGCCGCACTTTTTCCAGTGAGTCAATAAGCTTGTGCGCGGTTATTGCCATACGCTGAGTAATTTCTTGTTTCACCGCGACAAATTGAGTAATTTTACCTTGGTCATTAGACAGCGGCGTAATGGTCATTTCTTCATGATACAAGGAGCCGTCTTTACGTCGGTTAACAAGTTCACCGCACCAGGATTTATTAGCCAATATGGTATCCCACATAAGCTGGTAATAAGCCTTATCTTGTTGGCCTGATTTCACCAGTTCTCTAGGATTGAGTCCCTGAAGTTCATCCAAGCTATATCCGGTAAGACGACTGTAGGCTGGATTTGCCCATTCGATGCAACCTGATACATCGGTAATTAAAATGCTATTGGCAACGACATTGAGTGCGCTGTCTTTTAAGTGCAAAGCCGATAATGTCTGCTTCAGGCGAATATGCGTATGAATACGTGCCTTGACAATTGGAATCACAAAAGGCTTGGTAATATAATCCAAGGCACCCAGGCTAAAACCTAGTTCTTCATCGGATTCAGCCTGTTTAGCCGTCACAAATATCACGGCAATTTCAGCGGTAATATTGCTAGCTTTTAACTGTCGGCAGACCTCAAAACCATCCATATCAGGCATCATCACATCCAGCAATATCAAGTCTGGCTGTTCACGTTGTGCAATTTTCAGTGCATCTATGCCATTACTGGCTACTTTAATTCGATATAAGGAATTTAACGCCTGCGTGAGGAGGTATACATTGGTCGGAACATCATCAACAATCAGTATCATTGGCCGTTCACTCGCATTAACGAGTGGTTTTTTGGCGTATTTGCATGCTGCAAACTGAGCCAAAATCTCCCGTGCATCAACATAATTGAACGCTTTAAGTTGCCTGCGTAAGCGGTAAAATAGCTGGTATTGAGATACGGTTAATTGTGCTTTGAAGCTATCTAATAAATCGTCTGGAATAAAATCGTGACCTGCAAGCAACAGGTCAAGTTCAGCTACATAATGAGCAAGGGTTACATTATTGCGCTGGGTTGGCGCTATACTCTGTTCAGTTTTATCAAGTGCCGCGATAACTGACAGCGTCTGCTTGAAGGTAGCCAGAAATGAACGGAGTGTGGCCGTCGATAAACCTTTGTTGAGTTCGGCTTCCAGTATCTTAGTCTCTGCATGTAGTCGCATAGCACCAATATTGCCGGATATTCCTTTAATTTTATGCAGCTGTTCCCGAGCTGATGTCAGATCCCCGATCGTAATCAAGTGTTCTATTTCTTCAGGGAAATCTTTCATGCTCTCCATAAAATCAAGCAGTAAAGATGTCACAAGCGTTTGATTATTGTTCAATCCCATTAATAACTGATTTAATTCTAAAACAGGTAACTGCTGAATCCCAGCGTCGCGGGGTGTGATCCATTGCGCTAGTGTAGCTAACAGTTGTTTTTGATTGATCGGTTTGGAAATAACCGCATTCATGCCTGCGTCTGTGCACTTTTTTTGTTCTTCTGTTATGCCTGCTGTCACTGCAATAACTGGGAGTGTCGCAAAACAAGCCTGGCTTCGAATCAGCTTTATTGTTTCAAAGCCATTCAATTCAGGCATATGTATATCCATCAATACGGCGTCGAACTTGCTGTGCTCCAGCAATTCAAGCGCCTCTCTGCCATTATTGGCTATCTCAACACTACCCCCCGAATATTTAATAAATTCGCAAACAACCTGCTGATTAATTAAATCATCTTCCACCACCAGAATTCGAGTACCGGTAAGCACTGCGCTATTATCAACCAACTCCGTGTTAACTATTTCAAGCGGAACCAGATTGGATGAAATCCCCAATATAAGCTCAAAACTAAAACAGCTGCCTACTTCAGGACTGCTGACGACTAAAAATTCACTGCCCATTAATTGCAACAAATTATGACTGATCATCAGTCCAAGACCGGTTCCACCAAAACGACGGTTAATAGAGCTATCCACTTGGCTGAAAGGCTGGAATAACTTATCGCGATCAGCATCCAGAATGCCTATACCGGTATCTGTCACACTAAATAACAGCCGGATTTTTTCAGCCTCTATTTGCTGAGCCGTAATGTTCAACGCGACTGCGCCTTGCTCGGTAAACTTTATCGCATTACCCAGCAGATTAATTAAAACTTGCTGTAACCTTAAGGTATCACCGACCAAGTAACGAGGAACATCATCTGCAAGCGCTATAGTAAAATCAAGTCCCTTACTCTGTGCCGCATGACTAAACAAATTACTAATATTGTCCAGTAATTCATCGAGATCAAAGCAAGCGAACTCAATATTCATGCACTTGGCTTCCAGTTTGGAGACGTCAAGTATGTTATTTAGAATGTTCAGTAGGCTCTTTGAGGAACTATAAATTTTTCCCAAATAATCGTGAATCTCAGCAGATGCGTCCTGGTTCAACGCTAGCTGAGAAAGTCCGATGATAGCGTTCATTGGGGTGCGAATTTCATGCGACATATTAGGTAGTTTCCTGAAATTAATTTACCCATTAGACGGGGCGTATAAGAATATCCCATTTAGGCAGGATTGGGTTGCGCTCCAGTCTGGCTTCAATCGCCAACATCGCCTTTTTAGACAGAGAAATACCTTTTTGGTAAACTGTT
>CANNNV010000010.1 GCA_947506155.1 Methylococcaceae bacterium
ACCCGTGTTAGTCACAGTCCAAGGATTAGCACCCGTCGCAGCAGCAAGGTTAACACCAAAAGCTGCGGTACTAACAGTAGCCGTACCATCATTTGCCGTTGCAGCGGTTGCAAGCCAATCACCAGATGTAGTGATTGCTGCCGTTGCGGTCGCGCTAACGATTACAACGTCACCTCCAGAAATTACAGTAAGCGTATCGGTACCGGCATCGACGTTAATGGTCTCAGTACCTCCAGCACCAATAATAGCGTCATTACCTAAACCGCCGGTAATGGTACTGTTACCCGTACCACCGGTAATCGTATCATTACCCGCATCACCGGTAATAACGTCAGCACCAGCAACCGATGTAATAGAGTCATTATCTGCACCACCGGAAATAGTACTGTTACCCGCACCACCGGTAATAACGTCAGCACCGGCATCACCGGTAATAACGTCAGCACCACCACCAGACGCAATCGTATCGGCACCTGCACCACCAATAATGGTATCAGCTGCTAAACCACCTGTTAGGTTGTCAGCACCGTTAGCACCATCGATTACTGATCCAAAGTCAGCGCCGGTGAAAGTATCAACAATCGTGCTACCGGTGAAATTAACCGCGTGAGCAATGCCAGCAGCCGTAGCAACAGTGCTGTCCATCGATGGCGCCATTGTTAATGTGCTTAAATCAATTGCAGTTGTAGAAGGAGTTACTGTTAGCGTTAAGATGTCAGTAGCAACTGGCGCAGAACCCAAAATAGCATAGGTTTTGCCACTAATGTCGGTGTCTTTGAAGGTAACGAGACCCGTCATCTGGATGTTTTCTAAGCCAGTTAAGCTCAAACTATTGTAAACACTTAAATTAGCACCGGTTACTAAGGTTAAGGTATCGGTGCCAGCACCAAAATCGACCGCAAACTGAGATAACAGAGTCGTTACCGCAGCGCCTAGGTTAAGGTTATCGTTACCCGCACCTAGAGCATAGGCCAACTGTTCTGCTGAACCAGCAGCAGAAAGAGACATATCGATAGTATCAATACCCGCACCCGTTGTTATGGTGTGCGTACCAGCTATTACCGCAGCAGTATAGGTAATAGTATTATTACCTTCACCCGCATTAATGGTTGAATTAGTCGTAGTATTAGCAATGCTAATAACATCATTACCCACTGTACCGGTAATCGCCGTTGCAACAGTTCCTGCCGTAGTGTAAGTCAAAGGACCTGTGATACCCGAGGCATTGAGTGAGGAAACACCCACAACAGAAGTCGCCACCAAAGAACCCGCGCCAGCTACCGTTAAGGTATCCACTATATTAGCTTGTACTAATGCGGTTACTGTTGTGTTTGCTAAAATGTTTAGCGTGGTATTACCTGCATAGCCCAAAGACGCAAGTGTAGTCGCTGTAGCCGCTGCATTGACAGTCAAGGTAGAAAGGGCAGTAGCGGTCAAAATATCACCAGTTCCTACGCCAGCGCCAGTAGAATTGCTAATGTTTACCGTTGCCACATTTGTCGTACCGACTTTACCTGCGATGACAACATCTGTTTGGGTCCCGGTCATATTGACAATGCCTGACCTGTAGTTGTTCAAAGTCAACGCAAAAGCACTAGAACTAGCATCAGTAATAGTGTTGGTTGATAAAGTGACAGTTGACATGTCAAATGCCGTAGCAGCACTAACAGTAGTGAATAACAAAGAACCTGCTTTAATAGCCGTATTAAATAAAGCAGTACTTACTGCATCGCCTGCTAATGTCACAACACCTACACCAGCACTGTTAAAAGTACTTTTAGTAGCAGCACCAACAGTATAAGCTAATGTGGCAGTCAAATCTTTAGTCGCAGTAACCGCTACAACACCATCAGTTGCAGCTGTACCCGTGTTATCAATTGTTAAAGCAACATCGTTATTTGCTATTAAAACTGCATTTGTACCCAATTTAGTACTAGAAACATTTGAAGTTGTAATATCAGCAGCGGTAGCCGTACCTAAATTAACCACACCAGACATTAAGCCGACGATAGTCGGATTAATAACACCTGCGTCCAGTGTAATATTGTTGTTGCCAGCCGCAGTTACGGTTAACAGACCATCTGTCGATGCATTTGTTAATTTAGCTGTGATTGTTGTTGCACCTTTAACATTAGACGCATCAAATGCAGCACCAATCAAACCAGAGTAAGTGTAGTTAATGTTTTCGACGTTAATAATAGTTGCCGCTACAGGCGCATCAATAGCCGTTGCTGTGATATTTAAGATATCGTTGTCTGTTGTGCTTACATCTATAATGGTGTCTGCCGCTTGCAATGTTCCTGTTGCAGACGTCCATGTTTCAGAGACCATTGTACCGGTAAAGGTATCAGTACCTGCAGTCAATGCGAATCCTGTCGTTGTAATTACACCCACTGGCACTGCATAATTGGGTGTACCGGTTGCTGTTGTTGAACCGGTAGGTAATGTAGCTACGCCCAATGTTGCCGCGAATGCAGCATAAGTTGTGTTTGGCGTTGTTGCAATATCATTCGACGTAGCGTTAGCACCAATGTCAAATTTGAAAGAAGCTGCGCCGAGAATTTGAATTTGTGCACCGTTAGACAAAGTCAATTGTGCAGCATTCGCTAAAAAAGTACTAGAAGCAATAGTTAAACCATCGGCTAATTGAATTTTGTTAAGACCTTCCGTATCAGTGATTGTGATAACAGCAAACGCTGGAATAAGGTTGGTTATAATGTATGTATCATTTCCTTGCCCACCACGATAATCGACACCTGGTGCGGTCGGAATGATAAAGTCATCTGAACTTGTACCTGCAAATGTAGCCATGATTTTGAATCCTTTGAAGAAAAAATGAAAGTACTACAATTCGATATTTCTCACCGTAGCACTAATTTGTAAGCTAATTAAGCCGTAGTTTCTAAAACAATTGTTGCCAAAGCGCTATCTAAAACGCCAACGAGGGTTACACCACCTAACACGGCTGCAAAAGGATCTACGTAGATACTCGTGTTAATGTTAAATGGGTTTTCAGCAATTACAACACCTGGTAACGCCATAAATTGCGCTTCAGTGTAAACAGTACCGGTACCAACATCGTTGAATATCAATTTGTCATGCGCTACATCAAATCCAGTAATACTAACTTCACCCGAAGTAACTGCTTTAGTTGGACGTCCGCCAATCATTTGGAAATCAAACACAAAGGCTTCTGCTACAGGGTTAGCTGTTACAGGTGCATATAGCAATGGAACTATTGTGTAGCCACCTGGAACCGAGGTATCGTTAACAACAACAGTAGCTGTCGCTGCATGACCGTCTAAAGTAACGGCCAATGTTTCCGCACCTTCAGTAGTCAGATCGTTAGCTAAAGCAACACTAATGAGTGCAACACCAGCGGTCACTGTAGTGGTACCGGTTAACAAGCCACCGGTAATATCGGCTGCAGTAATACCTAAACCTGATAAGGTGTAAGGCAACACAGTACCATCGGCTACATTAGTAGTTGTTATCCCAAAGCTTGCCGTTGCACCTTCATTTACAGAAGTGGCAGTCGTCGTTATTGCATAGGTAGGAGCCGCCGATGACGTATCGGTAACAACAACATTAGCTGTCGCTGCTGCATGACCGTCTAAAGTAACGGCCAATGTTTCCGCGCCTTCAGTAGCCAGATCGTTAGCTAAAGCAACATTAATGATTGCAACACCAGCGGTCACTGTAGCATTACCGGTTAACAAGCCACCGGTAATATCGGCTGCAGTAATACCTAAACCTGATAAGGTGTAAGGCAACACAGTACCATCAACTACATTAGTAGTTGTTACCAAAAAGCTTGCCGTTGCACCTTCATTTACAGGAGTGGCAGCAATCGTTATTGCATAGGTAGGAACTGGAACTACTGGCGTCAATGACGTATCAGTAACAACAACATTAGCTGTCGCTGCTGCATGACCGTCTAAAGTAACGACCAATGTTTCCGCGCCTTCAGTAGCCAGATCGTTAGCTAAAGCAACATTAATCAGTGCAACACCAGCGGTCACTGTAGCATTACCGGTTAACAAGCCACCGGTAATATCGGCTGCAGTAATACCTAAACCTGATAAGGTGTAAGGCAACACAGTACCATCAGCTACATTAGTAGTTGTTACCAAAAAGCTTGCCGTTGCACCTTCATTTACAGGAGTGGCAGCCGTCGTTATTGCATAGGTAGGAACATACGTTACATTGGTAGGGTCAATAGTGCTAGATGTAACAGAACCCGCAGTGCTCGTTACTGTGGTGCCACCAAACGCCATTACCGCACCAGTCAATTTAGCTTCAACAGTACCGTTAGTAAAGGTCAACAAAGTACCATTTGCATCATCTTGCGTAGGTACAGTGGCGACCAAAACACCGGCCGAGTAAACTTTAAGCTGGTTACCCGCTTGTTGATAGGTGTAAGAACTAGTAGCTCCAGCAAAGACCACCACTTCGGTGTTTTGATCCAAAACAGTACCGGTGACACCAGCAAATATCGTTACTTTTTCGCTACCTGTCGCTCCATAAACAATGCCATTATTGCTGGCAACGTTAAAGGAATCATTAGGGTCTAAATATATCTTAGCCATTGTTTGAAACTCCAAAAATAAAGAAAGCCCCCCCCCCCTCATTTAAAAAAGGGAAGGGGGCATAAGTATTTTTAACGTTAGTTAAGAAATAGTACCTGCACCAAAAACCGTATTAAAACCTGCAACTGAGCTCAATAAAACATCATTAGCAACAGACAATCCAGTCAAATGGATGATTGTAGTCAGACCTGCATTCGCAAATTGTACGTCAACAATGCCATCAGTAAAATCAGCATTGGTAATAGTTGGCGTATTACCGGCAGGGAACTTCAAAGTGTCGCCAGCGCCAAAGCCTACAATGTTGTAAGTATAATTACCGGCAGCAATAGTGAGAGCATTGTCGGCAGTCGCGGCATTAAAAGGAGTAGCGTTAGCGCCAGTAACAGGAACAGCAACAGGGCCAGCAGGAGCTGCTGCTGTAGTTGATGGACCTTCCAGCAATGCATAACCTTTAACACCGGAAACTGGAAAGCCAGCAACGTCAACAAAATTAGCCTGAGTTAAGGTATGCCAGACGTTGTCATTAACATTACCATTAATAGTCAACAAATCAATAGTACCTTGTAAAGTAGCTACTGCGTTGTCTTTACCTACTGGATCAGCAACGGTATAAACTGAGCCGATATCGCTGGCATTAACCGCTACATAAACGTGAGTCTGTGCGCCAGTTGCGGCAACATTATCGGCATTGAACAATTTAGCCACTGCTATGGCGTCACCATTAATGCTATTAACCGTCGCCGTGTCCAGTATCGCAACATTGATAGACTTGTTAGTAGTATAAGTTGTCGGTGTCACCAATACTTTACCACCCAAGCTGCCGAAAGTCAGATCTAAATGGTCAATACCGTTGCCAGTTGCCATAAAGTTAACGATAGTGTCATTGCTAAAGCTAGTATTATAAATCACTGTTTCGTTGCTAGACAACCTGGTATTTGCACCTACTGTGGTACCCAAGACAATAACGTCATTGCCGTTAGCAGGGTAAATTAAGTTGTCGCTGGTAGTAACGCTGTCAGCACCGACGATGTCTTTGCCACCGTCATTAGCCATAGCGGTGACATAATCGCCTTTGGTATTTAAAGCAGTCATTGCTTTATTTATCTCGATCAGAACGTTGGCTTCAGTTACGTTCGTACCCTTAAGACCATAAACAGCCGCCGCCGCATTCATTTCAGTCAAAGATAAAGTAACTGAACCTTTAGGCGCACCAGGCAATGACAATATACTAACTGGGGTAATGAAATTGACGGTTAAGTCATTCGTATCCATTACGCCATCAATCAAAGACACAACCACTAAGCTATGAGCAGGACCGTCTTGTGCTACCAATAATTTTGATAATACAGGATCGCTATTGATCGCTAGTTTGATCGCTTGATTGATTTCTAAATCAGTGGTGGTGTACGTGTTGTTGTTGGCAAGCGTAACAGGAATTTGGCTGGTAGCGCCTTGGAACGTTACTGTCAATGCCGCTTTATACAGGTTGTAACCAATGTAGTTGTCGCCCAGTGTGTTGTTGTCTGAACGCAGATCATTAATGTTGCGTGCAGGAGCAACAGCCGTTACTTGATCAGTGGTGTTGAAAACCCACTCGGCAGTAACATTATTAACCCACTGCGTATTCGAAGTGTTAGTTCCTACAGTTGGTGGATTACCAGCCAGATTGCCGCCGTTTAAGAGTGAGCCGGTCGTACCTACTGCCGTACCTACTGCGATGTTTGTTGCACCCAAGTTAGTACCAGTAAACACAACGTTCTGTTGTGAACCGGAGTTATCGGAATAAATAGTATCGTTACCAGTACCGGTACCGTCTGTATTGCCGCCGTAAATGAATTTGTCGCCAGCGCCTGGAGTGCGGATAGTATCAGAACCGTTACCACCGATGATCGTGATGTTCTCATTCAAATCTTGGTTGTTATACCAGTTTTGAGTACCACCAATTTCTGTGTTGTTGACATAAACAGTCAACTTGTCATTGCCGGCGCCGCCGTTAATGTTGAAACTAAAGTCCTCACGACCTGTGATAAGCTGACTACGGCTGCTGATAACAGCAGAATCCAATTGTACAACCATTGTATCGTTGGCGGCGCCGCTGGTGTATTGGAAATCAGCTGCCGCACCTTTATTAGGTGTAGCGGCATTAGGTACAGTGCTATTAGGCGTGGAGCTGTTATCAGTCGCCGGATTGGATTGCGTATCAATCAAGTTGATATACTTTTTTATCGAACGTGCTGTGACTTCAGCGGTGAAAGCCAAGTCGCCCTTCATGGTAGATGCGTCAATCAAGCGTACATCACTGAAACCAAATTGGTTGTGCTGAACACCGCCATTGTTGCTATTTGCGCCAGGAATAGTCGCGTCAACATTAAATCCCGCTGAAGTTACTACGCCACCAGCAGCAGCGCCAGATAAACTGAGATTGCTGACTTGGCCATTAACGGTCAATCTGCCTGCATCTTTTGCATTAATATTACCATAAGCACCTTGCTGCGTATCGTTGGTTACACCGTTGACAATAGTGACTTCCATCAAGGCATTGTTAGTTGAATTGATAGTTTGCAGTTTACTGTTGTCACGTACTTCGATTTCAAAGCGTTGAACACCACCTGACTGCGAGGTATCACCGACTGACAAGCCACCAACAACCAAATCGCCACCAGTAGAACCACGACCTACGTCATCTAGGATAATTTTGCTAGTGACCAGATCAGTGCTTGAGTTAGAGACAGTGTCAAGGTTGGTGTAGATGTTAGATGAATTAGGAACTGGTGTATTTGATGAGTTAAACCAACCTGTTTGGTTTTCGATGACCGTAAACCCTTGATCACCAATGGTTTTCAAAACAATATTTTTACCTTGTACGATAGTATTGGATAGCGGATCAGTCACTGAAAATGTAGCACCCAACGTAGCTGTTACGCTACTAGCGAGTCCAGCATTAACGATCGCTGTATTGAATGCAGCTAACATTAATTCATAGGTATCAGCGGCTGCAGCATTAGGCAATGCTAGTGTAACTAAAGTGCCATTAGCAATAATCTTAAATTGATCATAAGGCACATTCAATAACGGTTTAGTAGCAGTGTCCGTGGCAGCAGCAGCTTTAGTATCAAGTACTTGAATGTTCAGTACTGAAGAAGTTGCGGTACTGTTACGCAATGAATATTGATCAAAATATACACCATAATCAACATGTCCTGGATCAGTTTCGACCATAGCGATGGTGATGTCTTTAGTAATTTGGTTAGCAGCAATGCGTACATCTTCGATTAATAAATCGGCACGACTGTTGTTGCTTTCCCACCAAGTAACATTGGACATACGTTGAGCATCAATCTGTACTTGATTGATAGACGCAGTGTTGTTGTTAGTGCTGTCGGAAGCGACGGCTTGAGCACGAATAGCAACAGTTTCGATATTGCTAGTTTGTGCTGTGATAGCAAAATTTTGTGAATTACCAATATCAGCTTGCAGCGTATCATTGCCTGCACCACCATTAACAACATCGCCTGATTGCAGCGTATTGCTGTTGTCAATAATCGGTGCCGTAATCACGTCATCCTTAGCAGAAGCAAGGATGTTGTCTTGATGAGTAGACAGGGTGAAGGTTGTTCCAGCCGAAGTAGCATTACCGGGGACACTTGCGTAAGCTACTGCGTTAGCGGCTTGAGCATTCCAGGCAGTAGCGAAAGCGCCGAAGGTAGGATTATCAGTAAGACCAGAAAAATCGCTAAGCACATTGTTGATAATAGAACCACGAGTAGCAGGGGTGCCTGTGTTCAGTTGCGCTACAACATAGTCCGTCGCTGTTTTGATCGCAGCATCACCAGTGATACCTAGGTTAGCAACCAATTCTTTGGCTACATTTGTTGTTAGCGCTGCACCGATGCTGGCGCTATAAACGGTATTCAAGAAACTAGCAGCGGTAACACCTGGTAAAGTAGCTTGAGTTGTGTAGCTTGCCATATCGGCAGTTCCAACAGTAACGCCATATAGCGCACCGGCATTACGGGCAATCATTAACTGAGTGGAAACTAGTGTAAAGGCCATGTTAGGCTCCTAAAAATAAAATGAAAAAAATGAAAAACTTTCTGCAAAAAGCCGAGATCAGAACTGATCTGCACTCGAGCAAGAACACTTTAGTTAAATGCACTTGATCTAATACAAACTGCCCACTTTTCCAGATTGGAGCTTAGTGTACCTCAGGGCAAAACTAATCTCATGTGATTTTGCGCACACGTCGGAGCATTTAATAAATTTGGCCTGGATCACGGGGATGGAGTTATTATAACAATCAATAGCTTAAGATCTTGCAAGGTTTGACGGTGTTCCAACGTTTCGGACGGGGCAAGATGCCCGGTCCGGCTTTAGAGACGGGGCAAGTAACCCCCTCTCCTGCTGGAGAGGGATGGGTTGAGGAGAATAATCAAGCTGGAGCCGGGACAAGATCGCTAAGCGCCCAAGGCGGATAAATCGGCTCAACTCGTACAAACAATCATGGTAGAATTTGAGCAGTTTTGAATTTTGGAGGCACTATGTTTGACGATAAATTTTTTGATGATTGGCTCGACAGTCAAGCGCAAAAAGTAATGGAGCAAGTCGCGAACGGAGAGGGAATTGCGCCTGAACAAATGATGATTTTGATGTTGAAAGCACAGACAAATCATTTTGCTCATTTAGATGTTGAATTACGAGCAGACGTGCAAAACTTAGACATTCGTTTAAGTTCGCAAATGGACAAAATGAATGAGCGATTAAGCGCTGAAATGCGTGAGTTGCGTGAAGATATGGATAAGCGTTTTGAACAGGCGAAACTGGAGACGGCTAAACAATTTGAGCAGGTTGATAAGCGTTTTGAGCAAGCCGATAAGCGTTTTGAGCAAATGCAAGCAGAAACAACGAAACGGTTTGAACAACTTACGGCAAGAATTGACCATTTTATGATTTGGTCATTTGCGACAACAATTTCTGTTGGTGGCATGGTTGTCGCGGCGATTAAATTTTTCTAGTCTATTCCGCAGTTCATTTTTCATGTGCGGCAATTATTTCAGCATATTCGTCAAGTTTTGGCCGGTACAAAAACAGCCCTAGCGCTGACAAGCCAGTGAAGATATACAAGGTGTTGAAATCATCACCGTAAATAAACATAATCAGGCCAAAAACACCGACAACCTCTATCAGCGACATCGAAATGATAACCGTCAGCCCATAACGATTTTTTGCCAAGAGCTGGGAACCCGGCATGGTTTGATTTAAACGGAGCTGAATGTGCCGTATCAAGTTGGTCAGCGGAAAAGTCAAAATCGCAATCGCATAAAATACCGTTCTAATCAAAATCCGCTGGGGTTCCGGTAAGGGTTGTTGCAAGCTGGCGCCAAAAACATGGCAAATAATAATATAAGCCAGCAGCATCGTTAGCATCAGGCCCAGAATAATCCAGGGCAAAATAAGGTCAGTTTTTAATGGGTTGCGTTCAGTAAAGCTCGGCATAGTTTTCCTGTTAATTAATTATTGCTCCTCACCCCAACCCTCTCCAGCAGGAGAGGGAGAAAATCATTTCATGCCCACGCATTAGGAATGGATGGGTATCTGTGGGGGCGAATTCATTCGCCTTGGGTGGATTCCGCTCCTACAGGTGTTCGACAATCACAGGTTTTTTAGCGCATTCTTGCGCATCCTTAGATAAAAATCTTCCATGACTTCAAGAAAGGAGTTTGATTTTTGCCAAAACAACGGAAAGTCACCGCCTTTTTTAATCAGCATGGCAGGAATAGTCGCCGGTTGACTGGGTTCTATGGTTTTGGGCAACATATGTTGTCCTTGCCAAAAATCTTTTAGGCTGATTTCCTCAGGCAGCGGGGTAACTACCGGGCGAGTGTAATAACTATCCACCGAATTTAACTCAGCTGTGCCGCTGCTTTTAGCGTCAATTAATACTTTGCCTAACGGTGAGTTAGCTAACTCCTGTAACAACTTTTCGGGTGCCAAACCACGCAGTTCAAATAACAGAAACGGATCTTGGTCAAATTGCCCAGCCAGCCGATAGCAAACCCCCGCTATATGTTTACACGGGACGGCATAATCCGGGCAATCACAGGAAACTTTAAAATCTTTATAGCTATTAGGCAATAAATGCACGCCGGCTTCAGCAAAGATGGTTTCTATGTTTTCCGGAATTTCATTGAGTAATAATCTGGCAATAAAACTGGCTCGTAGACTGAGTTTCTGGATGACTTTTTTCCATTCAGCTGCAGATAGATGCGTCATTTGTACACTGACGTTGTAGGTCGGTTCTTTATAAACACCAAAATAGGGATTGATGTTGCCGCGCATTTTTGCGTCGACTTTACCCTTTTGTAATATCCAGTGTTTAATACGATTGTCGGTGGAATAGGCGCGTCCACGCTGTAAACGACCGCTATCGGTAAAGTTTTCCAGGGCGGCAATAAAACGCTGACCCCACCAGGTCTTGGCAAATTTACTCATGTTAATCTTCCATAATGCTTTGTTTATTTAGCGCAATCAGTTGTTTAAACGCCTGGTTGTCGAGCTTGGTTAGCCAACTTTCGTCATTACCAACGATGCTGTCGGCCATTTTTTGCTTGTCGCTGATCATTTGATCGATGCGTTCTTCCAAAGTGCCCAGGGTTACAAACTTATGCACAAAGACATTTTTTTTCTGACCGATACGAAAAGCCCGGTCGGTAGCCTGGTTTTCAACTGCCGGATTCCACCAGCGATCAAAATGAAACACATGATTCGCCTGGGTTAGGGTAATACCAACGCCGCCGGCTTTCAGTGACAGGATAAAAACCGCCGGGCCTGTTTCCGGGTCCTGAAAATCACTGATCATTTGTTCACGCTTGGTGCGCGTAGTGCCGCCGTGTAAATAATGGGTTTTATAGTGTTTTTCCTTGGCGAGATAACGCTCCAGGTTTTCTCCTATTTCAGTAAACTGGGTAAAGACCAAAACGCTGTCGCCCTGCTCCATCGCTTCTTCCAGCATTTCACTGATACGTTCAAGCTTGTGCGAGCGTTCCGGGCTAAAAGCGCTGCCATCTTGTAAAAACTGCATCGGATGATTGCAGATTTGTTTCAGTTTCATCAAGGTCGACAGCATCAAGCCCTGACGCTGGATGCCTTCAGCTTCTTCCAATTGCTTAACCACATCATTGACCACCACTTCATAAAGGGAAGCTTGTTCCTTGCTGAGATTGCAATAAATTTTGTTGTCAATTTTATCGGGCAAATCCTTGATAATCGATTTGTCGGTTTTCAGCCGGCGCAAAATAAACGGCTGGATCAGTTTTTTCAAGATAGCCGACTGTATCAGATCATTATCCCGCTGTACCGGTAACTCGTAGCTTTTGCGAAATTGAGTTTGTTTGCCCAAATAGCCCGGATTTAGGAAATTGAAAATAGACCATAAATCCATTAAGCGGTTTTCTACCGGCGTACCGGTTAAGGCTAAACGGGAATCCCCATTCAGTTTCAAAATGGCTTTGGTTTGGTCGGCTTTAGGATTTTTAATGTTTTGCGCCTCGTCCAGCACGATGCGCCGCCAGTTTAAAGCACCCAGTAATTTACTGTCTTTACGCGCCAAGGTGTAAGAAGTAATCAGCATGTCATGCGCTAAGCACTGCTGTTTAAAAGCCTTGACCTCTTGTTCCCGCGCTGAGCCGTGATGAATCAGCGTGGTCAGCTGCGGAGCAAATTTTTCAATTTCTTTTTGCCAGTTGCCAATCACCGATGTCGGTGCAATAAGCAAGGTAGGTCCAGGCGTTGCTTGCTCACGTTCCAAAACCAGCAGGCTAATGACTTGCATGGTTTTACCCAAGCCCATGTCATCGGCTAGGCAACCATTTAGACCCAAGTGTTCAAGATAACGCAACCACGCCACGCCGCGCTTTTGATAATCGCGCAATTCTGCGTTCAGTTTTTCGGGGTTGTCTATCGGTTCCAATTGGCTGTTATCGGACAATTTTTCCAGCATTTGCGCCAGACTGTCATGCACATCCAGTTCAAAATCGTCTTCTTCGGCCAATTTGCGTAACAATTCCTGCATCGATAATTCAGGAACAACGTGATTTTGTTGCTGGATAAAAGTTAGCATTTCCTGCATTTTATCGCGATCTAGCTCCATCCATTGACCACGGAAATAGATCAGTGGCGTTTTGGCATCCACCAGTTGTTGCCATTCTTCAGGGCTTAACGCTTCATCGCCGATAGCCAGCTGATAGTGGTAATCGGTCAGCGTATCCATCGAAAAATAGGCTTTGGCACTGGCTGAACTGGTCTTGTTTTTTGCACCGGAGCGCAAGCGAAGTTTGGCCCGACGACGGCCTTTGGGTGTTAACCAGGCCGGAATGGTAATTTTAAAACCGGCATCTTCCAGAATCCAGGCGCTTTCTTTTAAAAACTCAAAAGCCTCATTCAGGGTAAGTTGCACACTGGCAGGCTCGCTGTCTTCCATGCCCTGCCATAATTTGGGATAAATACGCGCAGCTTGTGCCAAATTAATCAGGATTTGTTGCTCAATCGCTGAGCCAAACTGCTGCTGTAACAACTGATGAAAGTCAGTTTTATCGGCCCAAAAATCATCCAGATCGATTTTAAGTGAAGGATCTTTATGCGATGATAAAAAGAACACCAAACACCACTGGTCGGGCTGATTCGCCGCCGCTTCAAGCAACTGCAAGCCAAGCTGCAGCGTGCTTTTTGCCTCGGTACCCAATAGATTTTGTTGCCAGTGCTGCCAGTGTTTAAATTCTTCGCGTAGCTCGTTACACGTTCTGAACGGCTCTGTTGTTTGTGGTTCCAGCAGAATAGTTTCCAAGAAATCATACTGAACTTTTTTAATAAAAATTTGCGGCATCTCAAGGGTTGCGACCGACAGTAGCTCATTAATCACTACTTCGGCAAAATGCCGTAATAACGATTCAGGTTGATATTGCTGACTGCACGCGATCGGCATCTGCGTAACCGCTGTTTGTATCAAACTTTCATAACTGCTGGAGACGGCTTGCCAGCGCCGATATAATTCAAGGTTCTTCGGCGTTTTTCTGCACAATAACAACGGAATATACTGATCTTTGACAAGAATCTGTTTTAACGATTGACTAAAGTAATACCAGAACAACAAGTCACTACCCAGACGGCTATCGCTGCCAGCCTGAAAACAACATAAAAAATGGATGTTATTAATGGCTTTTATCGGCGTTGGCAGCGGATAGCCATAGACCTGCCAGTTTTGTAAAGTCAACGGGCCATTAGCTTCCATAGGCCGCAGCTCGGGTGACGGCAGCGGTTTGTTGTCACCGGTAGGGAAAAGTAGTGAGAGCAATTGCCCTTGCCCCGCAGTGACTGGTGCTGACAGCGTGTCACTGTTCAAAAATTCCAGGCACGGCTTTTCAGGCAAGTGCTGCGGATGTAGCGGTAATTTATGGTTGCCGCCGATTTCGTCGCTTTCTACCCACAGATAAAAATCACCTGACTGAATAAAGTCTGGGGTATTTTTTGGAATCCAGGCTCCGTGTATTACGTTCATTAATTTATTATTCCACGGTAACTGATTTTGCAAGATTTCTGGGCTGATCAACATCGGTACCTTTTAAAACCGCGACATGATAAGCCAATAACTGCAAGGGAATAGTGTACACAATAGGCGAAATCTCGTTGTCGACTTGGGGTACTTTCACAATCCGTACATTTTCATCATTGGCAGCAGCTAAGGTTTCATCCATAAAAACAATCAGCTGCCCGCCTCTGGCGCTGACTTCCTGAATATTCGATTTCAGTTTTTCCAACAAGCTGTTGTTTGGCGCTACCGTCACTACTGGCATGTCGGCATCGATTAAGGCTAGCGGGCCGTGTTTTAACTCGCCTGCAGGATAAGCTTCGGCATGAATATAGGAAATTTCTTTTAATTTTAACGCGCCTTCCATCGCTATCGGATAATGGGTGCCTCTGCCGAGAAATAAAGCATGCTGTTTTTCGGCAAATTGCTCGGCCAGAACCCTGATTTCATCGTCGAGTTGCAACACTTGTTCAATTTTTCCGGGCAGGCTGAATAATTCCGCTGTAATTTTTTTCTCGACAGTTTCGCTCATGGCAAAACGTCGGCCTAGCGCAATGACCAGCAGCATCAAAGTCGCCAATTGCGTGGTAAAGGCTTTGGTTGAGGCAACGCCTATTTCTGGGCCGGCTCGGGTCATCAACACTAAGTCGGATTCTCTGACCAAGGAACTTTCCGGCACGTTACAAATGGCTAAGGAATATTTAGCGCCTAGCTTTTTGGCTTCGAGCAAGGCCGCTAGGGTATCGGCAGTTTCACCGGATTGCGAGATCGTGACGATCAGGGTATCCGGCGCCAATACCGGACTTCGGTAGCGAAATTCACTGGCTACTTCAATGTTACAAGGAATATGGGCCAATTTTTCAAACCAGTATCTTGCGACCAAACCGGCATGGTAACTGGTGCCGCAGGCTAATATCTGAATGGCTTTGATATTATCGAAGACTTGGGCAGCATTATGTCCGAACGCATTTTCCTGTAGCCGATTATTGATGAATCGTCCTTCCAACGTTTGGGCAATAGCGATCGGCTGCTCATAAATCTCTTTGAGCATGTAATGCCGATATTCACCTTTATCAACGGAGTCTGCGGTTAATTGACTTTGTTTGATTGGACGCTTAACCAGTTGGTCTTGGGCATCATAAATCAGCAATTCATTGATGCTGATCTTGGCGATGTCGCCTTCTTCGAGAAAGATAAATCGCTGTGTCACCGGCAATAGCGCCGCAACATCAGATGCAATAAAGTATTCGCCAAAACCGACACCTATGACCAAAGGACTGCCTTTTCTGCACGCTATCAAGGTATCCGGCTCATCGGCACTGATGATGCCCAGCGCATAAGCACCGTCGAGTTTTTTCACCGCAGCTTTGACCGCATTCAGCAAGCTATCGGTAGCGTCCAGCGCATGGTGGATTTCATGCACAATCACTTCAGTATCGGTTTCCGAGGTGAATTCGTAGCCTTGTTGCTGGTGTATTTTTCTTAACGACTCATGATTTTCAATGATGCCATTATGCACCACGGCGATTTTGTCGTGGCTGATATGCGGGTGTGCATTCGCAGTGCTGGGTTTACCGTGGGTTGCCCAGCGGGTATGGGCTATGCCGATGGTTCCAGCAATAGGGTCAGCGTCCAGCAACAACTCCAGGCCTTTGACCTTGCCCAGCTCCCGTTTACGGAAAATCTGCTGCTTATTGATAACCGCAAGGCCGGCAGAATCATAACCACGGTATTCCAGCCGTCTTAAGCCTTCCAGTAAAATAGGCACTACATTTCGTTGCGCGATACCACCTACAATTCCACACATGTTATTTCTCCTGCTTAACGGGACGTTGCCATCCAGGAATAGACATCTGTTTGGCCCGGCTTAAAGTTAACTGATTTTCGGGACTGTCTTTAGTAATGGTGGAGCCTGCGCCTATGGTGGCGTTTTTACCTATGGTGACCGGCGCGACCAGCTGGCTATTTGAACCTATAAAAGCGCCGTCTTCAATAATGGTTCTGGACTTGTTGACGCCATCATAATTACAGGTAATGGTGCCTGCGCCAATATTAACCTTGCTGCCCACCGTCGTATCGCCAATGTAACTTAAATGATTTATTTTGCTGCCTGCGGCTACCGACGATTTTTTGATTTCAACAAAATTACCGATATGAACTTCTTCAGCTAACACGCTTTCGGGTCTAAGTCTGGCAAACGGACCAATTTTGCAGCCCTGCCCTATTACTGCGTCTTCTATGACGCAGTTTGCCAGAATTTCCACATGATCGCCAATAATCGAATTTTTTATCTGGGTGTTGGCGCCTATTTTGACGTGATTGCCGATACTGTTTTTTCCCTCGAAAATCACATTAATGTCGATTTCTATATCTTGTCCCAGGCTTTCAATTGAGCCTCGTTGATCAAAACGCAGCGGGTCTTTCAGCGTGACACCCTGCTCCATTAAGTTATGCGCTTGCTGGAGCTGATAAACGCGTTCCAGGTGACTGAGTTGAATACGATTATTCACGCCCAGCACTTCGTCTTCGGTTTCCGGCTGACAAGTTACGATACTGATTTGATCGGCTACCGCCATTTCAATCACATCGGTCAAATAGTATTCGCCCTGGACATTACTGGTATTCAACTGATTTAACCATTTCTTTAACGACTGACCTTGCACGGCCAGGATGCCGGTATTGCCTTCGGTAATCAGCTTTTCTGCCGGCGTCGCATCTTTTTCTTCAACTATTTTAATCACTTGGCCGGCTGTATTTCTGACTATCCTGCCATAGCCAAATGGCTGGTCAAGGTTTACGGTCAGTAAAGCCAGGGCTTTATCAGTGACATTGCCGAGCAGTGTTTGAATGGTTTCCAGTTTCAGCAAGGGTACATCGCCGTACAAAATCAACACGGTATCAGAATCAGCAATTTGATCGCTGACTTGTTGCACAGCATGCCCTGTACCTAATTGTTGTGTTTGCTCTACCCAATCGGCCTCCAGATCCTTTAAGGCGCTGGTAACGAGGTCTGCGCCGTGGCCGACTACTATCTTGATGGTATTGTTTTCCAGGTGCTGAGCCGTGTCGTAAACATGTTGCAACAAAGCTCTGTTGGCAATTTCATGTAAAACTTTAGGTCGATCTGAACGCATCCGCGTTCCCTTACCCGCTGCCAGAATAATAGTGGTTATTTTCATTTTTTAAATCCCGTTAAAGCAAAAAAGCCCGATAGCGGATTAACGTTATCGGGCTTTCAAAAGAACATAGCAATGCAAGTGTTCCTACATGCTGCGTTTTCTAAATCTATCCACAGTTCTCAATTGCATAATGGCTTCCTGCAATTGAGTCTGCGCAGTTGCATAATCGATTTTACCCGATTTATCAGCCAATGCTTCTTCAGCTCTGGCTTTAGCTACAATTGCGGCAGCCTCATCAATATCTTTGGCTCTGATGGCAGTATCCGCCAGAATGGTAACCAGATGCGGTTGTATCTCCAGTAGCCCTCCTGAAATATAAAACGAATACACTTCAGTTTCACTGACTTTTACCCGAACTTCACCGGGATTAAGCCTGGATATTAAGGGCGCATGTCGAGGTGAAATGCCCAGCTCGCCAAGTTCAGCGGGAGCAAAAATCATTTGGGCTAAACCGGAAAAGATTTCTTTTTCTGCACTAACGATGTCTACATGTACGGTCATGGTCATTTTTGTTACCTAGCAGTCTGACTTATTTCATGCCTTTTGCTTTCTCAAGCGCTTCTTCTATGGTACCTACCATATAAAAAGCCTGCTCGGGAATCGCATCGTATTCACCGGCAATAATGCCTTTAAATCCAGCAATCGTATCTTTCAGTGACACATATTTACCTGGAGAACCGGTAAATACTTCAGCAACAAAGAAAGGTTGGGACAGAAAACGCTGCATTTTACGCGCTCTCGATACAGTTAATTTATCTTCTTCAGATAATTCATCCATACCCAAAATGGCGATAATATCGCGTAACTCTTTGTAGCGTTGCAAGATGCCCTGAACTTTTCTAGCGACGTCATAATGCTCTTGGCCGATGACCAGAGGATCCAGCTGACGGCTGGTAGAATCCAGAGGATCAATCGCAGGATAAATACCCAATTCGGCAATTTGACGTGACAATACAACGGTTGCATCCAAATGCGCAAACGTGGTCGCAGGCGAGGGATCGGTCAAATCATCCGCAGGTACATAAACCGCTTGGATAGAAGTAATAGAACCGGTTTTGGTTGACGTAATACGTTCTTGCAAGACACCCATTTCTTCAGCCAGTGTTGGCTGATAGCCTACCGCTGAAGGCATACGGCCTAACAATGCTGATACTTCAGTACCCGCCAAGGTATAACGATAGATATTATCAACGAAGAATAAAACGTCGCGGCCTTCATCACGGAAATATTCCGCCATAGTTAAACCGGTTAAGGCAACGCGCAATCTGTTTCCCGGTGGCTCATTCATCTGACCATAAACCAACGATACTTTGTCGATTACGTTAGAGTCAGTCATTTCGTGATAGAAATCGTTGCCTTCACGAGTACGCTCACCAACGCCGGCAAATACCGAGTAACCACTGTGCTCAATCGCAATATTACGGATCAATTCCATCATATTTACGGTCTTGCCCACACCAGCACCACCGAATAAGCCGACTTTACCACCTTTGGTAAACGGACAAACTAAATCGATAACCTTGATACCGGTTTCCAGCAATTCGGTTGCTGCGGCTTGTTCGGCATAGCTAGGCGCATCACGGTGGATACCCCATTTTACTTTTTCGCCGATAGGACCTTTTTCATCGATAGGCTCACCTAGCACATTCATAATGCGCCCTAAGGTTTCCTGACCGACCGGTACGGCAATAGGTGCGTTGGTATTAGTCACTTCCAGCCCACGGCTTAAACCGTCGGTAGTACCCATCGCAATAGTTCTGACTACGCCATCGCCTAATTGCTGCTGAACTTCCAGCACCAGGCCTTTGCCTTCTACATTTAAGGCGTCATATACTTTGGGCAGGTTTGCGCGTGAAAATTCCACGTCAACGACCGCGCCGATAATTTGAACGATTTTACCCGAACTCATTTAGTGTCCTCATGTGTTGTGTCATTTATACAGCTGCGGCACCGGCAACAATTTCTGAAATTTCCTGAGTAATCGCAGCTTGCCTGGCTTTGTTATAGACCAGCTGTAACTCGCTGATAATATTTCCGGCATTGTCCGAAGCACTCTTCATCGCCACCATTCTGGCCGCCTGTTCACAGGCGTTATTTTCAACCAGTCCCTGGTAGACGATGGATTCGATATATCGGGTTAGCAGATGATCCAGAACTTCCTTGGCATCAGGCTCGTAAATGTAATCCCAATGTCCGGTTAATTTAGCGTCAATTTCACCGGCTACGACAGGCAATAATTTTTCAATCGTAGGCTTTTGGGTCATGGTATTAACGAATTCATTGCTGATTACATGCAACTCATCGATGTTACCTTGCTCATAAGCGTCCAACATAACCTTAATGATGCCGACGATGTCATGCTGATGTGGGATGTCACCCAGTTTAGCAACATGACCGACCAGATTTGTTTTCAGATTACCAAAAAAACCAAACGCCTTGGTGCCTATGGTACAAATATCCACCTCAACCTTGGCCTGATCCCATAGCATGATCTGAGCTAAGGTTTTTCTGAATAAATTGGAATTCAGGCCGCCGCATAAACCCCGGTCAGAACTGATTACAATAATTCCAACCCGCTTAACCTCGCGTTGAACCAGAAAAGAGTGTTTATACTCAGGATTGGCTTGAGCCAGATGTTTGATAATCTGGCCAATTTTCTTGGAGTACGGACGAGTTGCCAACATTCTGTCTTTTGTTTTACGCATTTTACTCGCCGCAACCATTTCCATGGCTCGCGTGATCTTTTGAGTATTTTTAATACTCCCGATCTTGGTGCGTATTTCTTTACCAACAGCCATCTTAAGACCCTTTTACCAGCTATGCGTTTTGACGAAAGTTTGGATAGCAGACAGCATACCCGTTCTTATGTCATCACTGAAATCGCCAGTTGCATTAATGTTGTTCATTAATTCAGAATGCTCTGACGTCATGTACGACTGTAAGGCCGCCTCGAAATCCAGTACTTTATTGACTTCCAAACTATCCAGGAAACCTTCATTGGCCGCAAACAACGAAACCGCCATTTGCGCAACTGACATCGGCGAATATTGATTTTGCTTCATCAGTTCAGTCACACGCTGACCGCGTTCTATCTGCTTGCGCGTGTTTTCATCCAGGTCGGACGCAAACTGGGCAAAAGCCGCTAACTCGCGGTATTGCGCCAAATCAAGCCGTGTACCGCCACCCAATTTCTTGATGATTTTGGTTTGCGCAGCACCACCGACACGGGATACCGACAAACCGGCATTCACCGCTGGGCGTATGCCAGCATTAAACAAATCACTTTCAAGGAAGATCTGACCATCAGTAATGGAAATCACGTTAGTCGGTACGAAAGCCGATACGTCGCCGCCTTGGGTTTCAATAATAGGTAATGCCGTCAATGAACCGGTTTTACCTTTTACTTTTCCGCCCGTTAATTTCTCAACTTCAGCTGCATTAATACGCGAAGCTCGTTCCAATAAACGGGAATGCAAATAAAATACGTCTCCTGGATACGCTTCACGACCTGGAGGACGACGCAGTAACAACGAAATCTGACGATAAGCCCAAGCTTGCTTGGTTAAATCATCATAAATAATCAACGCATCTTCGCCGCGATCCCTGAAGAATTCACCCATCGAACAACCGGTGTACGGTGCGATAAACTGTAGCGCTGCAGATTCTGATGCAGAAGCTGCGACCACAATGGTATGCGCCATTGCGCCATGTTCTTCGAGCTTGCGAACTACGTTGGCAATCGATGCACGTTTCTGGCCGATAGCAACATAGATACATTTAATGCCGGTACCTTTTTGATTGATGATCGCATCAATCGCAATAGCTGTTTTACCAGTTTGTCTGTCGCCAATGATCAATTCCCGTTGGCCACGGCCTACTGGAATCATCGCATCGATAGATTTCAAACCCAGTTGCACGGGTTCATCAACCGATTGACGGGCAATTACGCCGGGAGCGATTTTTTCGATCGGCGAGGTTTCAGTGGTATCAATAGCGCCTTTGCCGTCGATAGGATTGCCCAGCGCGTCAACGACACGACCCAGCAACGCTTCGCCGACCGGTACTTCCAAAATCTTTCCGGTACACTTTACGGTGTCGCCTTCTGAGATGTGCTGGTATGAACCTAATATGACCACACCGACAGAATCTCTTTCAAGATTCAGCGCCATGCCAAAAGTGTTGCCGGGAAATTCCAGCATCTCGCCTTGCATTGCTTCCGAAAGACCATGGACACGAACGATACCGTCAGTCACACTGACAACTGTACCTTCGGTATGTGCTTCGGTACTCAGATCGAAGTTTTCGATCTTCTTTTTAATCAGATCACTTATTTCAGATGGGTTTAATTGCATGTTCTATTTCTCACTCTCACTGTAGAGCCTTTTGCATGTGTTGAAGCTGGCCTTTAATGGAACCGTCAATCACCCTGTCGCCTGCACGTACCAGAACGCCACCAATCAATGATTTATCCACGGACACTTTCATACGGACTTTTTTGCTTAGCGTTTTTTCCAGCGTTGAAGTGAAACTTTGCTTTTCTTCTTTGGAGAAGGCATAAGCCGTCGCTACTTCAACATCGACATAACCTTCACTTTCCGCCTTATAGGCTTCAAATAACGTCGAAATAGTCGGTGCCAGGGTTAGCCGGTTGTTTTGAACCAGTAATTTCAGAAAATTTGCACCCTCTTCATCGACCTGCTCTTGACAAATATCGAGCATCAACGCCGACAACCCTTGCTTACTGACTTTAGGGTTATCTACGACGACAGACATTTCTTTATCATTGAGCACAGCCGACATAAACGCCAAACTTTTCGACCACTTTTCAGTGGAGTTGGTTTCTTTGGAGCGTTTGAACGCCGCCGCTGCATAAGGTCTTGCCAATGTTGCCAGTTCGCTCATTATTGCCTAACCTGCCAATTGATTTGAGATTTTACTCAGGATGTCCTGGTGCTTGGTTTTATCAATTTCGGCACTCAGAATCTGTTCCGCTGCACGTAAAGCCAAGACTGCGACTTCTTTACGTAAAACTTCTTTAGCCTGTTGTTTTTCTTGCTCAATTTGCGATTTTGCGACAAGAATCAATCGTTCGCCTTCTTTTTTGGCGAGATCTTTTGATGCTTCAACTACTTCATTAGCGCGTTTTTGAGCCAGATTAACAATCTCTGCAGACTGTTCTTTGGCTATTTTTAAAACACCCTTGGCTTTTTTCTCGGCCAAGTGCATCGATTCCTGACCTTTTTCAGCCGCAGCCAAACCATCAGCGATTTTCTTTTTACGTTGTTCTAAAGAGTCAAATAAAGGCGGCCAGATGTACTTCATGGTAAACCATACCAGAAGTGCAAAGGTAATCATTTGCCCAATCAGAGTAGCATTGATACTCACGATGCGTTCCTCTTGTTGCTAGTAAAGTTAAACAGCTTAACCTGCCGCTGCTGCTGTGACAGCAGACAGGAATGGGTTAGCAAAGGTAAAGAACAGCGCCAAACCAACTCCGATCATTGTTACCGCGTCTAACAGACCAGCCACAACAAACATTTTTACTTGCAGCATAGGAACCATTTCAGGTTGACGTGCTGCGCCTTCTAGGAATTTTCCACCCAACAGACCGAAGCCTATTGCAGTTCCTAAAGCGCCCATACCTAGAATAAGACCTACTGCAATAGCAGTCATGCCTTGTACATCAGCAATTAATCTTGCAATTTCCATGAAACCTCCAAACGGTTAATTAAACTAAAAAAATAAAAAATTCTTTAATGATCTTCGTGAGCCATACCCAGATAGACAATGGTGAGTACCATGAATATAAAGGCTTGCAGCGTGATGATTAAAATATGAAAAATCGCCCAGGGAAAACTCAACACCGGCTGAAGATACCAAGGCAATAACGCGATCAAAATAAAGATCAATTCACCGGCATACAGGTTGCCGAATAACCGCAGCGCCAATGAGATGGGCTTGGCAATTTCTTCAACCAATTTCAGCAGTAAATTGAACGGTAACAGCCAGGGGCCAAACGGCTGAAACATCAGCTCTTTGGCAAAACCCCAAGGGCCTTTTATCTTGATGCTGTAGAAAATAATCAAACCAAATACCGAGATCGACATCGCGAAAGTCGCGTTTAAGTCTGTACTCGGAACCACGCGCAAATATTCAATGCCCATCACTGAACCGATTAACGGCAAGATATCGACCGGGAATAAATCCATGAAGTTCCACATGAACACCCAGCAAAAAATGGTCAAGGCCAGCGGAGCGATCAAGTCATTTTTGCCGTGAAAACTGTCTTTAACCTGGTTATCGACAAATTCAATCAGCATTTCGGCAAAATTTTGCACCAGACCTGGAACACCGGAGGTCGCTTGCTCTGCCGCTCGTTTGAAAAACCACACAAACAGGCCACCCAGGACCGCTGAGAAAAATAAGGTGTCCAGGTTCAATGCCCAGAAACCCTCGCCCACAGTCAGCGGGGTTAAATGGTGAATAATATAACCGGTTGCACCTTCGGCAGCATGAGCTTCGGTAGCCATCGTTCCTCTCTAAATATGTAAATGTCAGCGCATCAACAGCGCGAACCAAAAAACCGATAATGCTGCTATATAAACTGCCAGCAGCGGTAAAATTTGTATGTTGGGGAGCTGAAAAATCATAAGAAACAGCGCGCCGGTTAATAATAACTTACCGGATTCTCCTGCATAAAAAGATTTTACAATCTTTCTGGCTTCCTGCCCGGCAGATTTATAGACCCGCAACGCAAAATACAGATTGGGAATAAATGCCGCTACTCCACCTAAAGCCGCAGAAAGGGCGTAAGACTTACCGCCCATCAGTGCAAATCCTGCCGTCAGCAGCATTATTATCATGATTTGATAACTGATGATTTTACTGACCGTAGAGTTATTTCTATCCGTCACTACCAACTCCATACACAACAGCTCGGGGATTATATCTAGCGGCCTCCATAAAATCAAGGAACATTGATTTGCCTTGTATTTTTAGCTTATCAATATAAGACGATTTTCTTTGTGGTGAGTTTTTTAATTGCCCGACCTTGAAGTGTAGTTGTGTATAAAGAGCCGCTGTCTTTTCGTGAAATAATTAATATCATCCTTTAAGCAGTAAAGTCCCAACTCCTTGGTCGGTAAATAACTCCAGCAGCACAGCATGATCGACGCGACCGTCAATGATATGCACGCTGGTGACGCCACCTTTTATGGCATCGGTGGCGCAGCGGGTTTTAGGGATCATGCCCCCGGAAATCGTGCCGTCATTAATAAGTTCTTCAGTCTTTTTAATTGATAAGCCGGTGAGCAGTACGCCTTGTTTATCAAGAATGCCCGGTATATTGGTCAGTAAAATCAATTTTTCGGCATTTAATTGTTCGGCAATTTTTCCGGCGACTAGGTCAGCATTGATGTTATACGAGTGACCGTCTTCACCGACACCTATCGGTGCAATAACCGGGATAAAATCACTGTCCCCTAGCATATCGAGTACCGCAGGATCTATGCTACTCACTTCGCCGACATGGCCCAGATCGATCAGAGTGCCTGGCAAGTCTTCACGTGGTGTTAAACACAGCTTTTTAGCTCGAATGAAATTGCCATCTTTGCCGGTTAAACCGACCGCTTTACCGCCATGTAGATTGATTAAATTAACAATTTCTTTATTGACCAGTCCGCCTAGTACCATCTCGACCACGTCCATGGTTTCGCTATCGGTGATGCGCATCCCATCGACAAAGTTTGAGGTTTTACCCAGCTTTTCCAAAAACTGACCGATTTGCGGGCCACCGCCATGAACCACAATGGGATTCAAACCGACCAGTTTCATTAACACAATATCCCGTGCGAAGCTATGTTTAAGCTCCTCATCGATCATTGCATTGCCGCCGAATTTGACCACGATGGTTTTGCCTTTAAAGCGCTGGATATAAGGCAGAGCCTCAATCAGTACATCGGCAATTTGGTGAGCGGTTCTTTTTTGCATTATTGGTTTTCCGTTATTTTAAAAATCAAAAGATTATGCGAGAGCGGTTACGCTGAAGATTATAATTGGTAAATAACTTTTCCAGCCTGCAAGGTATGGGTTACTCGGCCTTTCAAAGTTTGTCCCCAAAACGGTGTGTTAACGCCCTGGCTTTTCCAGTTTTGTGAATTAACCTGCCAGTCGAGTTCGGGATCAAAAATACACACATCGGCTGGAAATCCTGGTGTTAATGCGCCACTGTTTAAACGCAAAACTCTCGCTGGATTGGTGCTTAAGCAGGCAATGCCTTGTTCCAGGGTTATCGCATGTTGCTTGACCAATTTAAGCATTAACGGTAACAGAGTTTCTAGCGCCGACATCCCCGGTTCTGTTTCCGGGAAAGCTCCCAGCTTGGCATCCAGGTCATGCGGTTGATGATCGGAACAAATACTGTTCAGCGTGCCGTCGGCTAGCCCTTGTCTTAAATACTGTTTATCCGCTTCAGTACGCAAGGGCGGCAAGACATGATAGGCGCTGTCAAAAGGTGCGATGTCATTTTCGGTCAGGTGTAACTGATGGATTGCAACATCGGCGCTGACCATCAAGCCGTATTTTTTGGCTTGATGAATTTTTATCACCGAACGTTTACAGCTTAACTGGCCAAAATGCACCCGGCACCCGGTTAACTCCGCCAGTTCCAAGCATTGCGCCAGTGCTATGGTTTCGGCAGCCTCGGGAATACTTGGTAAGCCATAGCGGGTCGCAAACACCCCTTCATGAGCGCAACCGTTGTTACCCAGCCAAACATCATTAGCACGGAACATCAGTAATAAATCATGGCTGGCGGCGTATTCCATGGCACGTCTTAGTATCAACAGGTTCTTGATTGGCTGATTGGCGTTGCCAACTGCAACACAGCCCGCCTGTTTAAGCGATAGCATCGAGCTGAGTTCGGTGCCGTCCAGTTTCTGAGTCAGGGCGCCAATTGCATAGATTTGAGGATAGCCGGCTTTTTCGGCTAGCTCTTTGACCAGTTCAGCAACTGCCGGGGTGTCGACCACCGGTACCGTATCGGGTTGTAAGCATAAGGTAGTCACGCCGGCAGCCGCTGCGGCAAGGACTTCGCTTTTAAAGGTCGCTTTACGGCTGTGACCCATATCGCGTAAGCGAGTGCTTAAATCGATAAAGCCTGGACAGATGATTTGACCGCTGGCATTGATCACGGTATGCGGCTTAAAATTATCGGGTTCCTCAATTACTGAAATAATCTTATCGTCTGCAATATAAACCGAGCCGACACGATCTATGTTATTAGCTGGATCAATAATTCTGCCGTGATCTATGCGTATCATTGTACCGCTCCTGTTACTGGTGACTTGCCGGGTGCTGTTTGCATGGCCATCGCCATGATTGCCATGCGCACCGCAATGCCGTTGCTGACTTGTTTGAGTATTACCGACTGTGGGCCGTTAGCTACTTTAGAATCAATTTCCACGCCCCGGTTGATAGGTCCAGGGTGCATGACTATCGCATCAGGTTTGGCAATTTTGAGTTTTTCTTCGGTCAGGCCAAAACATTTAAAATATTCGCTTTCACTGGGTAATAACGCCGAACTCATGCGTTCTTTCTGCAAGCGCAACATCATCACCACATCAATATCTTTAAGCCCTGCGGTCAAATTATGCGAAACGCTGACCCCTAGGCTTTCTACATGCGCAGGCAGCAGGGTTTTGGGCGCAATCACCCTGACTTCCGCTGCGCCTAGCGTATTTAAGGCCTGGATCTCCGAACGTGCCACCCTGGAATGCAGAATGTCGCCAATAATAGCAACTCTGAGGCTGGAAAAATCCGGCTTGAGCTGACGTATGGTAAACATGTCCAGCATTGCCTGGGTTGGATGCGCATGTTGTCCGTCACCGGCATTGATTACGCTAATATGCGGTGCCGTTTGCTGGGCGATAAAATGCGCAGCGCCGCTAAGCGCATGACGCACCACAAACATATCGACAAACATGGCTTCTAGGTTGCGTATGGTATCGAGCAGGCTTTCACCTTTTGAGGTGGCCGAGGTCGCAATATTCATATTGATCACATCGGCGGATAAGCGGGTTGCTGCCAGTTCGAAAGTGGTGCGGGTACGTGTACTGTTTTCAAAAAATAAATTGACGATGGTTTTGCCGCGTAACAGCGGAACCTTTTTAACCTGTTGCTCGGACATGCTTGCGAAAGATTCGGCGGTATCGAGAATTTCGATCAATAAGCTTTTACTAAGGCCTTCAATACTCAGGAAATGTTTAAGCTTGCCTTCCGCATTTAATTGTAAATTATTAGTCATCGTCTACGCCTCCTTAGCTAGGGTTTCCAGGTGAATAGTCAAGGGCTCGGGGCCGGTCAGTTTGATTCGTTGACCTGTATTTAAGATAATACGGGCACCGACGCAATCAGGATTAAGTGGTATTTGTCTGCCATCGCGCTCTATCAAAACGCCCAGAATGACTTGGTTTGGTCTGCCATAATCAAAAATTTCATTTAGTGCTGCACGTATCGTTCTACCGGTATAAAAAACATCATCAATCAGAATAATATCGCGGCCTTCGATATGAGCTGGTAAATGACTGGGCTTGACCTTTGGATTAACGCCGATTTGCGAGAAATCATCCCGATAAAAGGAAATGTCCAGTAGACCTAAAGGTTCGCTGATAGCTAAACGCGTGTGCATCTGTTCTGCAATCCACACGCCGCCGGTACGTATGCCTAGCATCAACGGATTAAGCAGTTGTCTCTGGTCGATAAGTTGCTTTAGCTCGGCTTCCAGGTTATTTAATAGTTCAGGAATTTCTAACACTTAACAGTCCTTTTGGGTGCGGTCATTGAGCCAGGATTGCAAGATCAACTGAGCGGCAAGTTGATCTTGTACTTCCCAGAGTTTACTGGCGCTGACGCTGACTTCATCAAACAACAGTTGTTTGGCTTCAAAGGTTGATAGCGTCTCATCTTGCTGAAAAACAGGCAATTGGTAACGGCCTTCCAATTGTCTACAAAATTTTAGCATACGCGGCGTGACGGGATTGTCCGAGCCATCAGCCTGTTTTGATATTCCTACGACTAAACCGGCGGGGCGCCATTCTTGTATCAGTTTACTGATGATATCCCAGTTAGGATTCTGATTGATCGAGCGTATGGTTTGCAGCGGACTTGCGGTAAAAGTGATGGTTTGGCCGACGGCTGTGCCTATTTTTTTAGTGCCAAAATCAAAACCTAGGTAGGTGTCAACATTAGCTTTAGCGAGTAACGGATCTAGCATAGTTTATTGGTATTTTGATTGCTGCCGCCTAGAATCAGGCATGTCCTGCCGGAGCCGTTAATTGATTAATATCGATGCCAATCTGCTCGGCTGCGGCAGTCCAGCGTAAATTTATTGGTGTATCAAACATAACCTGATTGTTGCAAGGCGTATTAAGCCAGGCATTATCCAGGATTTCTTTTTCTAATTGGCCTGCGCCCCAGCCTGCATAACCTAAGGCCACCAGATACTGTTCAGGACCTTCGCCTGCAGCAATCGCTTCAAGTACATCACGCGAAGTCGTCAGGGAAATGGTGCTTGAAACAGGCAAGGTCGCCTGCCAATCGCCGCACGCAGTATGAACCACAAAGCCGCGTTCCTGGTGCACAGGGCCACCTGCAAAAACAGCCGCTTCGGCTGCGGGGGGGTAGGTGACATTGATATCCATTTGTTTGAAAACTTCCCCCAGCTTCATGTCTGTTAATTTGTTAATGACTATGCCTAGAGCGCCCTCTGCATTATGTTGACACAAATAAGTCACTGTACGAAAAAAAAGCGGATCCGCCAGCGTGGGCATGGCGACAATAAACTGGTTCGTTAGGTAATTAGCTGGGTTCATGGGTCTTAGTATTAAAGTTTATGATGGCTTAAACAGCTCTATTATCGCGTGGTCATACCGGATTCATCAGAAAATTTCCAAACTCGAGTGATCACCAGAATATCAAGTTCTTTTAGCAAATCTGCCGGTAATGGTGCAAACGGCGCACTCATTCGGACTATTCTTTTGGCGGCATCATCTAATTCCGGATTTCCTGAAGACTGGTTGATACGAATGCTGTAAATACTGCCATCCGCTCTAATGCCGACATCCATGGTTAAGGTTCCGGAAAAATTTTTCTTAGCGGCCACTTCGGGGTAATTCAGATTGCCGGTGCGCTCTACTTTATCTTCCCAATCTTTCATATATTGCGCGGCGACATATTTATGGGCGCTGACCGAATCAATAAACTTTATTTTGGTTAGCTCGCTTTGTTGGCTCTGCCTAATTTCGGTGCCCAATTGCGTAATTTGTTGCTGTAGCATGTCCGCTGACAAGTGTGGGCGCTCTTTAATGTGTTGTTCAGTATCTGGTTTTCTTGTAGTAACCACTTTATTTTCCGCTGTTTTTTGGGTAATTATTTTTTTCAATACGTTGGCTTCGCTTTTTTCGGATACATGCTTTTTAATCGGCTGAACTTGTGCAACGCTTGGGCTAGACTGTTTTTGCTCGGGCACTTTCGCCTGCTGGCTTTGCTCGCCAGCGCCTTGTTGATTCTCCGGAGCTAAAGCCTGTGCTACTTCTGGCATTTTTGGGCTAGGCATATTAACCAGCGTAATATCAATGGCTCGGCTGACTGTCTCAGGCTCTGGTGTGGACGTTTTTATTCCCCATCCGACAATAACATGAATGATAGTCGCTACAGCTAAGGCAATCAAAAATGAGTCATTATTAGGCAGGCGCGTAGGCGAATCAACCAATGCCTGAGGGGTGCTCATTTTAGGGTGGTTTCAATGTGATCCATCAATTGACCACAAATATTGAGTCCAAATTGACGATCCAATTCCTGAACGCAAGTTGGACTGGTGACATTAATTTCGGTCAAGGTATCACCAATGACATCAATTCCGACAAAAACCAGGCCTTTTTCCCTGAGTGTAGGTCCTACCTGCTCGGCAATCCAGCGATCCCTATCAGTCAATTCACGGCCTTCCGCTCGTCCGCCCGCCGCTAAATTACCTCGAGTTTCACCCAGTGCGGGAATGCGTGCCAAAGCATACGGTATCACCTCGCCATTAACCAGTAAGATACGTTTATCACCGTCGACAATTTGCGGTAAATACTTTTGCGCCATTACATAGCGGCTGTTGTACTGGGTCATGGTTTCTAAAATCACGCTAAGATTGGGATCGTCCTGACGCAAATGAAAAATAGACGTGCCACCCATCCCGTCCAGCGGCTTTAAGATGATTTCACCCTGCTCCAGCAAAAATCGTCTGATTCGATCCGGTTCTCTGGCAACCAGTGTTTCGGCACAGCACTGCGGAAACCACGCGGTAAACAGCTTTTCATTGGCATCCCGCAATGATTGCGGTTTGTTGACGACATAAACTCCCATGCTTTCTGCACGCTCTAACAAATAAGTGGCGTAAATATATTCCTGATCAAAAGGAGGATCTTTACGCATCATAATGACATTGAGCTCATCGAGCGGAATATCCTGCTCTGACGTAAATTCGTACCAGTTTTTTTCATCCCGTTGAACATTAATGATCCGCGTTCTGGCGTACGCCCTGCCGTTTCGCAGGTACAAATCATTCAGTTCCATGTAATGCAGCTCCCAGCCTCGGGCCTGAGCTTCAAGTAACATTGCAAAACTGGTGTCTTTTTTTATGTTGATACGGTCTATGGAATCCATGACTATACCGAGTTTAATGAGCATAATTATTTTAAGTTCACGGCTAAGGGCTAAGTAAGGGCTGAGGGCTAAGGGCTAAAATAACCCTTTGCCTTGAACCTTTCATCTGAGGCATTTTATAGATTCTTATTTACCTTGAAAAGATTTTTTGGTATAAAGCTCGGCTAACTTTTGAATTTAGGCACGTATTAGAGGTCAATCATGTCCAGAGTATGTCAAGTAACAGGCAAACGCCCGGTTACAGGTAACAATGTTTCACACGCTAACAACAGAACCAAAAGACGTTTTTGTCCAAATCTGCAACACCACAGATTTTGGGTAGAGAGCGAAAATCGCTGGGTTCGTCTTAGAATTTCCACCAAAGCCATGCGTATTATTGACAAGAATGGCATTGATGCTGTTCTTGCTGATATGCGTAAAGCTGGCTATAACGCTTAAGAGGATAGAAAAATGCGCGATAAAATTAAATTGGTTTCGACTGAAGGCACCGGGCACTTTTATACCACCACAAAAAATAAGCGGACTATGCCCGAAAAAATGGAGATCAAAAAATTTGATCCTGTTGTTCGTAAATACGTCATTTACAAAGAAGCTAAAATTAAATAATTTTTCTGATTTCCATGATTCAACGTGGGCATCAAACGACTTCTTTGGGCTTGTGCTCGATGAGCACAAGCCGGGCTGATTACAGCTTTTATCGTTGTTGCAGTTTATCTAAAATCTGGGTTAACTTCTCCATTTGCTTATGCAATATTCGACATTGCTTTTCAGCATATTGTTTATCAAATTCTAGTTTCATGCACTTATCTTTGAGTTGCTGATTAGTGTTTTTGAGCACCTCATTATCCATTTTAAGCACACTTATTTGATCCTCCAGAAGGCTGGTCGAATTGTCTATAAATGAAATTTCCTGAAAGCGAGCGTCTTTTTGTTGATGGGCTACAAAATTTGGTTGAGTAAGGCTTTCGATTCCGCCTTTCAAAATCATGGCCTCAATCTTGTGCCTGAGCAATAAAAATGCAGCCGCTTCACTGACCTTCCCATTTTGACAGACAACAACAACAGGCTTTTGATGGCTTAATGTTTTAAGCTGCATTCTTAAGGAAAAAAAAGGCGCGCTGATACTGCCTTTAAGATGCTGTTGTTCATAGTCATCCTGCGAACGAACGTCCAGTAAAATAGCTCCATTCTTTAGCACTTCCTGCATACTTGCATAATCAATAAATTTTAAGGAGGGCTCTTTTATTAAAGATATAAATCGTTGTTTATCCAAGCGCAATAACACAATATCCGTTAGCGCAGTAATGGTTACGTTTCTAGGTGCGCCGGAAAGTAATGAATCTTCACCAAAGGTATCCCCGTTTGCCAGTTGGGCTAATTTAATTTCCTTGGCGTTAGGTGAGGGCTTGCGGGTTAACAGGCATTGTCCTTGTTTAATCAGGTAATAATAGTCTCCGATACCACCTTGCTCCAGTAGGGTTGCACCTTTTTTAAAAGTAATGGCCTCTAGACTCATTAAGATTTTTTGTAAATTAGCTGGGGGAAGGTGTTGAAAAATTGGTGATCTTAATAGCGCCGTCATCCAGTCATCTGGATCGTCGTCAGTCTCTTCAATGACCATGTAACTGTTGTCCTCTTTATCAGCTATGGAAGGGGGGTTATTAATCATGTCAGCGTTCAGCCGCAAAAAACGCACTTTCCCGTTCGCGATCGCATCGATTTTTCTTGGGATTTGATGCGCTAGTGCAAATCGTGCTGATTCACTGTTAGCAGCAATAACCTCAACAACTAATCCTGATGCTTGTAAGGTAATCACCCCTTTGAGCAAATAAACCAATTGTGTTGCTATATCGCCTTTTTTAAACAAAAAATCTTCTTGTATTTCTTCCGTCGCTATTTTGGCGCATAAGGTATTGAACTGAACGCTAGGCAATGTTGCCAGTGGGATTAGCTTGCGAATGATCAGTCCATCTTCAGAATTGACATCTACGGTCATTTGAATATTCTAAGCAAGATAGCAGGTAAATAACAGGATTGATTATTAAAAAAATCACTTTAGCACGCCGTATTTTAGTGGCCACTTAGGCGACATTAAATTTTTCACAGACTCACCGTTTGAATTCAAGCTGGATCCAGCATTAAGCTAAGCAATAGGATTTGTAATTGTTTAGCACCAGAAAATATAATACTCGATGTTCCAGTTTTTAAGCTTAGAAAAATAACTGGAAAACGAGTAAGCTAATCAGTGTAAGCTTCCGCGTATTTCAGCATTATGTTGATACACGAGCCGGCACACTTTATAAAAACCTTTGTAACTGATTTAGATACAGCCCT
>CANNNV010000011.1 GCA_947506155.1 Methylococcaceae bacterium
CAGCGTGATCCGATCCTTTACAAGCCGCGAACTAAGGAAGCATTCGCTGGTAAGTCTTAACGACCCATTGTAATCGTAGCACTGTGTTAGCGCTTAGTCTGGTCAACCTAGCTTTTACAAGCTCCGTCCTTCAGGGCGGGGTGATTGACCAATGGAATGCCAAACATCATCAAAAACTGTTATTGCTTCATCAAAAGTAACGCCATGCTTTTGAAGATTGCTCCCTGCCTTGTTTTCATTCCATTCAAATTTCATGTGTTTTTGTTAAAAAACAAAAAATTAAGCCCAAAGCCAGGGATAATCCTGCTTATGCTGTTGTTCAAATTGGCCGATCTTGTCGACATGCTTCAAGGTCAAGCCGATATCATCGAGTCCGCTCAGCAGATTGCTTTTTCTAAACGGATCGATTTCAAAATTAAAGTCATTGCCAGCGGGCGTGGTGACTTGTTGATTTTCAAGGTCAACGACAAAACGCACACCTTCGTTGGCAGCAATCTCAGTCATCAACTTGTCCAGCTGGGCTTTAGTGACTCTGATCGCCAAAATGCCATTTTTAAAACAATTGTTATAGAAAATATCGGCATAGCTGGTCGAAATGATGGTGTTGAAGCCATAATCGGCAATCGCCCAGGGCGCGTGTTCCCTGGATGAACCACAACCGAAATTGTCGCCAGCGACCAGGATTTTTGCATCCTTAAACTCAGGCTTGTTAAGTTCAAACTCAGGGTTAGCAGTGCCATCATCATTAAAACGCCAGTCGTGAAAAAGATGCTGACCAAAGCCACTGCGTTCCACTTTTTTCAAGAACTGTTTGGGGATAATCTGATCGGTATCGACATTGCTGCGATTCATCAAGGCCGCAATGCTTTCATGTTTTTTGTACGGTTCCATAGTTTTTTCCGTGTCTTTATAGTTTGCGAATGTCAACAAAATGGCCGGCAGCAGCAGCAGCAGCAGCCATGGCAGGGGACACCAGATGCGTGCGTCCGCCTTTGCCTTGGCGACCTTCAAAGTTTCGGTTAGACGTCGACGCACTGCGCTGACCCTTGGTCAATTCATCGCCATTCATCGCCAGACACATCGAACAACCTGGATCGCGCCATTCCCAACCCGCTTCGATAAAGATTTTGTCCAGACCTTCATCTTCAGCCTGGTTTTTAACATGATAGGAGCCGGGGACTGCAATCGCAGTGACGCCTTGGGCAACTTTTGTGCCTTTCGCCACTTCGGCGGCGATCCTGAAATCTTCTATCCGGCCATTGGTGCAAGAGCCGATAAAAACCAGATCTATCGCAATGTCGGTGATTTTGGTATTCGGTGTCAAGCCCATGTAAGACAAGGCATTTTCGCAGGCTTGGCGTTTAATTTCATCGCTAAAACTTTCTGGAGCAGGGACAATACCATCAACCCCAACCACTTGTTCCGGTGATGTTCCCCAGGAAACTTGCGGCGCTATATCTTCAGCCTCAAAGGTGACTATTGCGTCAAATTCCGCGCCCTCATCGGTAGGCAGGGTTTTCCAGTAAGCTAAGGCTTGATCCCAATGGGACTCGGAAGGTGCAAACTCGCGGCCTTTCAGATATTCATAAGTTTTTTCATCGGGAGCAACCAGCCCTGCCCTAGCGCCAGCTTCAATCGCCATATTGCACAAGGTCATCCGACCTTCCATCGACAGCGCTCTGATCGCCGTGCCCGTATATTCAATCACATAGCCGGTTCCGCCTGCGGTACCAATTTTGCCGGTAATCGCCAGGGCAATATCTTTTGCCGAAGCATATTTGGATAATTCGCCATTGACGACCACCTGCATGGTTTTGGATTTATTCTGCGGCAAAGTTTGGGTTGCCATCACATGCTCAACCTCGGACGTGCCAATACCAAAAGCCAGCGCGCCAAAAGCGCCATGAGTTGCGGTATGACTGTCGCCGCACACCACCACCATGCCGGGATGGACAAAACCATGCTCGGGCACGACCACATGAATAACCCCATTATTCGGGTTTTTCATGTCATATAGATTCAGGCCGTTCTCCAGGCAATTTTCCGCCATGGTTTCAATCTGTTTTCTGGCAATCAAATCGGCTATCGGCAGGTCGCGATTTTTGGTTGGTACACAATGATCCATCGTGGCCAGAATGCTGTGCGGATTACGCACCTTGCGACCTGCCAAACGCAGACCTTCAAAGGCCTGCGGACTGGTGACTTCATGCATCAGATGTCGATCAACATAAAGTAACGGCGCTTGTCCCGCCTCATCAACAACCAGATGGCTGTCCCAGATTTTTTCGTACATGGTTTTTTTCATAATATTCCAAAGCTTGCATACCGACTCTCTGCTGAGCGGATGACGTGTTACGGGGTAATCAAAAGCATAGTAGGGCTATGCATTGCTGCATATTATCTACTAAAAGATAGCTAGTTTGCAATTTGGTGGTGCCAGGAAGTCTTTAAAACAGACGTTGCTGCAACGCTATCCTTGATCGGCGTATAGCGTTTGCAGCGCTTTATCTGTAAAATTAATCAAACAATTTTTTAAAAGAGGAACTTATATGCAAGTATTAAAAAAACCATTAAAACAACATCTGACTTTGATTTTTTTCAGTATGCTGCTTTCAGCTGCATATCCGGTCATGGCGCAAACTGATCTCGAAGCTGAAGAAAATTTCCTTAGAGCACGTATAAAAGGCCATCAGCAAGAAACAGATCACTCCGCTCATGTAACTCCTACAGATAAAAGCCTAGAATTTCATGGTATTTTTTATGGCTTTCTGCCCTGCAACGATTGCAATGGGATTAAAGCCACACTGTCTTTAAAGCAAAACAACAATTATCTGTTAGTCACTCAACCTGCCAGAGAATCATCAAAGGAATTTTATGAAAAAGGAAAATACAGCTGGAATGACCAAAATAATACCGTTGTTTTAACACCGCGTGAGAATCTACCCACACGGCAATATCATATCGGAAATGAAGGCACACTGACCCAACTTAACAGTGATGGAACGAAGATAGCCGGTGACTCAACGGATCGCTATATTTTGCGTAGAAGCGACACGGTAAAATCACGGGAAGTTCATATTCACTAGATTAGTAATGCAATAAAGAATGGACTTGGTAATTGCTCAGTTTATCCCTGCCCGCCAGAAAATCCAGCTCCACCACAAAGGCACAGGCTTCAACTTTTGCACCCAGTTGTTCAACTAATTCACAACTGGCTTTTGCCGTTCCACCGGTGGCCAGTAGATCATCAATCAACAAAACACGGTCGTGCTTATCAAAGGCGTCGATATGCACCTCCAGTGTTGCTGAACCATATTCAAGGTCATACGACACACTTTGTACGTCATATGGTAGTTTCCCCGGCTTTCTTAATGGCACAAAGGGTAGGCCTAATTCCCAGGCGACCAGAGAGCCGAAAATAAAACCACGCGCTTCCATGCCGGCAACAACGTTAATATTTCTGCCTAGAAAAGGTTGCAGTAATTGATGGACCGCAAGTCTTAATGTGGCGGGGTCTTTTACCAGTGGCGTAATATCCTTGAACACAATGCCGGGTTTAGGAAAGTCAGGGATATCGCGGATTTTATCTCGTAATCTGTGCATGAATTTGTATTGTTACTGGCCAGAAGAAAAAGTGCTTTTTATTCTAGCATTAATAAGGCTTTGTACGCCAAGACTGTGCTCACCGGGATTTCAAAATAAATACCAATCATGCTGAAAAAAAACTTTCAACAAGCCTCCGTAGAACAATCTCAAGCTATATCCGACCTACTGGAAAAACAATATAAGCATCTGGTAACTCAAGGTCAGCTTCAATACGAAGAAAATCAACTCATCGTGCTGAGGCAACTACAGACCCTGCTCGATAATCTGCGTTTGGCTGTCGAATATAAACAAAAATCAAGCTGGCATAAACTTTTGATGCCTAAGATCAGAGTGCCGCAAAGCCTGTATCTATTTGGCCATGTAGGTCGTGGCAAGTCGATGTTAATGGATTTGTTTTTTGAGGCCTGTCCGATTAGCCAAAAAAGACGCGTACATTTTCATGCGTTCATGCTTGAAGTTCATGCGTACATCCATCAATGGCGGCAGCAACAGAATACTGATGCGATTTCGGCCTTGGCGAAACATATTGGAGCTTCAGATCAGCTGCTTTGCTTTGACGAGTTCCATGTCTCCGACATAGCGGATGCGATGTTATTAATGCGCTTGTTCGGCAAACTGTTCGATTTGGGACTGGTTGTTGTGATGACGTCCAATTGCCATCCCAATCAACTCTATCTTGATGGCTTGCAGCGGGAGTTGTTCCTGCCTTTTATCGGACTTCTGCAAGAAAAGGTCAGTATTATTGAGCTGATAGCAAAGCAGGATTATCGGCTCAGTCATTTACAGGCACTGAAGACGACCTATTACTATCCTCTGGATGAACAGGCGGCAACATTTATACGACAAAGTTATAATGAATTGACGCATTTTTCTTCATTGAAACCCGGTGTTCTGGAGGTATTAGGCAGGAAAGTAGTTTTGTCTGCGCTTTGGGGCAATGTGGCTTTGACCAGCTTTGATCAACTGTGTGTAGATGCTTTGGGGTCTGCCGATTATCTGGAGCTTAGCAGCCGAGTTGATATTGTGATATTGGCGAACATTCCCAAGCTAACCCAGGAGAAATTCAATGAGGCCAAACGCTTTATAACCTTAATAGATGCGCTATATGAGCATAAAATAAAGCTGATCTGCTCCGCCGAAGTGCCCATAACCGAACTCTACACCGATGATTCAGGTTTTTTTGAATTTGAGCGTACCGTATCGAGATTAATCGAGATGCAGTCAGAAAGTTATTTGTGTATTGCTCATCGAAGTAAGAGCGCAGAGCATTTTAGTACGCCACCTTGCGTTAAATTATCTAAAAACCTGCGAACGCGATAACATACCCCTCAGGGGTTTCGGATTACGCAGGTCATCCCGATCTAATTTTGGCTTCAAACCCTAATCCAAAAGGCTAAATACGATGGGACTCAGCTTGCCACAACCTTCATGCTCAAATTGCAGAATATCTGATTTATGCCTACCTTACGGACTTCATATAAATGAAGTAGAGCAACTTGCACTGATTATAAAAAACAAACGGCCTTTACGAATTGATGAGCTTTTGTATTCACGGGATACCGAATGTTTAAATTTATATGCGGTTAAATCAGGATCTTTTCGGGGTTTTATCACAAATACTGAAGGTGTCGAGCAAACCATAGGCTTTTATCTGCCCGGCGAATTAATGGGCTTGGATGCTTTATTGCATGGACGATTCAGCTGTTCTGTTGTTGCGCTGGAAACTTCATCAGTCTGCGAATTGCCTTTAGCGCGTCTAAATGAGTTATGCGTTGAGCTACCTAGTCTCCAATATCAAATGATGCGAATTTTAAGCAAAGAAATTACCTCAGATCATGACCAGATGTTATTGCTCGGACGTAGTTCGGCAAAAGAAAGAATGTTAATGTTTTTGTTGATGCTGTCAAAACGATACGGGGCACTCGGCTTTTCAACTACTGAGTTCAACTTGAGCATGCGTCGCCAGGATATTGCTAATTTTCTGGGACTTAGCAATGAAACCATCAGTCGCCAACTCACTGAACTTTCTAAGGCGGGAGTTATTGCGGTCAAACAGCGTGGTATCCGAATTATTGATCTCAATTTATTGAAGTCAATTGTCGAACCTTGTTATGCACATCCTATATCTTGCCCTGCTTAACAGGCTTGAGCCGATGTTATCGTGTATTATTTGCACGTATATCATCAACTCAATTGCTTAAAAAGTACTTATTTCATAGATGTTTGCGTTGAATTTGTCGTTGCGGGTTTGCTAGGGCCTTTCCCTGAATCACATGCTGCAAGGGTTACCATAGCGACAACTAACAATAATACTTGGCTAACAATTTTCATAGACTTTTCTCGGTTATTTATTTGAATATACGGTTGCTACTAGCCGTTAAGTTAGGCTAGAAGCAGACCTTTTTTTCCCTTGGAGGGAAAGGCTATTTTTACATTAATACCCGAACTTAATATTGATTCAGATCAATAACCTCACTTAAAACTACAATCGGACTTCAAATAGCACTATAAACTGCACCCAGTACTATCGACTGCTTAATCCATATTTAAATTTACTGAGAGAAAATTATGCAACAAAAAAAAATTTTGGCGTATTGCGTGTCGATGTTGTTTTCGATGGCACTGGTCAGCAATGCCGAGGCTATCAATTTAAAAGATATGCTTAATGTGGTTGGTCAGGCAAATAATTCAGTATCCGCATTACAGCCCACTGTTCCTGTACAAACAGGCAGCTTGATCGAGTTATTGGTAAAAAAGACAGGCGCAACCGGAAATCAGGCTCAAGCGGGCGCGGGGGCTTTGTTTCAGATTGCTAAAGCCAAAATGCAGGGAGATTTGTTTGCTAAATTGGAGCAGTCGGTTCCGGGTATGCAGGGCATGCTAGGTGCTGCACCGGTTTTATCGCAACAAAATGGTTTGGTAGGGCGCTTGTCCTCAATGGCAGGCGCTTCGGGTGGAACAGCGGGGACTTTAATTTCAGCCGCCTCTTCTTTCCAGCAGCTGGGCATGTCGCCTGCGATGGTGCAACAGTTTGTCCCTCTGGTGATTTCTTATGTCAAAAATCAAGGCAATGATGCGTTGGTCAATAGTTTAAGCACCGCATTAATAGGACGTTGACTTAGAGTTGCCCGATTAACCACAACTTGGGCAACAGTTATCTTAGGTATTTAAAATTACTTTCAACTTTTTTCCTGGAACAGGTGAATTACTTACTTCCGTTGGATTCCATTTACGCAGATCTGCAATTGAGACATTAAATTTACGCGAAATCTGTGTTAGCGAATCGCCTTGTTTAACCGTGTAATTAATAGAATGACTTGCTGTTACAGTCGGTTGCTTATCCGTTTTTGGATGACTTCCGATAGCTGACGCGATAACCGGAGTAGCTACCGTGGTTTGCTTGGCGGTTTTTGGATGACTTCCGATAGCTGACGCGATAACCGGAGTAGCTACCGTGGTTTGCTTGGCGGTTTTTGGATGACTTCCGATAGCTGATGCGATAACCGGAGTAGCTACCGTGGTTTGCTTGGCCGTTTTTGGATGACTTCCGATAGCTGACGCGATAACCGGGGCAGCTACCGTGGTTTGCTTATCCGTTTTAATAATCAGCTTCTGACCTAAAATCACTCCGGCTTTCAAAGTGCTATTGTTCCAGCTCGCTAACTCTTTGTCGTTAACTGCAAATTGCTGAGCGATGCTCCAGAATGTATCGCCTTTTTTTACGACATAAGTATTTGATTTACCTAGTTTGTTTTTATTCGATATTGCTTCCGTTGATTTTTGAGAGACCAATATTTTTAACGGCTTGCCCGATTGAATAGCATTGCTTGCCAAATGATTGGGCGACTGCTTGGTTGTGTTATTTTTTCCGGCAATAGCGGCTTGGTTTTCTGCGGCTTTAATTTTACTCTGGACTTCATCACGTCGATTCTCTGCTGCAGTCGCCGCTGTCTCTGCATGATAGCGATCCAGGTCGACCCATTCATCGTAAGGTAGTTGCGCCAAATTTTGCTTAAATGCTTCTGCTTTGGCAACCGGGATTAACAAGTGATGTGGGCCTTGCGGTGCGGTACTTGAGTAGTTAAAGCCTGGATTTAATTTTAAAAACTCATTAAGCGGCGTATTAGCCAGTTCTGCCGCTTTGTTTAAATCCAGTTGAGCTTTAACATCGACAAGCTCACAATAAGGTTGGTTTGGAATGTGTTGTAAATCAACATGATACTTTTCCACATTGGCAAATATTTTAGCAATGGCCAGTAACCTGGGCACATAATCTGCCGTTTCCTTAGGAAGATCCAATGACCAGTAATCGGTAGACAGATTGAGGTTTTCATTTTTTTCGATGGCTTTTCTGATATTCCCTTTGCCAAAATTATAGGAAGCCAAGGCCAGATGCCAGTCTCCATCAAAAGTCTCGCCCAGTTGCTTAAGGAAAATCGTTGCAGCTTTAGTCGAGGTATAAACATCGCGCCGACCGTCATACCATTCATTTTGTTTAAGACCGTAGAAACGACCGGTCGCCGGTATAAACTGCCAAAGTCCCGAGGCATCGCTTTTTGAATAGGCTTCAGGCAAAAACGCACTTTCAACGACAGGCAATAAAGCTAGTTCACCGGGGATGTTTTTTGCTTCAACCTCATCAAGTATAAGATGTAGATAAGGCTCTGCGCGTTGCTGAATTCGAGCTAAATAGCCCGGGTGTCTTAAGTACCAGTTTAATTCGCGATCAATGCGTTCATTTTCAATATCGGGCAATGAATATAAAGATAGTAACCTTGCCCAAACCGTATTATTGTACTTCGCCGGTATATTATATTTTTGTTTGCCAAACGGATGATGAGCATGATGGATATAGCCGTTATCAAGTTCTAAATTGGCTGGCGGCTGATCATTAAAAGCGTTTTTAGCCGTAGTAGAGCAGCCGCTAGAAATTAAAAAGATCGATAATGATAAAAGCTTAACGGATCGGTTAAAGTTAACGCGCATCATCTATGCCATTTAAAAGTGAAGTTTATTATTAGAATGTTATCATTATAGCTTGTTTTTATTGAAAATCATTATAGTTAGATGGCGTAGAATTCGAACATGAAACGTAATTTCTTATTTGCCTGGTATCAAACTCCTAGAGGCAAGTTGCTACAGCATCTTGAAGCAGAGTATTTACAACGATCCATTACCGTCAGTTGCCAGCAGACTATTTTGCAGATTGGTGGCCTAGGTTGGGAAAGTGAATTTATAGACTGTTCTTTATATAAAAATTTTACGGTACTCGATGCCAAAAGTCTGGGTTGCACTAATGCAAGAAAAATCCAAGCTAAAGCATACAGCCTGCCGGTGAAAAGTAACTGTATTGATATGATCATAATCCCTCATTTACTGGAGTTTGACGCTTTTCGCTTTCAGACTATGCGTGAAGTGGAGCGGGTTTTGAAACCAGAGGGATTGTTAATTGTACTAAATTTTAATCCTTGGAGTCTCTGGGTTAGATACCAGTATTTATGGGACAAAAAAATGGCTGATTCCTGGGGAGGACACTTTATTTCCCGATCCAGAGTTCTCGACTGGCTAAAATTATTAAATTTTGAAGTAACCGTTTCATCTGAGCTTTATTTAGATAAAGTGACATCGACTCACGGCAAATTCATAACACGGGGGCACTCGCTCACGTCGACTGCCTACGCGATTAAGGCTATCAAACGTCGTTACAATTTAATTCCATTAACACCCGTAGTTAGTATCAATAACGCATCCCCGTTGCATCTCGCCAATTCAATCAACTCACCGACGACACAAACAAACATGACTGATTTTGTTATTATTTATACTGATGGTGCTTGTAAAGGCAACCCCGGACCGGGTGGCTGGGGCGTTATGCTCAGCTATAAGGGTACAGTTAAGGAACTTTTTGGTGGCGATCCCGATACCACTAATAATCGCATGGAATTAATGGCAGCGATTCAGGCGCTGGAAGCACTGACTCAACCCTGTTCCGTGCAAATCAATACCGACTCAAAATATGTGCTACAAGGCATTACCGAATGGATGATCAATTGGAAAAAACGCGGTTGGAAGACAGCATCCAAAACGCCCGTTAAAAATGAAGACTTGTGGCGCAGACTGGATGCAGCAATTCAACGACACGATATTGAATGGACGTGGGTAAAAGGCCATTCCGGCGATAAACATAACGACAGGGCTGACGAACTGGCTAATCAGGGCATAACGTCAATGAGGTGATTTTCGAAAAAAACCGCCCTTATGCCTGATTAGTTGTATTGAACTGAGGCTACAGCTAAGAACCTGCTGGAGGAAGAGTGCTGTTACGCACCAACAGTGGTAACGCGAGGATAACTAGGCACATCAACCAGCCTAACAGTTGACCATTGGTTACCGAAAAAACCAGGGCTATGCCAAATCGTTTGCTAATATCCGGATAGCCGAGGATAAAATCCCGGCTGATCATGAAGGCTTTGGTTTCCCAGACCACAAGCATCAAGCCCGTGACCAGTAATGCGTAGCCGATGATTTTATCCTGTTCGGCTTTACCAGTGGCATGACCTACCAGGCTGTTAATCTCGATTTTGTTTAGCGACCAAGAGCGTTCGGTCAGATAACGAATGCTCATTAAGCCAAGCGCACCTACAACAGGAATGTAAACAGCTACGGTCGGAAAGCTGATGTAACGTCCGTTCAGCGCCAAACCGAAGGTTTTATAAATGGCAAATCCGGCAAATAGAATGTAGAGCGTATAGATCCAGGCACCGACTTTCAGTTGAACCGTGCGGCGGGCCAGTAGATCGTAGCTGCGCTGTAAGATCAAGCCAGCTAAAAGCGTATTTAAACCGACGGTTAGCACCGTATGTAAGCGCTGCCAGCCGCTATAACTGGTGTACCAAAGGTACTCTGTCATATTTGCCAGCAACCAAGTAAGCAGTTGAGAAAAGGCCAAGAAAACCACCAGATGCATAACCGACAAGGCTTGTAATTGCTTACGGTAATAGGCGACGATCAACAGAAAAAACAGTGTCGACACCATCACACCCATAAGCCAATCAGGATTTTCATAAACCTTGCCGGTTAATGGAAAAACCTCTTTACCGTTAACCGAATAAAGCCCCCAGTTTGCCCCCACCACGCCTTCAAGTTCGCTTTTCCACGATTGGTTAAAGGCTTCGACAATGTTGTAATCAAAGCCATTTTTAGTGGCAACTTCAATTAAGGCGCGGATGAATTTTGCTTCATTGACCACGCTAGGCACTGCCCAGCCACGTTGACGGCCTGCACCCGGCCAGCCCGATTCGCCAATCAGTATCGGTTTACCAGGAGCAATCGTGTCAGCTTCCTGCTTTACCTGCTTGAAAATCCGCTCAATATGTTGCGGAGCCTGATCAACCGTGATCGGTTCATCCTCCCAGTAGGGCAGGATATGAATGGTGATAAAATCGACTTCTTTGATTAATTCCGGATATTTCATGTACATGGACCAGACATCCGCATACGAAACCGGCTGTTTAACCGAGCGCTTGACTTCACGTATGTATTCAATCAATTGTTCGGGTTTTAGATCACCACGTAACAGCACTTCGTTGCCGACGATAACCCGATTAATTACCTCGGGGTGGGCATTGGCGGAGCGAATGACTTCATCTATTTCAGTCTTATTTCCTGCTTTGATAGGACCTAGCCAAGCGCCCTGAATCATTTTTAAACCATGTTTTTGTGCCAAGGCAGGAATGACTGACATACTGCCTTCGGCGCTGGCATAGGTGCGAATGGAATGGGTTTTTTCACCCATTAAACGTAAGTCGGCGTCAATTTGTGCAGGTGTCGGAAATTTTTCATCCATAGGTCCTTGGCCTTCCCGAAAGGGGGCAAAAGACAGGCTGTTAAGTTTTCCTGACGGAACGTCTGGCCCTACATCTTGAGGCAGGTTGCTTAACCAACCCAATAAAATATTAAGCAAAACAACCAATACGGTGACTGAAGCAATTTTCATAAATAAAAGCAGTAACACAAAGTTTAAAAGGCAAGCGAGTACATCATCATCTCATAATTTCTGACTTTTTAGCAGGGCTAGATTTACCGGGTGGTCAACAAAGCACTAACTGTATATCGCAAAACAGGTGCTTCTCTGGCTTTTTTAAAGAACGCATGCTTTTTGCCATTTTTATTTCGATCGCAGCTTTTGCGGTGCTCACGCATAAATCTATCCCACTAAGATATAGGATTACTTCAGGAGAAATTTTAGTATCCGCTTCGACACTATAAGCACAATTTGTTATAATCCAACGCTGTGTTCATGTCGTGTAGTCGCATTTAAACAAAAAAATCAGGAAAAGTGTGTTCGCACTTAACGATGAAACCATGCCGGACAGTATTAACGGCACACTGTGTATATAGGGATCAATGTCAAACTTCGCTAAAGAAATCATACCTGTCAATCTCGAAGATGAGATGAAACAGTCCTATCTCGATTACGCCATGAGCGTTATCGTCGGTCGAGCCCTTCCAGATGTCAGAGATGGCCTTAAGCCAGTGCATCGCCGTGTGTTATATGCGATGAGTGAGTTAGGCAATGACTGGAACAAACCCTATAAAAAATCAGCGCGCGTGGTCGGCGATGTTATCGGTAAATACCATCCGCACGGCGATACCGCAGTGTATGACACCATGGTGCGGATGGCGCAGAATTTTTCTATGCGTTATATGCTGATCGACGGACAGGGCAATTTTGGCTCAGTTGATGGTGATTCTCCAGCGGCGATGCGTTACACAGAAGTGCGCATGTCGAAAATAGCTCATGAATTGCTGGCCGATCTGGACAAGGAAACCGTCGATTTCGCGCCGAACTATGATGAGTCAGAATCTGAACCCAAAGTCTTGCCGACCCGAATTCCGACTTTGCTGATTAACGGCTCGTCCGGTATTGCCGTGGGTATGGCGACGAATATCCCGCCGCATAATTTGTCCGAAGTGGTCAGTGCTTGTCTGGCGATGATCGATCAGCCGGATCTTACCGTGCATGACTTGATGGCTCACATTCCTGGTCCCGATTTCCCTACCGCCGCTTTTATTAATGGCGCGGCGGGTATTTATAGCGCTTATACCACTGGTCGTGGCAAGATTTATTTGCGTGCCCGCTGCCATTTTGAAGACATCGGCGACAGCAGTCGCCAAGCCATCATCACCACGGAATTGCCTTATCAGGTCAACAAAGCGCGGTTGCTGGAGAAAATTGCCGAATTGGTTAAGGAAGGCAAGCTGGAAGGTATTTCCGGGTTGCGCGATGAATCGGACAAGGACGGCATGCGTATGGTGATTGAACTGCGTCGCGGTGAAATGCCCGAGGTGGTGCTGAATAATCTATACAAACAAACCCAGTTCCAAACGGTGTTCGGCATCAATATGGTCGCACTACTAGATGGTCGTCCACATTGCATGAATTTGCACGAGATCATCAGCGCCTTTATTAACCACCGACGCGAAATCGTCACCCGCAGAACGATTTATAACCTGCGCCGAGCCAGAGAAAGAGCGCATATTCTGGAAGGACTGGCGGTTGCATTAGCCAATATCGACGAGATGATTGCGCTGATTAAAGCGGCCAGCAATCCGTCTGAGGCTAAAGTCGGTTTATTGGAAAAAAGCTGGGATGCCGGACTGGTTTCAACCTTGCTGGAACGCGCTGATGCGGAGCGCTCCAGGCCGGAAGATTTAGCCATTGAATTTGGCATGAATGGCGGGATTTATCGTCTGTCTGAAACGCAGGCTCAGGCCATATTGGATTTGCGTTTGCATCGTTTGACCGGTCTGGAACAAGACAAAATTGTCAACGAATACAAACTGCTGCTTGAACAAATTGATGAATATCTGTTTATTTTAGGCAGTGATACGCGTTTGATGGAAATCATCAGAGAAGAACTGGTGCTTATCAAGGAGCAATATTCCGATCAGCGACGCACTGAAATTATGCAAAATCATTCGGATTTGTCTGATGAAGATTTAATTACCGAAGAAGATATGGTGGTGACCATGTCGCACGAAGGCTATGTCAAGTCTCAGCCCTTGAATGATTACAAGGCGCAGCGGCGCGGTGGTCGGGGCAAATCAGCTACTGCGACTAAAGAACTCGATTATGTCGACAAGCTGATTGTGGCCAATACTCATGACATTATTTTATGTTTTTCATCCTCGGGCAAAGTGTATTGGCTTAAAGTTTATCAATTACCAGTTGCCAGTCGTGCGGCCAGGGGCAAGCCTTTCGTTAATCTGCTTCCACTGGAACAGGGCGAAAAAATCAATGCCATGTTGCCGATACGCGAATTTACCGACACCAAATTTATTTTCATGGCGACTTCGGCGGGCACGGTCAAAAAAACCCCGTTAAAAGAGTTTGAACGCCAACGCAGTAACGGTAAAATCGCGATTGATTTACGGGAAGGCGATACCTTAGTTGGCGTTGCAGTGACCGACGGCCAGCAAAATGTGCTGTTGTTTAGCAGCACCGGTAAAGCGGTCTGTTTTAATGAAGCCGATGTGCGTTCCATGGGTAGAACCGCATCCGGTGTGCGTGGCATTCGTTTACTGGAAGAGCAAAAAGTCATTTCGCTGATTATCGCTTCCGAAGGCACAGTGCTAAATATCACCGAGAACGGCTATGGCAAGCGCACCAAGCTTGAAGAATTTACTTGTCATAAACGCGGCGGCCAGGGGTTGATTGCCATACAAACTTCGGCGCGTAACGGCGCTGTAGTGGGCGCAGTACTGGTTAATGATAACGATGAAATCATGCTGATTACCGATGGCGGCACCTTGGTGCGCACTCCGGTCGAAGGTATTTCGGTGGTTGGTAGAAACACTCAGGGCGTGACAATTATCAAGCTGGACAAGAAAGAAAAAGTGATCGGCGTTGATAGAATCGAAGGCTTGGCCGGTGTAGATGATTTGGCCTTAGACGAAGAGGCAAATGATGATGCCTTGGAACAAATAACCCATGACGATATTGAATCAGGAGAAGAAGCATAATGTCCAGAATCTATAATTTTAGCGCAGGCCCATCCGCATTCCCCGAATCGGTCTTGCAACAGGCGCAACAGGAAATGCTGGAATGGCGCGATAGCGGCATGTCGGTTATGGAAATGAGCCACAGAGGCAAGCATTTCTCCTTGATTGCCGAAGCACTGGAAAGTGATTTAAGAACATTGCTAAACATTCCTGAAAACTATAAAGTCTTGTTTCTGCAAGGCGGTGCCTCGGCGCAGTTTTCGCTGATTCCGCAAAACATTCTTAACGGTAAAACCAAGGCTTGTTATTTGAATACCGGCGCTTGGTCGGAAAAAGCTATCAAGGATGCTGGTTCTTATTGCGAAGTAATGGTCAGCGCCAGTTCAGAAGCGTCAAAGTTCACCACCATCCCCGATGCGTCAACCTGGGCTATCGATAGCGCAGCGGCTTATTTCCACTACACCTCAAATGAAACCATACACGGTGTGGAGTTTCAATCTTGCCCGGATAACTTGGGTTTGCCGCTGATCTCGGATATGTCGTCGAATATTTTATCGCGCAAAATCGATGTCAGTCAGTACGGCCTGATTTATGCCGGAACTCAGAAAAACATGGGCCCAGCCGGCGTCACTGTGGTCATCGTTAGGGATGACTTGATCGGCCATGCCCCAAAAACCGTGCCTTCGGTTTTTAATTATGCCGAACAGGCAAAAAATCAATCCATGCTGAATACACCGGCAACTTATAGCTGGTATCTGTGCGGATTGGTGCTGCAGTGGTTAAAAGCGCAGGGCGGTGTCGAAGCTATCGAGCAACGCAATATCGCTAAGGCCGCCAAGCTTTATCAGGCTATCGATCAGTCGGCTTTGTATTCTAACCCTGTCGAAGTCGCGTCCCGGTCACGGATGAATGTGCCGTTTATTTTGGCCGATGAAAGCCTGGATAAAGCATTTTTGACGGCAGCTGAAGCGAATGGCTTATTTGAATTGAAAGGCCACCGTTCAGTCGGTGGTATGCGCGCCAGTATTTATAATGCGATGCCGGAAGCCGGTGTGCTGGCCTTGATTGAATTTATGGCCGAATTTGAACGCACTCATTAACCGAAAATCTACACATTGAAGTAATTATCATGCCAGCTATCACCCCGCTTTCTGAATTAAGAGACACCATTGATGCCATCGATCAGCAGATTTTGCTATTGATTAATCAACGCGCGTCTTGCGCAATGGAAGTTGCCAGAACCAAGATTGCTCAGGGTGAGCAAGGGACGTTCTATCGCCCGGATCGCGAGTCCATGGTGTTGCGCCGCATCAAAGACTTGAATCAAGGGCCTTTGTCCGATGATACGGTGGCCGGTTTTTTCAGAGAATTGATGTCGGCCTGCCTGGCACTGGAAAAGCCGCTGGATGTAGCTTATTTGGGGCCGGAAGGTACGTTTACCCAGCAAGCGGCAATTAAGCATTTTGGTTCTGCGGTTAAAACCGTAGCTTCCTCAACCATTAACGATATTTTTACCGCCGTCGAAAATGGTAACTGCCAGTTCGGCGTGGTGCCGGTTGAAAATTCTACCGAAGGCATTATCAGTCATACGCTGGACCGGTTTTTGACTTCGCCACTAAAAATATGCGGCGAAGTTGAAATCAGAGTGCATCAAAACCTGATGGGACTAGTTGATAGTTTGGAGAACGTGACCGAGGTATTTTCTCATCAACAATCCCTGGCGCAGTGCCGGCAATGGCTGGATAAGCATTTGCCTAATGCCATACGAACAGCCGTCAGCAGCAATACTGAGGCGGCAAGATTGGCCTCGGTCAACAAACAGGCGGTTGCGATTGCAGGTATCGTTGCCGCTGAAATTTATGAATTGAACGTACTCGAAAAAAATATTGAAGACGAGCCGAATAATACCACTCGTTTCATTATTATCGGCCAGCAAACGTCAGCGTCCACAGGTAACGATAAAACCTCGCTGGTTGTCTCAACAGGCAATCAGCCCGGCGCGTTGCACCGAATACTTGAACCTTTTGCACATTTTGACATCGGCATGGTGCATATTGAATCCAGACCGTCGCGGCAGGGGCTATGGGATTATGTTTTTTTTATCGATATAGAAGGGCACAGTGACGATGACGATGTCGCCCAGGCACTGGCCATATTGAAAGACAATGTTAATATGCTCAAACTCTTGGGTTCATATCCTAAAGCCGTACTCTGAACTATATCTTTTACAAACTTTCACGCAAAAACTAATGAACAACGCTGATAATATTTACAATCTTGCCGTGTCCGGCGTACAAAAACTAGTCCCTTATACGCCCGGCAAGCCGATCGCTGAGCTTGAACGCGAGCTGGGACTAACCCAGATCATAAAGCTTGCCTCGAACGAAAATCCTTTGGGGCCGGGTAAAAAAGCCCTGGCCGCAATACAGGAAACTTTAAAGGACTTGGCCTTGTATCCGGATGGCAACGGTTTTGATTTGAAATCCGCGCTAGCTGAAAAATATGCCGTCGATACAAGTCAGATTACACTGGGCAACGGTTCCAACGAGATTCTGGAACTGGTGGCGCGTGCGTTTTTAACGCCGGGACTAGAGGTGGTTTTTTCCCAGCATGCGTTTGCAGTATATCCCCTTGTGACTCAGGCGGCGGGTGCGACCGCTGTTGTCGCCCCCGCCTTAGCTTATGGTCATGATCTGGCGACGATGCTGCAGCGGGTTACCGATAAGACCCGACTGGTTTTTATCGCCAATCCCAATAATCCTACCGGCACCTTACTTAGTCATGAAAGCCTGGAAACATTTATTCAGGCGCTGCCGGACACTTGTATTTGCGTACTGGATGAAGCTTATTGTGAATTTGCCGGTGATGAGAGCGCCAACAATTCAATCAGCTGGCTGAAAGATTATCCCAATTTATTAATCACCCGCACTTTTTCCAAGGCTTATGGCTTGGCCGGCTTGCGCATAGGTTATGGTTTATCCAGCCCTCAACTGGCCGATATTTTGAATCGGGTACGCCAGCCGTTTAATAACAATATGCTGGCATTGGTCGCGGCGACAGCGGCGTTGACGGATACCGAGCATTTGCAAAACACGCTGGCGGTTAATGCCCAGGGTATGGCGTTTATTACCGAAGGTTTTAAAAATCTCGGACTGGACTGGGTGCCGTCGGCAGGCAATTTTGTCTTGGTCGATTTGAAACAGTCTGCGCTGCCGATTTATGAAGCCTTGCTTGGTAAAGGCGTTATCGTCAGGCCGGTCGGTGTTTATGAACTGCCCAATCATTTACGCATTACTATAGGCACGTCAGCGGAAAATCAGCTGTTTCTTCAGGCATTAACCGAGGTTTTAACAGGCTAATGTTTAACCGGATGTGCATTATCGGCGTCGGTTTGATCGGCGGTTCCATCGCCCGCGCGGCACGGCAGCAGGGCTTATGCGAGCACATCGTCGGCTATGGCCGTAAGCTTGATGAATCCAATCTGCAAACTGCAAAAAGCCTGGGCGTTATTGACGCTTATTTTCTCGAACTGGAGCAGGCTGTGCAAGGCGCTGATTGCATTGTGATTGCGACCCCGGTTGCGAGCATTGAAAGCATTTTTTCTCAGCTTAAACCATTATGGTCGGATGCGGCGATTTATACCGATGTCGGTAGCACCAAAGGCAGCGTGATCGCTGCCGCAGAGCGGGTTTTCGGTATCGTGCCGGCTAATCTGGTTCCGGCTCACCCGATTGCCGGCGCCGAACAAAGCGGCGTAACTGCGTCAATTGATGATTTGTTTGTCAATAAGCGCCTGATTATTACGCCGGTCAGCAATACCCAGCCGGTAGCCGTGCAAAAAATCCAAGATTTCTGGGAACGCCTAGGCGCGCTGGTATCGATCATGGATGTGACGCATCATGACGGCGTGCTGGCGGCGACCAGTCATTTGCCACATATACTGGCTTTTGCGCTGGTCGATATGCTCGGGCATAAAGATGAGCAAAGTGAGATTTTTAAATATGCCGCCGGCGGCTTCAGGGATTTTACCCGGATTGCCTCCAGCGATCCGACCATGTGGCAGGATATTTGTATCGCTAATAAAAACGAAATTCTTCCTTTAATCGAGCAGTTAAAAGGAGAATTGGATAAAATACAACGTTTGCTGGAAACCAATGATAACCAGCAGCTTTTTGAAACCTTCACGTATGCCAGAAATGCCCGGCAACGCTTTCTTGATCAGTTCGATACTACACATATGTCAAAATCAATCACATTTCAGGTACAACCCGGCGGTAAATTACAAGGCGAAGCGCGAGTGCCGGGTGATAAATCCATGTCGCACCGCTCTATTATGCTGGGTTCGCTGGCCGTAGGCGACACCCATGTTAAAGGCTTTCTCGAGGCGGAGGATGCGCTGGCAACTTTGCAGGCTTTTCGTGATATGGGCGTTGCAATCGAAGGCCCAGTTAATGGCGAACTGACCATACATGGGGTCGGCAAGCACGGTTTAAAAGCGCCGGAACATGATTTGTATCTGGGCAACTCGGGAACCTCCATGCGCTTGCTGAGTGGTTTGTTAGCAGGGCAAGCTTTTAACTCAGTCTTGACCGGCGACAAATCCTTGTCCGGACGGCCTATGAAACGGGTCACCGAGCCTTTGGCAGCGATGGGTGCTGTCATAAAAACTACCGAGAGCGGCACGGCGCCGTTGCACATTACCGGCAGGGCAGGGCAGTTGACCGGTATTGATTATGCGATGCCTATGGCCAGCGCCCAGGTAAAATCCTGTTTGTTGCTGGCCGGCATGTATGCACAAGGTGTAACCAGCGTTACCGAGCCTGCACCTACCCGTGATCATACCGAACGCATGCTGTCAGGGTTTAATTATCCGGTGCAACAGCAAGACAATAAAGTCAGCATTACCGCCGATGGCAGTTTGACGGCTAGCGATATTGATGTGCCCAGTGACATTTCCTCGGCGGCCTTTTTTCTGGTCGGGGCTTCGATCGCACCAGGTTCGGATCTAATGTTAAAGCATGTGGGTATTAATCCTACCCGTACCGGGATCATCGATATACTCCGGTTAATGGGGGCCAATATTGACGTTCTGAACGAGCGCATAGTCGGTGGCGAACCAGTCGCCGATTTGCATGTGGTTTACAGTCCGCTTAAAGGCATAGACATACCGGAACATCTGGTGCCATTAGCTATTGACGAGTTTCCGGTATTGTTTGTCGCCGCCGCCTGTGCAGAAGGCCAAACGCGCTTAACCGGCGCGGAAGAACTCAGAGTAAAAGAATGTGATCGCATCCAGGTAATGGCGGACGGCTTGAAAATATTGGGTGTGAATGCGACACCTACTGAAGATGGTATGATCATTCAGGGTAGTGCTATCGGCGGCGGCGAGGTCATTTCTCATGGCGATCATCGAATTGCGATGGCTTTTTCAATCGCCGGTTTGCGTGCAACCGCTGCTATTACCATTCATGATTGCGAAAATGTGAATACCTCGTTCCCGGAATTTAGAGACTTGGCCCAGCGTCTAGGCCTGAATCTTGTTTGCAGAGAAGACTAGTGGCTATTCCAGTATTAACTATTGATGGTCCTAGCGGTGCCGGGAAAGGTACGGTTAGCCGGGCAGTCGCGAAAAAACTGGGCTGGAACTATCTCGATAGCGGCTCTATCTATCGCTCACTGGCTATCGCTGTATTAAAGCAGCAGCTTAGCCTGGAAGATGAGGGGGCGATAGTTAATATAGCGCGGTCGATGAAACTGGAATTCGATTGCGGTGATGTATTGGTCGTTAGACTCGATAATATAGACATTACCACCCAGTTAGGCCTAGAAAATACTGGTAATACAGCGTCCATCATTGCTGCGCTTCCTGAGGTTAGGCGGGTTTTATTGCAAAAACAAAAAGATTTTAAACAGTTACCCGGACTGGTCGCAGATGGGCGTGACATGGGCACAGTGGTTTTTCCTGACGCCAAAAATAAGGTGTTTTTAACCGCCAGTGCTGAAAAAAGAGCCGAACGACGATATAAACAGTTGATAGAAAAAGGGATAGCTGCTAATCTAGCACAAATAACAATCGAAATAGAAGACCGTGATCGCAGGGATAGTGAGCGTAAGACCGCTCCATTAGCCATCGCCGATGACGCTATTTATATCGATTCTTCTGATATGACAGTAGAATCTGTTATTGCAGAAGTACTGAATTTAATCCATTAAGGATTTTTTAAGCGATCACCACAGTTTTGTGCGTGATCTTTTTTTTAACTTTGATAAAGAAAAGGCCGGTTCGAGTTTCGACAGGCTTGGGAATGGAAAATGAGCGAAAGCTTTGCAGAATTATTTGAACAAAGTCTAACCAAGACAGAAATGCGTCCTGGTGCCATGTTAATGGGTACAGTTGTTGATATCGAAAACGATATGGTCATCGTCAGTACGCATTCAAAATCAGAAGGTGTCATACCAAAATGGCAGTTTCTAAATAATGATGGCGAATTAGAAGTTGCCATTGGCGATGTCGTCGAAGTTGCTCTTGATTTATTTGAAGACGGCCTGGGCGCTACACTTCTTTCTCGAGATAAAGCGAAGAAAAACAAAGCTTGGTCCGAACTTGAAACAGCTTTTGAAAAAGAGTTAACTATTGTAGGCCGTATTAACGGTAAAGTTCGCGGTGGTTTCACTGTGGCTGTTGGTGCTTTGCGTGCGTTCCTGCCGGGTTCATTGGTTGATGTTCGTCCAATCAGAGATACGACTTTCTTGGAAAATCGTGACCTTGAATTCAAAGTTATAAAAATCGATCAAAAACGCAATAACGTAGTTCTGTCTCGTCGTGCTGTGGTAGAAAAAGAATACAGCGCAGAAAGAGAAGAATTGCTGAAAACCCTGGAAGAAGGCGCAGTAGTTACCGGTGTGGTTAAAAACCTGACCGATTATGGCGCGTTTATCGACCTGGGCGGCATTGACGGTCTGTTACACATCACTGATATGGCTTGGAGACGCGTGCGTCATCCATCTGAATGTGTAGAAATTGGTCAAGAAATCAAAGTTAAAGTGCTGAAATACGACAAAGAGAAAAATCGTGTTTCTTTAGGCATGAAGCAAATGGGTGAAGATCCATGGCAAAACATTGCACGTCGTTACCCTGCCGGCACTCGTGTATTCGGTAAAGTCAATAACCTGACCGATTACGGTTGTTTTGTTGAAATTGAAGAAGGCGTAGAAGGTTTAGTTCACGTTTCTGAAATGGACTGGACTAACAAGAACGTTAATCCTTCTAAGCTTGTGCAATTAGGTGATGAAGTCGAAGTCATGGTTCTGGAAATTGACGAAGATCGTCGTCGTATTTCTTTAGGCATGAAACAGTGCAAAACTAATCCTTGGGATGAATTTGCTGCAACGCATAACAAAGGCGATAAAATCTCTGGAAAAATCAAATCAATCACTGATTTTGGTATTTTCATAGGCTTGGATGGCGGTATCGACGGTTTGGTTCATATGTCTGATATTTCTTGGGCAGAAGAAGGCGAAGCTTCAGTTCGTGAGTTCAAAAAAGGCGATGAACTGGAAACTGTTATTCTGGCAGTTGATTCCGAACGTGAGCGTATCTCTTTAGGTATTAAACAACTGGAACAAGACCCTTTCCAAAACTTCCTGGCGACTCATGAAAAAGGCAGTTTGGTAAAAGGTACGGTTAAAGAAGTTGATGCCAAGGGTGCTGTTATTACTTTAGCGGACCATGTTGAAGGCTACTTGCGTGCTTCTGAAATTCAACGTGATCGTGTTGAAGATGCTAGAACCTTACTAAAAGAAGGCGATACGCTTGAAGCTAAATTCATCGGTGTAGATAAGAAAAGTAAATCTATTTCTTTATCTATTAAAGCTAAAGATAGCGACGAAGAGACTCATACCATTAAAGATCATTCTCAGCAGTCAGTTAGTAGCGCACCAACGTTGGGAACCTTCGCCGATATTTTCAATAAGCTAGAAAAATAAAAGTCATGAAGGGATATGTCCTGCATATCCCTTTAAATTTTATTTGTTTGTGTAGGATAGAATGTGACAAAATCAGAATTAATTGAAGCGCTTGCTAAACATCAACCGCATCTGGTACAGAAAGATGTGGAAATAGCGGTAAAATGCATTATTGAGCAAATGAATCAGGCGCTATCTTCCGGTCAAAGAATCGAGATCCGGGGTTTTGGTAGTTTTTCACTGCATTTACGTCCTCCTCGTATGGGGCGTAACCCTAAAACAGGTGAATCTGTAGCCCTATCAAAAAAATATGTGCCACATTTTAAACCGGGTAAAGAGCTTCGTGATCGTGTCGATGCTGCTCGGGGCAAATGTAAGATAGTCGATTAATTTTTAATTTCAAAGCTCTGCATACATTGCAGGGCTTTTTTATTGCTCCCAGTTTTGTCTCAGTTTTTTCCTGTTCAATGCCAGCCATTGCAGCGCGATAATAGCGATTGCTGATTTTATCTCACCATTTTCCAGCATACGATAGGATTCATCAAAATCAACCGTACGCACCCATATGTCTTCATCTTCATGATCTAAACCATGAATACCACCAACTTCAGTGCTATCAACCTTACCGCAAAACAGCGTGATCCATTCGGATGAACCACCTGGCGTTGTGTAAAACTCACTGATGACCTTTAATTGCAAAATTTCACAACCGGCCTCTTCCATAGATTCCCGATGAGCGACTTCCTCGGCGGACTCTCCTTCCTCTATAGCTCCCGCAACAATTTCTACTAACCAAGCTTTATCAGGGTTTAAAATTGCGCCAGTTCGGAACTGCTCAATCAGCACCACCTTGTCGGCATCAGGATCATATAAAAGAACCGCAACGCAGCTGCCGCGCATGAATAATTCGCGCGTTATTTCGGCACTCCAGCCACCACTAAACAACCTATGCTTAAGCCGGTATTTTTCCACACGGAAAAATCCCTGATAAACGATTTCCTTACGTAAAATTTCTAATTGTTTATCCATGATTGCTTTCGTTGCCAAGGTTGTCGATGGGTAAAGTTTAACATAGACTGCCATCAGTCATTTTCTTACGAATAAGCAACAGAGGATGAACGCTAATTTACCAAAGCCTACATTAGGTTAAATTGTAGGCTTCAGTGTGTGCGAATAAAAAATTTCTCTTTACAAAAAGCGAATAACTCATTAAAAAGTGAACTTTTAAGGCTAAATTAATTAAAATTATGAGCATATCTCAATCGGTATCAAATAAATCGGCATCTGGAGAGGATGCTCGCAAAAACAAAGATGAAGTCGCCTTTGATAGTGAAAGCTTTGATTTGGGAGATGAATATATAATCGTTCCTACGGAAAGTGAACGTGCAGCAAAAAAAGTAGCGGCACGTAAAAAAATCGAACTCTATTGGGAAAAAAAACGCTTGCAAGAACAGCTAGGTGATTTTAGCGATGAGGATCTTGATTTCTAATTTTTCGACTATCGATGATGTGTTTAAGAAAGTTGCTTAAACTACTTGATGTCGATTCAACTCAATCCAGCGCCATTCAACCAAAGTATTGGCGTGATTTTTAGGTTTAATAATCACACCAGCTGATTATTAAACCTGGTTTTTACGTTTTTCGGTTATATTGTCATCCATAAGTAATTTTTTTGTATAATTTGGATGTCATGGCCTTTTTTTTTAGCCCCGTTACCGTCGTCAATGATTTAAAAAAACTCAGTTTATTAATTGTTCTTATTGGTTTTTTTAATAGTGCCTTTGCTCAAGAACAACACTTTCTAATTCTCAATTATCACGACATACTCAGCGCCGAAGATGCTAAGCGTTCAGTAAATAAGATGGATGTCGGTATAGAGCATCTTGAACAGCACCTAGATTGGCTGAAAAACAAGGGCTATAAGATTATTAGCGTGCAAAATGTACTTGATGCTGCATCGGGAAAATTGCCCTTACCTGATAAATCCGCGTTGTTGACCTTTGATGATGGCTATCAGAGTTTTTATACCCGAGTTTTTCCGCTGTTAAAAAAGCACCATTACCCGGCTACGTTGGCTTTAGTTGGAACCTGGATGGACGGCAATGTTACCGCTAGCGAGCCAGGAAAGCCCTTGCTCAGTTGGGCGCAGGTAAGAGAGTTGGTGCAGTCGGGGCTGGTAGAAATCGCCTCACATAGTTATGATCTGCATAAAGGTGTGATCGCCAATCCACAAGCCAATACTCAGGCAGCCGCTATTACCCGGTTATATGATGACCCGATGCTGGTTTATGAAACCGATGTTGAATATCGTGAACGTATCAATACCGCGTTGTTGAAAAGTGCCGAATTTATCTTTCAGCATGCCGGCGTTAGACCTCGAGTGATGGTGTGGCCGTATGGGGAATATAACCAAATCGCCGTGCAGGCCGCGCGTGAAGCAGGAATGCCAATAACCATGGGGTTGATCGATGGTACTAACACCTTAGCAGATATCAGTACGTTGCATCGGTTGATCATGGTAGACAATCTGGACGTCAGCCAGTTTGCTGAACTTGTTACCGGATTGCGTGCCAACCGATCTTTGCGAGTCGCGCATCTGGATATGGATTATCTGTACGATAAAGACCCCACACAAACTCAGCGTAATCTCGATGCCGTAATACAGCGCATCAAAGACATGAACATCAACACGGTTTATTTACAAGCTTATTCTGATCCAGACGGTGATGGCAATGCCGATGAGTTATATTTCCCCAACCGTCATTTACCGGTAAAACACGATTTGTTCAGCTATGTCGCCTGGCAATTAAAAGTAGCTGCCAGAGTCAAGGTTTATGCTTGGATGCCCATCATGGCTTATCAAGGCAAGGTTCCTGAATCCTGGCTAGTTCAGGAATGGCGGGACGGCAAAGCGCAAAAATCCAGTCATATTTATACCCGGTTGTCGCCATTCAATCCCGAAGCTCGTCAGTATATCGCTGAAATTTATGAAGACTTAGCCAAGCATTGTAACTTTGATGGGCTTTTATTTCATGATGACGGCATCTTGTCAGACTATGAAGATGTATCGCCGCTGGCGTTAAGCTTTACCAAAGAGGTCTGGGGCTTACCCGATCAATTTGAACAATTGCACTCAACCAGCAAACTGCGCATGGCCTGGGCGCAACATAAAACCGAATTAATCAATCAATTTACCGATGAACTAGCAAGCCGGGTGCGTATTTACCGACCCGGCATCAAAACTGCGCGTAATTTTTATGCGCTGCCTTTATTAAAGCCTTACAGCGAAGAATGGTACGCGCAGTCGTTTAGTTCTTTTCTAGCGCATTATGACTATGTTGCGCTTGAGGCCATGCCGTTTATGGAAGAAGCCAAAAATCCCAAGCAGTGGCTAACTCAACTGGTAAAAGCTGCCGCTAGTCAACCTGAGGGTCTTAAAAAAACTGTCTTCGAACTGCAAGCTGTCAACTGGAAAACTCAGCAAAAAATCCCCATGCCGATTTTTATTGAACAGCTGGAACTGTTGAAAACACTAGGCGTTACCAATATTGGCTATTATCCCGACAATGTTTTTCAGGACCAGCCGCGTTTGACTGATTTACAACAACATTTTTCGCTACCTGTACTGCCATGAGCACTATCTTGCAAGATTTAATGACAATATTATCAAGCCAATGGCATGATTGGGCGCGGCTGGATGCCTTGATCGAAGGCTTTATTTATTACTATCCATTGTTCATGGCCTACATCTGGATGTTTGGCGCGATTATTTTTTATTTTCGCCATGAATGGCGAAAACAGGGTAATGCCGAACACTTGCCTGAGCTATCGGCGTATCCACCGGTTTCCATTTTGATTCCTTGTTATAACGAAGGCGAAAATGTTCGTGAAACTGTAGAAATCCTACTACGACAAAAATATCCCTCTTTCGAAATCATTGCCATTAATGACGGTAGTAAAGACGATACCTTAGCCATTTTGCAGGAACTGGCCGAACAACATAACCAGTTGCGTGTGGTCAATTTGCACACCAATCAAGGCAAAGCCATGGGCTTGCGCACCGCCGCCTTGTTGGCTAACAACGAAATCCTGATTTGCATAGACGGTGATGCGCTGCTGGCTCCGGAAGCTGTCGCCTGGATGGTTCGGCATTTTTTGGATAATCCAAGTCTCGGTGCGGTCACCGGTAATCCGCGTATTCGTAATCGCTCGACTCTATTGGGCCGGATTCAGGTAGGCGAATTTTCCGCCATTGTTGGCATGATCAAGCGGGCGCAACGCTCTTATGGGCAGGTTTTTACGGTCTCTGGGGTTATTGCGGCCTTTCGTAAATCGGCCTTGTATGATGTAGGTTTCTGGAGTAACGACATGGTTACTGAAGACATAGACATTAGCTGGAAATTGCAGCTGGCCGGCTGGACGATCTTTTTTGAACCCAACGCCTTGTGTTGGGTATTGATGCCGGAAACTTTGGAAGGCTTGTGGAAGCAGCGGGTACGTTGGGCGCAAGGCGGAACCGAAGTGTTACTACGTTATTTTCGCCACTTGTTTCGCTGGTCGTCGCGTGGCATGTGGCTGTTATATGGCGAATGCCTGATCAGTATCGTCTGGGCGTTTTTGATCCTGCTGCATCTGCTTTATGCGCCAGTGGAATTGTTTACCGAATCAACCAATGAATCGTTGCACGATCTCAGTCCCAGCTGGACCAGCATGTTGCTGAGTTTGACCTGTTTAATTCAATTTGGCGTCAGCTTGTTTATCGATTCACACTATGAATCCAGTACTGGCGGCGTTGCGCGTTATTATTACTGGATGGTTTGGTATCCTCTGGTGTACTGGCTCATCAATGTAGGCACTACCATAGTCGGCTCAATTCGTGCGATAAAAAAGAAGCGAGGGCAACGCGCTGTTTGGGTCACTGTGGATAGAGGCCTGCGCGAAAAATGAAAGAGTACATTATTAACGCGCCGCAGTTACAAAGCCTGAAAAAACGGGTGGGCGCTGTATGTGTTTGGCTGATCTGCTGGGTAATGTGGATTTATTTGTTGATTCCATTGGTCACTTTAAGCAGCTGGGTGCTGGGTGATAAAAAAATGATTAATGAAATGCGCTGGTTTGGTGGTTACAAAAGCCTGTTGGAGCTGATGCAAATTTACTGCGTAACCTTACTGGTGATGGTTGCGCTTTGGTTATGCTGGATTAGTTACCGTTATTTACGAAGCAGAGTGGCAAGGCCGTTGGCTGATAAAATCGTTACCGATGATGATTTATGTCGGTTTTATCAGGTCAAAGCAAATGAACTACAACCATGTCGGAAGGCAACAATGATTACCGTTTATTTTGACGATCATGGTCATATTGTTCAGCTTGAACCGCAGAGCAGTCTAAATAATCAACAACTTAAAAATAATAAATCTGATGAGTGACGGTCAAAAACCAATTATTCTAATTATTGATGATACTCCTAGCAATATTACCTTACTTTCGCTGAGTTTAAGTGACTTATACCGAGTCATAATCACCACCAATGGCAGAGAGGCCCTGGACTTAGTAGAGCACGAACCGCCTGACCTGATTCTTTTGGATATTATAATGCCGGACATGGATGGCTTTGAAGTTTGCCGGCGTCTGAAGGACAGTATAAAAACCCGTGACATACCGGTGATGTTCGTAACATCAATGTATGGTCAATCTAATGAGGAATTAGGCCTCAATTTGGGTGCCATCGATTATATTATCAAGCCTTTTGTAATTCCGGTGGTCAAAGCTAGGATACACAATTACATCAAGCTTAAGCAACATGAAGAAAAACTGATAGCGGCTAAAGAGCAGGCTGAAAAACTGGCCAAAACAAAAGCGCGCTTCATCGCCAATATGTCGCACGAAATTCGCACCCCGATGAGCGCGATCATTGGCTTTTCGCAACTGGCGTTGCTCAAAGAAATGTCCGCTGACATACGCGCTTATTTAAAAAATATTCACCATGCGTCCACCAATCTGCTGGGTATACTTAACGACATCCTGGATTTTTCTAAATTGGAAGTTGGGCGGATTGCCATTGAACATATTCCCTTTCATCTTAATACCCTGTTAGACGGACTCTACAGCCAATTTGTAGACACCACCAAACGGAAAAATCTGGTTTTTAATATCGAGGTGGAAAGCAACGTTCCACTACAGCTTATTGGTGATACGCTGAGACTGCATCAAGTCTTGAGTAATTTAATCAGTAACGCGATCAAGTTCACCACGCAGGGTTCAGTTACCCTCCGTATTTCGCTACAACAACTTAACCTCGATCAAACTCAACTATTATTTTGTGTGTCAGATACCGGTATCGGACTTTCGGTTGAGGATCAAAAGACGCTATTTCGGCCCTTCAGCCAGGCGGACGATACTATTAGTCGTCGTTTTGGCGGAACAGGTCTGGGATTGGCGATAAGCAATGATTTATTGCAATTGATGGGGGGTCAATTTTTGGTAACAAGCATCCTCGGATTAGGCAGCTGTTTTAGCTTTGAATTGATGCTGAAAATATCACCGTCATCTATTGAATTTCAGAGTACTGACCCTTGCGCAAGATCAAACATGATTTTCGGCGATCCGGCTCAACGACTTAAGGGTATTCGTGTTTTGTTGGTAGAAGATAATCTATTAATTCAGCAAGTAGTACAAGGTTTTTTGGAACCGTCTGGCATCAGCCTCGAAATTGCCAATAATGGCCAAGAGGCCCTGGTATTGCTAAATCAGGCCGAATTTAATGGCGTGTTAATGGATATACACATGCCCATCATGAATGGTTTCGAGGCAACCAAAAAAATACGCAGTCTAAGCCGTTTTGCAACACTTCCCATCATAGCGCTTTCTGCCGGCATAACTCAGGCTGAACAAAACAAATGCAAACTTGCTGGTATGAATGATTTTATTGCCAAACCCATTGATTCTAACCAGCTGCTCTTGACGCTTGAAAAATGGCTAAATCCGTCCAAAACGATAAATAGCGTTTAATTTCCCCCTTTTATTAAGCATTAAGCTTTCAGCTAGTCGCGTATGCTTACGTTATTCTTAACCTAACTAGCTCAAAAGTCATGATTATCGATAACATCAGCCGTATTGCCGACATTATTACTCGCCACCAAGAATCAATTCTGAACGATTGGCTGCACGAGCAACTGGTTGCGCTGTCAGCAAGACAGGATTTGATTTCCGAATCTAACTTGAGACTGCAATCGACGGAGTTACTGTCGCTGTTTGTTCCCGCGTGCAATACTGGCAGTTTGAGCGACATTACCCAGCCGGAGTGGGCATTTGTTCTGGATTTTTTGAATAAAATTTCCAGTTCGCGTGCCATCTTAGGGTTTTCGCCTTCGGAAACAGCTACCTTTATTTTTTCGCTAAAGCAGCCACTGTTTGATTGTCTTCGGCAAGAGCTGAATTCCGATGCCGAAGTGCTGGTCGATGAACTGTGGATTGCCACCGTGTTGCTCGATAAGCTGGGACTGTACACTACCGAAGTTTTTCAAAAAAGCCGCGAAGAAATCATCAGGCGCCAGCAACGGGACATGCTTGAACTTTCCACACCGGTGGTGAAACTTTGGGATGGCATCCTCGCCGTGCCACTGATCGGCACCCTTGACAGCATCCGTACCCAGGTAGTTATGGAAACCTTGCTGCAAAGTATTGTTGATACCGGTAGCCACATTGCCATCTTGGATATTACTGGTGTACCGATTGTCGACACCATGATCGCCCAAAATCTGCTGAAGACTGTTGCCGCCGCCAGACTAATGGGTTCGGAATGTATTATCTGCGGCATTCGGCCACAAATCGCCCAGACTATGGTGCATCTGGGCGTGGCTTTTGGTGACGTAGTGACCAAAGCGACGCTCTCCGATGCACTGGCCTATGCTTTTCGAAGAATCAACCGTGCTGTCATTCAGCAAGTAGCCCATGACTAAGTCACAAAATATTTTATGAATCCAATACCTCTATTTCATATTGGTGACTTCCTTTTGGTCAGTATCCCTGAAGATTTATCTGACTCTATGGTGACGAGATTGCAAGACAGCCTCAGCCGGAAAGTAATCAAGCTGCAAATCAAAGGTGTGTTGCTAGATCTATCGTCTGTGACTATTGTCGACTCGTTTATAGGCCGAATGCTCGGCAATATGGCTTCGATCACAGCGATGCTAGGCGCAGAGGCTATCATAGTCGGCATACAACCGGCTATCGCAATCACCATGATTGAGTTGGGCTTGGGGTTGAACAACATCAAAACTGCTCTGAATGTGGATCAGGGTGTAATAATGCTCCAAATCCTGGCGGCAGATAAAGCAATTGATTATGTCAGTAAGCAGTAAAGTTTTACCGATGCGCACCGAAGAAGACCTAATGATTGTCCGCCAAACAGTAAAAGCCTGGATGATAGAGCAGGAGTTCAGTCTGCTGGAGCAGACCAAACTAGTAACCGCCATCAGCGAAATCGGCCGCAATGCCTTAGTTTATGGTGGCGGTGGTTCAGCGCTGCTGGAACAGTTGTTAGAAAACTGCCGTGTGGGTATCCGAGTGACGATTGAAGACCAGGGTCCCGGCATTGCAGATATCGAGCAAGCCCTGCAAGATGCCTACAGTACCGGCAATGGCCTAGGTTTTGGTTTAAGCGGAGCAAAACGACTGGTAATGGATTTTGATATTTGCTCAAAACCAGGGCAAGGTACACGGATAAAAATGACCGTATGGAATTGACATCCCCAGCTAAAGGAAGGGATTTTACGCTACACATGGATAAAAACATGGCATTAACTAAACACTTATACGTTAAATATGATGGCGATGTCGGGGAAGCCCGGAGACTGGCATCTGCACTATGCCGTGACTTGGATTTTGATGAGCTGCGTATTGGTCAGGCAGCGCTGATGGTGACTGAACTGGCGACCAATCTCGCCAGGCATACCCACGGTGTCGGCGGGGAGCTTGTTTTTAGCCCGGTGCAGCAAGCTGGCGAAACAGGCATAGACCTGCTCTCACTCGATCAAGGTCCTGGCATTGACAATATCAGTCTATGTCTACGCGATGGGCACTCCACAGCTGGCACCTTGGGCAAAGGTTTGGGCAGAATTCAGCAACTTTCATCGGTATTTGATATAAGCTCAATACCAGGACAAGGTACGGTGTTATTTAGCCGACTCTGGAAAAAGTTACCGCCCCCGTCGGCGTTCACCGTCGGCGGGGTGTGTCTGCCAGTTAACGGCGAGCAAGCGTGTGGCGATGCTTGGGCGATGAAACAGGGACCTGATTCCATGCTGTTCATGCTGGCTGATGGCTTGGGACACGGCCCGGACGCTGCCGCTGCATCTGAACTGGCGGTTACTACCTTTAAAAATAACACCTCATGCAACCCGGAAAACTTGGTGCAGTTGATCCACTCGGCATTACATGGAACCCGGGGCGCTGCGGTGGCCGTAGCCGAAGTATCACCCCAAGAACGCTTAGTTCGCTACGTTGGAGTGGGCAATATTTCAGGACTTATGCTTACTCAAGAAACGACAAAACACTTGGTTTCCCTGCACGGTACTGCTGGTGGTGACGTACGAAAAACCCAGACATTCACCTATCCCTGGTCAGATGAAACTTTGCTGGTGCTGCATTCGGATGGTCTGGCTACACATTGGTCGCTGAAAAATTATCCGGGCCTAGCATTTAAGCATCCTGCGTTGATTGCCGGTGTGCTGTTTCGTAATCACCAGCGCCTGCGTGATGACAGCACTGTCGTCGTAATCAAAACCAGTGGCAGTATGTCATGAGCCGGACGATCGCCCGAGTTGAAATTTGTTACCTACAAGACATCATTGAAGTTCGAAAATTGGCAAGGCTGATTGCGGAAACACTCGGTTTTGAAAAGGCCGAGCAAACCAGGATCAGCACCGCTGTTTCAGAAATCGCTCGCAATGTGCTCCAATATGGGCAAGGTGGCGAGGCTGAGTTTTTGATCAACGGCCAGGTTCCTGAGCAATGGCTGGCGATAATCTTGCGCGATCGGGGACAGGGCATTGCTAATCTCAATGACATCCTCGAAGGAAGCTATAGCTCACAAACCGGTATGGGTTTGGGAATTGTCGGTAGTCGGCGCTTGCTTCCTGAGTATTTTCATATCGAAACCCAGGCCCATCAGGGTACTGTTGTCACCCTAGGCAGACGACTGCCGCTTAGTGTTCTGATAACTCAAATTGATCTGAAAAAAATCACCGAGACACTGGCTACGTTCCGTGCGCAGTCGCCGCTGGAAGAAATACGCACAGAAAATCACGAGTTACTTGCGACTTTAAAATTGCTTCATCAGCGCGAACAAGAGCTGAGCTACGCTAATCAGGAGTTGCTCGAAACCAATGTCGGTATTATTCAACTTTACAGTGATCTCGAGCTTAAAACCCAGCGACTTGAACAGATCGAACAGGTACTGCGGGCAAGGAATAAAGTGGCCCCCATTGTCCAGACAAATAATGCTTTAATTTAAGATAGAGTCCTGTTCGCACTCCAGCTGAATGGCGCTGTCCCAACTTTCATACGGGAACAGATGCTTCTGTCGCCCCGTATTTATCTACGATCTTTGCCCCGCCGCC
>CANNNV010000012.1 GCA_947506155.1 Methylococcaceae bacterium
ATGAAGCATCGCAGGTAGATTTAGAGCGATGGGAGAATGAGAATATCCCTTACACTATACGAAAAAAACGTCAAAAGTTCTTTGAAAATGCAAGCCAAAAACAGGGTAAATAATTAGCCGATTAAATCAATGTTTCGACAGGCTAGGATCGACCTCTATCTGGTATTGCTTAACGCCACCACCGAAAGCCACCACATCCGCCACACCCTGTACCGAACGCAACTTGCGCTCAACAACCCAATCCTGCAACGCTCGCTGTTCAACCAGAGGATGGTTAGGGGCTTCTAGCCGATAGCGAAAAATCTCACCGACGCCGGTGGTCATAGGCCCCAACACTGGACTGACCTCATTCGGCAAGCTGACTGCGCGCAAACGCTCCAGAACCTGCTGCCGGGAAAAATAATCCTCGGCATCGTCATCAAAAGTCAAGGTGACCACTGACAGGCCAAAAATAGACACCGAACGCATATTGATTAAATGCGATAAACCGTTCATTTCTTTTTCAATCGGCAGACTGATCAGCTTTTCTACTTCCTCTGGGGCTTGACCCGGATATTGGGTAACCACCTGTACGAAAACATTCTGCACATCAGGAAAAGCCTGTACCGGGAGACGTTCGAACGAGATAATGCCGACTGCAGCCAGCAATACCGACGCACCGATAATCAGCAGGCGTTGCTGTAGACAGAACGAAATTATTTTTTGAATCATGACGGACTTTCCTGCTCGGCATCTTCTTCTGTGCGCAGCAGCAGTGCACCATCAATGACTAGTCGTTCTCCCGAGGTCAAACCTTCAAGTACCACAGCCCTGTCTTTAAGACGCAGCCCCACCTTGACCGGACGTTTTTGATAATGTCCATCACCGATGGCCACAAATAACCAATCAGATTCATCTTCGGTAAATAGGGCGGTTAAGGGTACGACTACTGCCTTATCATTCGGTTCGCTTTGTACCTCAATTGCAGCGTACATCGCCGGTAACAGACGGTTATCAGCATTAGGCAAAATACAGCGCACTTTTACGGTACGAGTTTTTTCTTCAACAACCTGGCTGATATAACTGATGGTCGCGGTAAATATCTCACCAGGATAGGCCGGAACATGCACCAAAACCTTGGCGCCGACATGTATCAAACCGAGGTCTTTTTCGAAAACACTCATCTGCACCCATAGACTGCTCAGATCGGAGATCATAAACAACGGATCGACCAGCTCAGATCGAACTTCCATACCGGGATTGATATTACGCTCAGTAATCACCCCGGAAACAGGCGAATGCAACACAAAGCGGTTATCGGTACGCCCATTACGCACACCCAGATTAGCTAATTTGAGTCGTGCGCGTTCCGCTTCGCTACGCGCACGAGTGAGATTATCTTGCGCTTGTTCCTGGTCCTTGCGTGGTGCAATACCGTTCGCATAGAGTTCCTGCATCCGCTGAGAAGCCCGATCCGCTAAATTCAAATCGGCCAGAGCACCGGCATAATCCGCTTGAGCCTGCCCCAGTTCTGGGCTATCGAGTTCCACCAACGGATCGCCGGTATGAATAGCCGAACCTAGGGCTGCGATAGTGCCAATTACTCGACCAGCAATCGGTGAAGAAACTCGGGCGGTACGGGCTTCGTCATAAGTCAAAGTACCGGTTACTGGGTCCATCAACGGACGCCTGACTAATTCAACAACCGCCTCTTTTATGTAGGCACGCTTAGGTGAATTTTGATTGAGTATTACTTCATTTTTAGGTAACGCGACAACTGGCTTTTTCGGCGCATTAGTTTCCGGCTGACAGGCCAACAGAGATAAACTTAGCAGTCCAGCGATCAATCTGGGATGGTTGGGAAGCATTATATTCATAATTTTAGTTCGGCTCCGTAAGCCATTAATAAATCCGACCAGGCGTTGCTGCGGTTTGCCAAAGCGTTGTAATAATCCAGCATCATAGCTTTATAATTGCGTTCTGCATCTATCAAGTCCAGTAAACCGACGGCGCCTTTTTGATAAGCAATTTCCTGCGCTTTACGTAACATTTCAATGCGCTTGACCACATCTGTCTCAAAGCGTTGCGAAATGGCATCGGCACTTTGCCAGGCCGACAAGGCTTTCATAACATCGGCGCGCACACTTTGCTCAACCTGTTTTACCGCTAACTCAGAGCTGCTTAAAGCAACACGGGCTTTTGAAATCTCACCTTCCTGACGATAAAATAAAGGCAACGGCACACTAAAGCCTATGCCTCCACTGTCGGTAAAGAAATTACCGGGGTCGCGTTGATAAAAAGCATTTACGGTCACATCGGGAATAGCTAATCGATTGGCCAGGGTCAGTATTTTTCCGGCCTGATCAATCCGTATCCGCGCAGCTTGCAAATCCGGCCGTCGCTCTATGGCTTGCGTAACTAACTGTTCCTGGCCTGCTTTTGTAATGGTATTATTTGCTTGCGCCCAAGTTTCGACGGCAATAATATTCATACTATTTTCCGGCCAACCCAGTAGTAGTAAAAGATCTGCCCGTGCTTGATTCAATCCAGTTTTTGCCTGATCCTGGTCACTTTGAGCTTTAAGGCTTTCGACTTCGATGCGCGTAAAAGCAGTCTCGGCAATATCACCTACTTTAAGTCTGATAGCATTAACTCGCAAAATCTCACGGTAACGCTCGTAGTTTTCAGTCGCGACTGTAGAGGTTTTTTGCGCTAGCAGTAGACCGTAATAATTATGCCGCACTGCATTAGTCAGCACCCGCGTGATGTCTTGCAGATCAAAATTTACCGCTTCGGTGGCAAGTTCGCTACTTTCTATCCGTAGCCGGCGCTTTCCCGCAGTCTCAATCAGTTGTTGAATTTGTGGAGATATCGCCGGTAAGGATCCAATGTGACTGTATTGCTGCTGGAACAGCGTTGGCGACAGCGCTCCTAAAGAGAAACTAAACACCGGATTGGGAATGGCTGCGGCAATAATTTGTTGGGCACGCGCATCCTCAATATTGAAATGTGCTGCGATTAAACTGAGGTTACGCTGATAGAACAGCGCTATGGCTTGCTGCTCAGTAATGGCCAGTCCGGTTGCTGCCGTTTCAGCGGATGAAACCGTTGGCGACAATATCAAAACCAGATATATTAAAATTTTAAAATTAAAAAAATTCATGACTTAGCGCTAAAAAAGTAAAGTCGCAATAGCTTATTTTTGTTAGATATTGCATTTTTATGGGGGAGAAGATTAAACAGAACTATGCACTTTACATCATCTGTGTTTTGAATGTTGTCTTAAGTAAGTAATTGGCTGAGGCTTAAAATGGGAACTTTTATCAATATTAAATGCAAGTTACATGCCACAAATCAATACTGCCACAGCCCAGGTCTTAGCTATCTACACAAGTAATTTTGCCCCCATTGTTTTTGTTATCCTGAAAATATGTGTAAATATTTATACCGAGGGTGGGGCAAATCAACCGATTTCGATGGGGGTTTGTGGGTCAAAAGAACCTAGGCTGACACCTAATCGACTATTCATTAAAATGGTTGATGCTACAACAAACCTGTGACAATAAGATTACAGACCGCTAGCATCAAGCTTTAATTATCAATCCACGCATTCACAACATACCATCATAAATTATAATATCGACTCAATATAATGTTAATTCGTTCCGCGCATAAAAAAAGCTCACCCACTGTATAGTGGATGAGCTCGGTACGCCCGAATGAATGTCAATACAAACCCAATTGCAACTGGGCCACTTCCGACATCATTTCACGCGACCACGGTGGATCTAACACCACTTCGACATTAACATGATCGACACCCGGTAAGGCGCGGATACATTTTTCCACGTCACTCTGGATTACCGGTCCCATCCCGCAACCTGGGGCGGTTAGGGTCATAATGACATGGACATCATTCAGATTTTCATCGACTTGGGTAACTTTACATTGATAAACTAGGCCGAGATCAACAATATTGACCGGAATTTCCGGGTCATAAACCGTTTTCATCACTTCCCAACAATTTTTTTCCACTGCCGCTGCATCAGTTTCTGTGACTAGCGTATGCAGGGTATGAGACTCTTTACCCAAAGCATCGGCATCGACACCGGCAATCCGCACCATGTGACCATACTCACTGACCACAGTATAGTTGTCGCCTAGGGCCTGGTGAATAGTCACTATCTGGCCTTTGGTTAAGGTCCCTGGTGTGCCGTCAGGGATGGTCACTATATTGACATCCCGGGTTAAAACTACGTCTTCTCTGTCAGTCATGAGTTCACTTATAAATAAAAGGTTCGGGCATCGACAGTCTGGCCGGTTATGCCAACACTTTCGGAGCCAAATAAATACCGATAAATAGGCGCTAAAGATTGCATGCTCGGCAATTTGTTTTTATCTTCCGCCGGATGAGATCGTTTTCTTAACGGAGAATCTACCGGCCCCGGTATCAAAGTATTGATCCGGATTTTGCCAAAGGCTTCATGCTCTTCGGCCAAGATATTGGCCAAGCCTTCCAGGGCAATTTTGGATACGCCGTAAGCGCCCGAATAAGCAGGGGCTGTTCTGGCGGAAGAATCGGAGGTAAAGACGATGGAAGCGTGTTCGCTCTTTTGCAGCACTGGCAACAGCACCCTGGATAACAGAAAAGGCGCATTCAGATTGACATTCAAGCTATGGCCCCAATCTTTGGTTTTAGTGGTGGCAATAGGGGAAAAGCTGGAAAATTCTACCGCTGAATGCAGCAGGCCTTGCAAAAAACCGTATTGCTCAGCAATCTTGTCGGCGAGATCCTGATACTCGTTTTCATTGGCACCCGCCAGATCAAACGGATACATGATCGGCTCGGGCGCGTTGATAGCCAAAATTGCATCGTAAACCACTTCCAGCTTGGCAATGTTTTTATCCAGCAAAATGATATGTGCCCCTTGCTTGGCCAGGGCCAAAGCCGCAGTGCTGCCTAAGCCCCCGCCGGCACCGGTAATTAAGATGACTTGATGTGTTAACGGCATGAGAGTGAGGCTATCCAGGTTGAAATTTGTTCGGGGGACTCGATTAACGCATCAGCGCCCCAGGTTTCCGGCTTGTCACCGGGATTAATGTAGCCATAAACGGCGGCTAAGGTTTTCATCTGTGCATTTTTCCCGGCAGTAATGTCATGCCGGGCATCACCGATATACACGCATTGCTGTGGACTAACCTCTGCCTGTTTGCAAGCCAACAGCATTGGTTCCGGGTGCGGCTTGGGATTGGCCGTAGTATCGCCGCTGACGATGCAGGCCGCGCGATCCGTCAATTTCAACGCGTCCATCAATGGTTTGGTAAAGCGCTCGCGTTTGTTGGTGACCACCCCCCATTTCAAACCTTGGGCTTCAATCGTAGCAAGCGTATCTACCATGCCTTGGAAAAAAACCGTGTGCTCGGCAATATTGTTCTGATAATGCGTCAGCATGCTGTCGAGAATATCGGCTTTTAGCCGATCATCAGACACGACCTGACTTGCATTAATCATCGCCGCCGCACCGAAGGAAATAAACGGTTTGACGGTTTCATAAGCGACAGGCTCAAAACCATGGCTATGTAGCGCCCGGTTCAAACAGGAAATCAAATCCGGCGCGGTATCGACCAACGTGCCATCCAGGTCAAACAAGACACAGGCTAAGTTGAAGTCAGCCGCCATCAGTTATAAAGGCCGTTTGAAGGCGGCGATATAATTAACATCTATATCTTTGCCTAGGCTGAAACGCTTGCTGAACGGATTATATTCAATGCCGACCATGCCCTGCAATTCAAGACCTGCGGCGCGTGCCGACTGACAAAGCTCCGATGGCTTGATAAAAGTTTTAAAATCATGGGTGCCTTTGGGCAACATTTGCAGCACATATTCTGCCGCAAAAATCGCCAGCAAATACGCCTTGGGCTTGCGGTTCAAGGTCGAGAAAAACACCATGCCGCCGGGTTTGACCATGGTTGCGCAAGCGGAAATGATCGAACCCGGATCAGGCACATGCTCCAGCATTTCCATGCAGGTTACGTGATCAAAGCTTTCCGGCTGTTGCTCTGCTAGGCTTTCGGCGCTAATTTTTTGATAATGCGCAGTCACCCCGGATTCGAGTCCATGCAGATCGGCAATATCAATCAAATCTTCGCTCAAATCAATGCCCAGCGCATCAGCACCATGTTTAGCTAGGCCTTCGGTTAAAATTCCACCGCCACAGCCGACGTCAACAATCCTGGAGCCGGCAATATCGGCATAACGCTGGATAAACTGGAGGCGCAATGGATTAATATCATGCAGGGTTTTGAATTCGCCGTGAAGGTCCCACCAGCGCTCCGCCATCGAGCCAAATTTATGAATTTCGTGCAGATGTACATTGTTTGTTGCTGTCATAATGCTAACCGTAATTTAATGTTGATATAGTGTACCCTGTCGGTGGGTTATTCGTCATGTGTTGTTCTATTTTTAGTCACGTAGATCAGCTAACTCGAAAAAATAAACCATTCGCCTAACTTACTTAGGAATGAGTACGAATTAACTTGAGCATCTTATTCTCCTCACTCCAACCCTCTCCAGCAGGAGAGGAAGCAAGTTGCCTAAGTTATTTGATGCACGATCCTTACTCGCTATAACCGTCTAAAAATTGATAAACTACAGCACAAATTGTTCGCTATTAACCCTTTTAAAAACAGGACTGCAATGTTAAGACTATTTCATACTTCAGACTGGCATCTGGGTCATCATTTGCATGGCGTTTCTCGGCAACGCGAACATCAGCAGTTTCTGGACTGGTTGTTGGCTGAATTACTCGGCAAACAGGCCGATGCGCTGATTGTTGCGGGTGACATTTTTGATTCGGCCAATCCTTCCTCGGCGGCCCAATCTCAGCTTTATGATTTTCTGGTCAAAGCCAAAACACAGCAACCGAATCTTGATATTGTTTTAATTGGCGGCAATCACGATTCGGCATCACGTTTGGATGCGCCATCGCCGATACTCAATGCACTAGGCGTTGCTGTCGTCGGCGGCTTGTCGCGTGACGATCAGAATAATATTGAATGGGAGCGCTTGTTGATACCTCTGACCAATGTGGCGGGCGAAGTTAAAGCCTGGTGCGGGGCGATGCCGTTTCTGCGTAACGCCGATTTACCGAGCAGTACAGAACGATCCAACGAGCAAGACCACGATCCGTTAATCGCCGGCATGAAAACGCTTTATAATGAATTATTTTTGCAACTGCAACAAAAGGCCAGCAATGGCGAGAGTTTAATCCTGACGGGTCATTGTTATATGGTCAATGGCGCGGTGTCTGAATTAAGCGAGCGCAAAATATTGGGTGGTAATCAGCATGCCCTGCCTGTCGAATTGTTTCCTGAAACTATTGCTTATGTGGCGCTAGGCCATTTGCATTTAGCGCAAAAAGTCGGTACACATCAGCATATTCGTTATAGCGGTTCACCTATTCCACTGTCATTTGATGAAACTAATTATTCGCATCAGCTTGTTCAAGTCGATGTTCGGACAGGTCAACCGGTTGAAACTGTCGGCATTAAAATTCCTCGTAGCGTTGAATTATTAAGAGTTCCCAACGGAAAAGATTTTGCGGTATTGCCGGAGGTGATAGAGCAGCTACAAAACCTAAGTCTTGATGATCTGCCGATGGAGCAAAGGCCGCTACTTGAATTGCGTATCAAGCTGGAAAAACCGGAGCCAAGCTTGCGTCAGCAAATTGAACTAGCGATTGTCAATCTACCCGTGCGTTTGTTGAAAATATCGACCGCTTATAGCGGCAGCGACAAAAGTCTGGCCGATTTAAAAATTGAAGAACGCTTGGAAGAACTGCAACCGCTGGAGGTTTTTCAGCGTTGTTATCACAACAAGCATGACAACGCAGCACCAGAAACCATGAATGCGTTGTTTAGTGAGTTGATTGAAAATCTGCAAGGAATGGAATAATGCGAATTTTAGCAATACGTGGGAAAAATCTCGCCAGTTTGGCGGAACCGTTTGAAATTTTACTGAACACTGGTCCCTTGGAGCCGGCTGGTTTATTTGCTATTACCGGACAAACTGGCGCAGGCAAAAGTACCATACTGGATGCCTTGTGTCTGGCACTGTATGACAAAATACCGCGTCTGCCGACCGGTCAAGGCGTTGCAGTCGGCCATAAAAACGAGGATGAAAACCTGCGCGTGACCAGTAATGATGTGCGCTCGATATTACGGCGTGGCGCCAGTCATGCGTATGCCGAAGTCGACTTTATCGCCAAGGATAAATTTCACTACCGGGCGCGGTGGGAAGTCAGTAAAGCCCGGGGTAGGGCTGATGGCCGCTTACAGGCGCAGGAAGTTACGTTATCTAAGATTGATGACGGTCAGCGCATCGGGCAGGGCAAGAAGAATACGCTGGAGAAAATCTGCGAATTGGTTGACCTTAGCTTTGACCAGTTCCGCCGCTCGGTATTGTTGGCTCAGGGCGATTTTTCTGCGTTTTTGAAAGCCAAAAAAGACGAGCGTTCGAGTTTGCTAGAGCGTATTACTGGCACTGAACTTTATTCTGAATTGTCTATCGCAGCATTCGAACGCGCTAGGCAGGAACACGAGGCGTTAAAGCAGATTAAAAGCCGGATGCAGGATCAAATTCCTTTGGATAAAATAGCCAGGCACACGCTGGAGCAACAACAGGATCAATTGACAAAGCAGCTGATTGAGCTGGATGAGCGAACCAGCAGTAATCAAAAAGTTATCGCCTGGTATGTCGAACAAAAAAAATTGCAAGTGGCTGAATATCTTGCCCGTGACAAACTGGCACTCAGCCAACAGCACTGGGATGCGGCGGAAGTCGATCGGCAATCAATACACAAAGTTGAAGCGGCGCAGCCCTTAAGGCCGATGTTAAGTCATTATGTAACGGCGACTACTGACTATCAGGATGCCGAGCAAAAGTTCAAAGACAGTGGTAATCAGCTGATAAGCACCGATAGCCGATTGCAACAGCAAAAAGCCCAGTTGCAGACCCTGGCAGATTTGTTAGTGACAGCCGAACAACAGCAACAACAGGCGCAACCGGTCTTGATTAAAGCGCGAGCCTTGGATACCCGCATTGATGTTATTCGGCAAACTGTCAGCGATTTGGCAGCCGCAGAAAACCGATTGAATGTCTCCTTGAGCCATGCCGTCACTGCACATCAACTGTTATTAACTAGTCAGGATGAACAGACTTTGGCGTTGCAACAGTTTAAATATTGGCTGGAACATAACCAGGCTATTAAACCTGTGGCAGCTGAATGGAGTCGCTGGGAAGCTGAACTGGAACGCTACCAAACACTCAATACCAGGAAAAAAACTACCGAACTTAATACTGCTCAGCTAAGACTAACGGTGACTAATAATCAAGCTAGTTTGGCAAGCTTAAAGTTGGCGCTTGATGACGGTGATAAAAAACAGCAGCTACATCAACAGGTGTTAGCGCAACTGAAAGCACAGGACAGTCAGCAGTCTTTTGATGATCTTCTTCAATCAAAAGAAGAGCTTGATGATCAGCATCGACAAATTACGCTGGCATTGAGTCTGACTAATCAGGCGCAGGCGTTGCAACAGGCTATTAAGCAGGACACCGATAAACTAAGTGCCACCGAAAAAACGCTTAATGCCAGCACCGAGCAATTGCAGATATTAACGCAGCAACAGTGTATTAATACCATCACGCTGAATGAAGCTAAAAAAGCCTTGGAACTGGTGCAGGCTACGACACATAAAAACGCCGCGCAGTTTCGCTCCTTGTTACAAAATGATAAGCCTTGTCCAGTTTGCGGTGCGATAGATCATCCCTGGAAAGATCAGGAGAGCATAAGCAATGAACATATTGTAGCTCAAGCAGCAAGAGTGACTGAGCTGGAAAACGAACATGAAACGTTGATCAAAACTAGCGCAGAATTGACCAAAGGCATCAGCCTAGGACAGGAACAAACTATAGCGTTGGTTGATAAGCTGACCAAGGCGCAGACTGCGCTAATTCAGTGCGGTAATGATTGGACCACTTTAGTGATGCGCAATAAACCTGATTTCGTGATCACCGATATTCCACTTTTGTCGGCACTTAAAAGTCAGGAAGATCAGGTAAATTCGGACTTGGTTCTGATTAAACAGCAAGAAAAAGCAGTTCTGGCATTACAAAAAAAACTTAAAGCGGCACAGGTTCTATTCGATGCAGATCAGAAAAACAGAGAAAATATAGCCGTCGAATACACAACACTAGATAAGCAGTACGCCAAAAATAAAGCTGATCTGGAATATTTCACTACTGATATTTTGGAGCTGGAAAGGCAATTGCAAGCGATTGTCGCTACCTTGGCGACGCCATTCCAGCAGCTGGATAACTGGCAATTGTGTTTGCAAGACTCCACGATTGCATTCAGGCAAGATTGCGCGGCAAAAGCGCAGCAATTTCAGTACACCGAACAGCAGATTAATACAGCTGCTAAAGCACTGGAAAAAATCAATCATGATGAGGAGTTGGCCGAACAGTCATTACAACAATGCTTGCAACAACACGAAATTAAACAGGCGGAGCTAAGGCTTCAAGCAGCAGAAATGCAAGAATTGTCAGTTGAGCGTGAGGCGTTGTTGCCAAAACTAAGCGCCGATAGTTATGAGCAAAGCGTTAACCAAAAAGTGCAGGCAGCAAGAACTGCGCAGCAGCAGGCTGATCATGCGGTTAGTCAGGTAGAAACCGAGCTGGCAAGCCATAAACAAACTCAGCAGCATTGGCAAAGCGAAGCCGGCAGACGCTACAACAATCTGGAAAAAGCCCTAAGCGCCTTGAATCAATCTCTGGATAAACAAGCTATCGATGTTAAGCAGTTAAGCCAGTTGCTGGAAAAAGATGAGCTTTGGCTGGCTGAACAAAAAACCAAAATGACAGTGCTGGAGCGTGTGCTGCAAGAGTCTTCAAGCCTGTTAAAGGTTAAGGCTGACGAAAACGTTAGACATCAAAGTAATCCGGTCGATAGCTCCGAGGATGACGCCAATAAACTGTTGGAGGCGTTACAGGAACAAGCGCAGCTGGTAGTTAACCAAAAACAAGAATGCGTCATACTGCTGCGCGAAGATGATAAGAAAATTCACACAGGCCTGGCGATGAAAGCCGAGCTAGATAGGCAACAGTATCGTTGGGAGCAATGGGAAAGTCTGAATGAAACTATTGGTTCAAGAAGTGGTGCGAAATTTCGGGTTTTTGCTCAAAGCCTAACGCTGGAAGCGTTGCTGGCGCACAGTAATCAGCATCTAGAAGACTTTGCCAAGCGCTATGCGTTGCAACGGGTGCCGGGCGGCGATCTAGAATTGCAAATTATAGATCGCGACATGGCTGATGATGTGCGTAGCGTACACAGTTTGTCCGGCGGCGAAAGCTTTTTGGTGTCGCTGGCACTGGCCTTGGGTTTGGCGTCTCTTTCCTCCAATAAAACCCAAGTTGAATCATTGTTTATCGACGAAGGCTTTGGCAGTCTTGATCCTGAAACCTTGGACATTGCCATCTCCAGCTTGGACACCCTGCAAGCGCTGGGCAGAAAAGTTGGTGTGATCTCGCATGTGCCTATTTTGGTAGAGCGTATTGGGGCAAAAGTGGTAGTAGAAAAACAGGGCGGTGGGCGTAGTCGTATTTTAATTGTTGGCGGGTATTGACTACGGCTACACCAATTAGGTCCCTGTTTTTATTCCGAATTCAGCTTAACTAAAATTTCGCCCCGGCCCATTTCTGACATATCGCCCGCATAACGCTGTACTCGGTTAAAAGCGGTGGAACTGTCTGCAAATCTGGAATTAAGTTTTTTAAATGAAGCAAACAAGATCGGCAAAAATGCCAGGGTATGCGTGCCGCAATCATTAAACCGTGCAGATGGTTGAGGTGAATTCCATAACAACAACGTACCCCGGCGCATCGCAAAACCCAAATGTCTGCCAGTTTGCCCCATCACCGCGATCGTACCCGCTGTCATTCTGGAGCCGCAATAATCACCGGCATTGCCTTCAACCAGGATATTGCCTCTACGCATATGATCACCGGCACGCTCGCCGACATTACCTTTAACCAGAATAGTTCCTCCCTTCATGCCTGTTTTATTGCCGGGCAACGCCGCGCCCAAAAAATCACCGGCATTACCGTTGACAAGCATAAAGCCTTTTTTCATTTCACAGGCGGCATAAAGCCCAACATTACCCGACACTTCAATCTCGCCAGACTTCATGCCTAAACCCAAATAAGCGCCGGCATCGCCTTCGACTGTTATCTTGCCGCCTTCCAGCTCCTTGCCGATAAAGTCAAGCTTGTTAAAGCCGTTTTTTATGACAATATGTTGTGCATCGAAACCGGTAATGCGGAATAGCTCATCCACCCGGATGTTGCGCTTGCCATTTTGCAAGGTCAACGCAGCAATTTCAGCAAGCTCCAGAGTAGCCAATTTTTGACAAACCAGCGGCGACATATCAACACGCTGATCCGGTCTGTATTTTAGCGTAAACGTTAACGCGCTCATGCCATAATCTCCTGCAAATGGAAGTGAAATGGCCCGAGTTTACCGCCGTAATTACCGGCACTAATGCGCTCGATGCCATTTTCTGCACCTAAAGCACAAACCGCCTGTATACCCACGCGCATCACTTTTGCGATGTCTTCTTTAGTTAAACCGTCGATGACGATTTCCATGACTGATTCAGTGTCAGCGGAAAGATCGGTTTTAACCATGCCTTTTAAGGTCGGACAAAATGCGTCATTAGTTGATGCGCCCAAAGCCGCATATTTTGATCCGACCTTGGAGCCGGAACGCACTACGCCACCGGGGAATGGCATAATCACATTGGGGATTTTGCGCATTTCGTCAATTGCCGCCTCGCAGGCTGCCAGTGCTTGCGGTTGCGATTTAGCCAACACCAGAAAATTACCACCTCCTATCGCATCGACTTGCCCGGTAGTCGCTTCGGTTAAAAACTCGCCATCCATGACGGGAATCCGCCAGTAACGCTTGCCGTCGATTAATTTAGCCACCTGAAAACCGTCGCCAAAGTAACGCAGGTTTTTACCCAAGGCTATACGCGTACCGCCGTCGATCCCGGCAAACAAGGCTGAAGTCGGCGACGTTAATACGCATTGACCGGCCCTAGTTTCAAGCTGTTTGGCCAAACCTTTGCCGCCCATCGCAAAAATCATGATGGCTACACCGGGACGGCCATCCGGTGTTTCTGAAGGCTCAAGAGTACGCTCAATCCCCGCCTCACAACCGCAAGCAATCACCGACGTCGCAAAACCGGTCATGGCCTGGGCCGAAATCATCGCCCATTTTTCATTTTGTGCAGTGATGATAGCGCGAGTCGCTTTCATCGGAAACGCTTCGGCGAAGGTTGCGTCTATGGTTACACCATTAATAATCATATTCCAGCACTCAGTTTAATCAATAATGCGGCGATCAAGGCCGTTTGCAAAAATCCAGCACCAACAATCCAGCGTACTAATTCGGCTTTGGTTTCGGCGATTTTTAACTCCAGCTTTAATTCAGACTCTCTAACATCCTGCTCAGTAGCGGACTCTGACAAGTGCAACTCAGCGTGAAATTGCTCAAAAGCCGTACTTAACGCTTCTACTTGCGCCCGCGCTTGTTCCTCGGTTATGCCCGAATCCTTCAGCTTGCGAATAAACGCATAGGTATCAAAAGCTAATGTTGTCATGCCACTTCCCCTTTCAACGGATGCACGGTAATACTTCCGCGCCCGTCTTCGGTAATTTCATCATCGCTGATGGTAAAGTTGCCAAGCTTCATGGTCATAAACCGGTCAAAATATTTTTTCAAATCCTTTTCCAGCGAGGCATCAAAGTCAGGCTTAACCACATGGGTCGTACCCCATTTGGTGGACACCACTTTGCCGTCAACCACTACCAATTGACCGTCCTTGAACACATAATCCGGTTTTTCGAACATAAGCTGCCGGTCTGCGTTGTCGGTATAAACGGTAATATCCGCCCAGTTGCCAGCGCTCAAACCACCGCGATCCTGCAAACCGATCAGTCTGGCTGCACCGGCTCGGGTCATGATCGCAATTTCCTGCAAACTGTATTCCCGCTCAATCGACGCCAGTGTCGTCATCTTCTGCGCTTCGGGATGTATTGTTGCCAGCATGTCGTTGCGAAAACTTCTATCCATCAGCAAGCGAATCAAATGCGGATAACTGGTGAATGGCGCGCCATTCGGATGGTCGGTGGTCAGGAAAATCCGCCACGGATCATTAACGAGCAAGAAAGTTTCCAGTCCTATCGCCCATTGCAGCGCATTGACAAAATTTTGATCCTTGTATTTGAATGGCACCACGCCGCAACCGGCATCGCACTCGATGTCCATGGTCACCCATTTATTCGGGCTGGCATATTTATGATTGGCATGCTGCCGCATATTATCACCGGACGCGGTCACGGTTTGACCGAACAGGATTTGTCCGACATCAATAGTGATATTTTTGTTGCTGTTAACCGCTTCGGCAATCGCAGCGGCACCCGAGGAAAACTTGAAATCGCCTTCGGTGCCGTAACTGTGGAACTGAATATGGGTTAAATGCATGGGCAAGCCACCTATGCCCTGGATGGTGTCCAGCGTGGTATTGACGTTGCCCGGCACCCCCAGATTACAGCCATGCACATGCAAGGGATGGGTTACGCCGATTTCCTTAACAGCCGTAGCCAAGACCCGCAAAATATCACGCGGGGTCACGCCGTAATGGCTGTTTTGTTCGTCCAGATCCAGCTTGCGCTGGTTAAACTTGAACGCATTGATGCCGCCGGGATTGACGACCTTGACGCCTATCGCCTTGGCCGCCTGCATCGTAAACGCGACATAATCGTTGATCGCTTTTTGATCTTTTTTCGCAGTCAGCATGCGCAGCAGATAATCATCGCTGCCCATCAATACATAGCCGCCCTTATCGAGAATCGGAATATCGGCCATTTCCATATGCGCCTGACGCGCATTGACCGGTAATACCGCAGGCTCAAAACCAGCCGTATAACCCATTTCCGCATAACGATAACCGGTCACAAAAGTGCTGGGCATCGCATGACCGCAGCCGGAACGGGTAATATCGGTGCGCGCGACCGGATCGGCTCTATGATCTTCCGGCAACAAAATCCTGGCGATATTGCCTTTACCACCACCAATATGCGTGTGCATATCTATTGCTCCGGACATCACCACCTTGCCGCTTAGATCGTATTCCTTATCGACTTTAAAATCGCCAACAGGTTTATTGACGATACGGCCATCCTGAATGTAAATATCCTGCTGCTCGCCATCTATCCCGCTGGCAGGGTCATAGACTTTGCCATTTTTTAACCTAATCAACATATTACTTACCTAAAGCGTGTTCAATGGCATGGAGTACCTCAGCTGTGCTGGGCAGACCGGAATCGCGTAATTTTTTTAGCCGGATTGCAACCACATTATCCATGCGATAGGCATGTCCGGCATGATCAATGCCCGGAGTACCGACGGGAATAAACACGTCCGGTTCTGTGACAAAAACCATCCCGGAACGTCCCACGACAATAGTTGGCAACACGGTTACCGGCGGCACGGCTTTGGCATTAAACGCTTGCACCCAGACCAGCGCATCAGCCTCGCCATTGCTCAGCAATACATTTGCATCATACAAAAACGGATCATATTCTGGATAGCCGTTGGAAAAACGGGTGCGCGCCGGATAACCGGTGGTCCAGCCGCAAACCTGATTGGCCGTTTGATCGCCTTCCTTGCCACCTAACGGTAAACCAGAACTACGGGTATTTAGATTAATATCTTTGACCATTTCTGAAAGCGTCTGCACCGTCAATTCGGCTTGGCTATACGCCAATGCACCCGCCGCCCAAGTCACTACGCTATAAGTTGCCGCTTTTAATTGCTCGGCAATGTTTTGCAAATCAAGCACTGCAATGCCACCGACAGACTCAGCCCGGATCGGACGGCCTTTAACCAGCGCCCTTAATACCGCGACCACTTCAGGTAAATCGTCGTTACTGCATGCAAAAACTTGCGCTTTCGATCCATCGGGCGACGTCGAAGCCTTACCTGAGGGTGCTTTGCCCAGATAGATAATCTGGCGCTTAGCTGTATCGTCCAGAAACATAGACTCTTCATTCCACAGATAACGCTCAAAAAAGCGTGGTGAAAAACTTTCCAGATCAACGCCGACTACCAGCAATAGATCGCAGCGGTTTTTGACTTCTGCTAACGTAGTATTCATCCAGCCAGAATCCTGCAAGGCCAGAAAGTTATTTCGGGCGCCGGTAAAATTCATATTATCAACCACCGCGCCGCTGCGATCCGCCAAGGCCAGCAAAGCCCGCATTCCGTTCACATCGGTAGCACAGCCACCAATAACAGGCTGATTGGTGTTTTTTAATAGTTCAGCAGCTCTAGCAACGGCCAGCTCCAGACTGACTTCGACCCCATCAACTCGTGGGCGGGTATCGGTAATGGCTTGCTCAAAAGCAGGCGTATTAACCGTACAACCATTTTTAATGACTTTAAGCGCTACGCCGTCAACCTGGATAATCAGGTCGTCGGTGCCGATACCGCAAAACGGGCTAGGTACTTCAGTTATCTCAGCCATGAAGCTGTCCTTTTGTTAGTCATACTGTGAGTGTTATTGTGACAGATGGCCTGTATTCCTACAACTTTAGGTATATGGTAATAAAAATAGGGCTGCCAATTAGGTAACACTTTGTGGTGATGATTTACTTGATGTCGCTACGCCGATAGTTTTTGTTAGTTGCCCCAATGATTATCACTGGTTTCACGCATAAAGTAGAGGGCAAGCAAGCTTATAGCCGCAGCCAAAGAAACATAACCACCTACCCAGGATAGACCACCCTCCGCGACCAGTCGCTGCGCGATATAAGGAGCAAATGAAGCGCCGATTATGCCTCCCAGATTATAGGCAGTTCCGGCACCGGTATAGCGTAGCTGGGAAGGAAAAAGCTCCGGCAGCAGTGCGCCCATAGGTGCGAATGTCGCCCCCATTAAAAACAATTCCAGTGATAAGAAAATAGTAATGACCAATAGCGAGCCGCTTTCCAGCATCGGCTGCAAGGCAAAACCGGACAAAAATGCTGCGCTTCCTGCAACCAGCAAAACCGGTCGACGACCGAATCGATCGCTGGCCCAGGCTGATAGCGGTGTGGCAACAGCCATAAATAACACCGCTACGCATAACATACCGAGAAATTGCTGACGCGGAATATGTAGCGTAGTTGTGCCGTAACTGAGCGAAAACACCGTCGAAATATAAAACAAGGCATAACATACCACCATTGCTAGCGCCCCCAGTACCAGCGGGAGAAAATGAGATACCAGCATTTCCTTAAATGGCAAGGCTACTTGTTTGTGTTGCTGCAATACTTTGGCAAATACCGGGGTTTCGGTCAAAGCTAAGCGCACATACAAGCCAATCATGACCAGAATTGAACTACCTAGAAACGGGATGCGCCAACCCCAGTCTTTAAACTCTTGTTCACTCAGAAAATGCGCCAACAGCAAAAAGCTGCCGGTCGCACAAAGAAAGCCCACCGGAGGACCTAACTGCGGAAACATGCCATACCAGCCGCGTTTGCCAGTTGGCGCATTTTCAGTTGCCAGTAATGCCGCCCCTCCCCATTCTCCGCCCAAGCCTATGCCCTGCCCGAACCGCAATAGACACAACAAGACCGGTGCCCAAGCACCAATGCTATCATAGCCTGGCAACACACCGATCAACGTGGTGGAAATTCCCATGACCAGCAATGAAGTAACCAAAGTCGCTTTACGGCCGATGCGATCGCCAAAATGTCCAAACAACAGAGCACCTAATGGCCGGGCCAGAAAAGCGACAGCAAAAGTGACAAAGGCGCTTAATGCTTGTGTAGTAGGATTGTTACCAGGAAAAAATACCGGACCGATAACCAGTGCCGCCGCCATGCCATAGATATAAAAATCATAGAATTCGATAGCGGTGCCGATGAAGCTGGCTAAAGCAATGCGGGTAATTGAGGAATTTTGCGTCATGCTTAAAATCTTGCCACTCAACCAAAGTTGACACGCTTATTTGAATATATGAAAAGGCGCGCACCGCGCGCCTTACATGAACATCAATCTAATTGAGTCCAATCTTCCAGCGCCGCAATAATCGCTTTGGCCTGATCTTTACTGGAAATATTAAACTTTGACTTTTGCTTGTATTCGCCATTTTGTTTCTGGTAACGACGAATGGTATATTTATCCGGACCGTATTCTTCCTTGGTACGGTTCCAATCCTGATAACGGTACATAATGGTCGCCCAGGCGCCTTTAGTTAGAACTTTTTTGTCCAACTCCTTAACGGTTTCAATGCCGCCATCTTCATACGTTATCGTTAGTTCATCTACCGTTGCAGCCATGATTTTCTCCTTGATAATTTATGCGAATGGATGTTGTAGAATAATGGTTTCATCTCTATCAGGGCCAGTAGACAATATCGCAATCTTTACGCCTATCAGCTCTTCTATTCTGCTGATATATGCTTTGGCGTTTTCAGGCAGCGCGTCATAATCGGTTACCCCAGCCGTTGTTCCGGTCCAGCCCGGCATATCTTCAATGATGGCCTCGCATTCTTCATAGCGATCTGCACCTAAAGGCGCTGTTTGGGTAACGACGCCATTAAGTCTGTAGGCGGTACAAATACCGACTTTTCCCAAGCCATCTAGCACATCTAGCTTGGTTAAACAAATGCCGCTCAAACTGTTCATTTTTGCAGATTTTCGCATCGCAACCGCATCAAACCAGCCGGTGCGACGTTTGCGGCCCGTGGTTGCGCCAAACTCATGACCTACCGTACCCAAATGATCACCGTCCGCATCATGTAATTCTGTCGGGAAAGGACCATTGCCCACTCGGGTCGAATAAGCTTTGGTAATGCCCAAGACATAATCAAGATCTAGAGGACCAATGCCGGTACCGGTAGCCGCACCGCCCGCTGTGGTGCTGGATGAGGTCACATAAGGAAATGTGCCGTGATCAATATCCAGCAGAGCGCCTTGTGCGCCTTCAAATAACAAATTCTTACCTTGCTCCTGCAACGCATACAGTTTTTCGCTGACATCGGTTAGCATCGGCTTGATTTGCTCACCTAGGCTAAGCGCTTCATCAAGGGTCTTTTGGAAATCAACGGCGTCGGTATGATAGTAATTTGTCAACATGAAATTATGGTAGTCGACCAACTCCTTAAATCGCTCAGCAAATACCGCAGAATTTAAAAAGTCCCCAGCCCGCAAGCCTCGTCTGGCTGCCTTGTCTTCATAAGCGGGTCCTATGCCCCGCCCCGTAGTACCTATGGCTTTACTGCCACGCGCTTTTTCGCGCGCCTGATCGATGGCAACATGAACGGGCAAGATTAAGGTACAGGCTTCGCTGATCAGCAATCTATTTCTAACTGGAACACCGGCTTTTTCGAGAAACTCGATTTCTTCTAGCAACGCATTTGGTGATAAAACCACGCCATTGCCGATCATGCACTGAACATTTTCCCTAAGGATGCCAGACGGAATAAGATGCAAAACCGTCTTTTCTCCGTTTATAACCAGCGTGTGTCCTGCATTATGACCACCCTGAAAACGAATCACAGCCTCAGCCTGTTCCGTTAACAGATCAACCAATTTACCTTTACCTTCGTCACCCCATTGAGTACCGATGACTACGACATTTTTTCCCATAATTATTCCATGCTTGCTAAGGGTCTAACAACCCAATTTTGATGATCTTGTTCCAATATAGAAGTGCAGCCTAGTTCACGTGCAGCGCCGGTTTGCCCCGGTAATTGCTGAACTACAGCTAGGCCTTCGGCACGTAAATCTCTGATTTTTTCATACAGCGCGGCATCATCTTGATAGGGTGCAAATATCAAGGCTAGAGCTTCTTTTTGATACGATGTTTTGCCCAATGCTGACAATACCTTCAAGTCTGCACTAAAGCCGGTCGCAGGCCGTTCACGGCCAAAGATCGCGCCGATATTGTCATAACGACCGCCTCGGGCGATTTCACGACCTACCGAAGGCACAAAAGCTGCGAAAATCACCCCCGTGTGATAATGATAACCACGCAATTCGGCCAAATCGAAACTGATCGGTAACGATGGAAAGTGCTGGGTCAATTGATCGGCAATAGCTTCCAGATCGGCTAAAGCCCGCTTGACTTCGCCATTAGCGGTCAATAATACAGCTCGTGCTTTAGTCAGCACTTCCTTGCCGCCATTGAGTTCCGGCAATTTTAAAAACATGGCTTTAAGCTGCTCATCAATAGCTAAGCCAGCTATTAATTCTTGCAACTCCGGCCTAGCCTTGCGCTGCAATACATCGAACAACTCGACTTCCTGATTTTTAGTTAACGCTGCCTGTTTTGACAGCGCCCGATAAATACCGACATGCCCCAAATCAAGATGCACGTTCAGCAAGCCGGTCATCGCTAGCATCTCCAGCATTAAACGGATTACTTCAACATCGCTGTCCTTGCCGGCATGGCCATAAAGCTCTGCACCTATTTGCATCGGACTTCTGGTTTTTTCCAGAGGATCACCCTTGGTATGCAAGATAGTACCGACATAACAAAGCCGGGTTGGCCACTCGGCATTAATATTATGCGCATCAATTCGGGCAACCTGCGGAGTCATGTCTGCCCTGACCCCCAACATTTTACCGCTGATCTGATCGGTCAGCTTGAAGGTTTGCAATTCCAAATCATGGCCTGAACCAGTCAACAAGGAATCCAGATAATCGATGAACGGCGGAATAACCAATTCGTAGCCCCAGCAAGCAAAGCTATCCAATATCTTGCGGCGCAAACTTTCAAGGCGATTAGCCTCTTCCGGCAAAATCTCATCTATGCCTTCAGGCAACAGCCAAGAGTCTTTTTGTTGCATGTTTTGTATGTCCACTCAAACAAAACGCCCCGCATGCGGAGCGTTGGTTACGGGTTCCCAATGAAATGCCGGGAATCTTAGTTCGTTTATTTTTGCTGTTTAAAATATTTAAAAAAGTCAGAATTGGGATCCAGCACCATCATGCCTGAATTCGAAAAAGTCTTCTTGTAGGCATTTAAGCTGCGATAAAAAGTGAAGAATTCAGTATCCTCACCATAGGCTTGGGCATAGATTTCAGCTGATTTTGCATCACCTTCACCGCGCAGTATTTCTGCATCCTTAAACGCATTCGCCATGGTCACGACACGCTGTCTGTCAGCATCAGCACGAATTCTTTCCGCCGCTTCCGCGCCCTGAGAACGAAATTCTCGAGCAACCCGCTCACGCTCAGCCTCCATCCTACGAAACACTGAACTGCTGACTTCGTCAGGTAAATCGATACGCATCACCTGAACATCAACGATTTCCATGCCCAAAGCCGCTGCAAGAGGCATGGCATTTTTAATCAGAATTTCGCGTATGGCCTGACGATCCGTGGACAACAATTGTTTGATATTACGCTTGCCGAATTCACCCCGGAAAGCATCTTTAACAATTTGATCCAGACGTAAATTGGCCTGATCGACATCACCGGCAACCACAGTATAAAACGTGGTTACATCGCCAATCCGCCATTTAACAAACGAATCAACGATGACATTTTTCTTCTCAGCGGTTAAAAAACGCTCAGGCTTGGCATCCATAGTTTGAATGCGCTTATCAAACTTCTTTACATTATTGATAAATGGTAATTTGAAGTGCAATCCAGGCTCGTAATCGTTTTTTACGATCTCGCCCAGACGAAACTTGATGACTTTTTCTGTTTCACTGACGGTAAACAGGCTCATCATGCTGATAAAAAATACTGCACTTAAGCCTAACCATATTTTATTCTGTGTCATTAGCGTCCCCTGGTATCGCGACCACGCGTTGAAGTTCGCACAGTCGGCGGCGAAGGCTCAACCGCTGCCTGAGCCGGTTGTTCTGCTGTGCTTGGAGCTGCATTAGGTTGTTGCAGTGCAGACTGATGCTGAATCATTTTATCCAATGGCAAATAAAGCATGTTATTGCTGCCTTTGACATCAACCATGATGGTATTAGTCTCGGCCAATACCGTTTCCATGGCTTCTATATAAAGACGCTTTCTGGTTACATCCGGCGCTTTGGAGTATTCTGCACGCAATTTTGAAAACCGACTGGATTCACCTTCTGCCTGAGCAATAACCTGTTCTTTATAACCTTCGGCTTCCTGTATTTTCCTGGCCGCGGAGCCGCGTGCTTTAGGCACCACGTCATTGGAGTAAGCTTCCGCCTCGTTAATTAAGCGCTGTTCGTCTTCACGTGCCTTGATCGCATCTTCAAAGGCATTTTGCACCTGTTCGGGTGGTTGTGCATCCTGAAGATTAACGCTGGTAATCTGGATGCCGGATTTATAGCTATCCATGACATCTTGAATTTCCTTTTTAATCTGAGTCACGATTTCACTGCGGCCCTCAGTCAATACAAAGTCCATCTCACTGCTGCCGATTACACCACGTTGTGTACTTTCAGTAACCTGTTTCAAGGTCGCCGAAGGATTAACTATATTGAAAATGAATTCCTTGGCGTCTTTGACCTGATACTGCACGGCCAAGCGAATATCAACGATATTTTCATCTTTAGTCAGCATCAAAGCTTCTTTCGGCACCGAACCTAGTGTTTGCTCACTGCCGCCGCTACGGTAACCCACTTCGATATAACGCTGCTGTTTAACGTCAACTACCGTAACATTCTCGATAGGCGTAGGGATATGCCAGTTCAAACCGGACTGAGTGGTCGCAACATATTTACCAAATCGGGTTTCAACGCCTTGAGTACCCTCGTCGATAATATAAAAGCCGCTTAAGCCCCATAATACGGCTGCGCCTGCCATAACAAAGCCCATCGTTTTCCACGGAGGACTAACCGAAGAGCCACCATCCTGGCCTCCACCAAAAATACCGCCCAACTTTACTTGCAATAAACGTATCGCTTCATCTAGATCGGGTGGACCTTTTTGGTCACCACGACCGCTCCAGGGGTCTTTCTTATCGCCGCCAGGCTCATTCCAGGACATAACTTTGCTCCATATGGGTTACTTAAACTTTCACACATCCCGCAGGATGATTTTAACTTTCAGGAAGATTGATCATGATTATTCTATCGTAATTATTTGTAAAAGGCGAAAGTAGCCTTAGCCAATGATATAAGTTACTTTGCTAAAATAAATTTTTAAGCCCTTGCGCACACCCAGACATCCACTTGAGCAATGCCGTTTTTTTTTAATAAAGCCGCCAACTCATGGACTGTCGAACCTGTGGTCATCACATCATCGAGTATCGCGACATGGTGAACCTGGAGTGGCTTGATCATTGAAAAAGCATGATTTAGATTTTTACGGCGCTTTTGAGCGGATAATTGGGTTTGATGAGGCGTATCGCGATGCCGGATACAGCTATGTAGATCTAGTGGAAGATTCAATTCATTCGCCACGGTTCTGGCGATTTCTATAGATTGGTTGAAACCGCGTGATCGGTAACGCGCTTTATGCAGCGGTACCGGCAAAATCAATTCAGGCGGCTCTGCGATTTGTTTCACATGTTCGGCCAAAAGCAGGCCAAGCAGGCGGGCATTTTTGTAACAAGAACCAAATTTCAAGTTGCCGATCAAATGCCTGATCGAGCCTTGATGAATAAATGGCGCGTAAGTCTGGTCAAAAGCAGGCGGATGGCTTAGACACCGACCGCACAACATAGGTGTGGCAATCGCTATGTCCAATATTTCTGCGCAGCAAAAACAGCTCTGGTTATTTTTAGGTAGTTGGTCATAACACGAGGCGCAAATGTCGAGGGAATTGCATCCGGGATTCCCGCACAAGATGCAGGTAGGTGGTAGCAGGTAATCCTGTATAATATTGATCCAGTTGTATACCATTTTCATTTGAACAGGTTGACAAGGTTGTCCCTTGTTTTTAGTCTTACCGTAACCGGAGCTTAACAGAATGTCTGCAAACCCTGCAATTCGCCATGACTGGCAGTTGGACGAAGTACAAGCGCTTTACGCGTTACCTTTTAATGACCTGATTTTTAAGGCGCAAACGGTACACCGTGAGAATTTTGATCCAAATGAAGTTCAGGTCAGCAGTCTGTTGAGCATTAAGACCGGCGCCTGTTCTGAAGATTGCGGCTATTGCCCGCAAAGCGCACGCTACGATTCCGATTTAACGCCCGAGGCGTTAATGCCAATAGCGTCAGTTTTAAAGGCCGCACAATTGGCAAAAGACCAAGGTGCTTCGCGTTTTTGCATGGGCGCGGCCTGGCGCTCACCTAAAGACAAGGATGTGGAACGGGTGGTGGAAATGGTTCAGGGCGTCAAGGCCTTGGGTCTGGAAACCTGCGTCACCCTGGGCATGTTGACCGATGCACAAACCGAACGTCTAAAACAGGGCGGCTTGGATTATTACAATCACAATCTGGATACCTCGGAAGATTATTATTCCGAAGTGATCACTACCCGAACTTATCAGGATAGGCTGGATACTCTGGCACGAGTCCGGGATGCCGGAATTAACGTATGTTGCGGCGGTATTATCGGTATGGGTGAAAGCGCTGTTGATCGTTCTAAGCTATTAATTGAGCTGGCAAATATGCCCAAGCATCCTGAAAGCGTCCCGGTCAATATGTTGGTACAAGTGGAAGGCACGCCGCTAATGGGCACGGAAGTGCTGGATCCGATTATTTTCATCAGAACGCTGGCGGTTGCAAGAATCATGATGCCCAAGTCTCGGGTAAGGTTATCTGCAGGACGAAAAGCAATGAGCGACGAAATGCAGGCTCTGTGTTTTCTGGCCGGTGCCAACTCAATATTTTATGGTGATAAATTATTGACCACCGATAATCCAATGACTAACCATGATTTGGCTTTATTTGAGCGCCTGGGTGTGTATTCCGGCGGCTCAAGTTATGCCTAGTTATTATCGAGAAGCTGCATCCACGAAAGAATTTTACTGAAAATAATATCATGAACATAAAAACACGTTTTGCCCCCAGTCCAACCGGCTATCTGCACGTAGGTGGCGCCCGCACCGCTTTATTTTCCTGGCTTTATGCGCGTAAGCATGGCGGAAAATTTATTTTAAGAATTGAAGATACCGATCTGGAACGATCTACACAGGAATCGGTCGATGCCATTCTGGAAGGCATGACTTGGCTGGGGCTGGAATATGATGAAGGGCCTTTTTACCAGACCCACCATTTTGACCGGTATAAGGAGGTTATTCAGCAGTTGCTGGATCAAGGTGACGCCTACTATTGCTATTGCAGCAAGGATGAACTGGAGCAGTTGCGTACTGAACAAATGGCTAATAAGGAAAAGCCTCGTTATAACGGCAAATGCCGTGACTTGAATGAGGCCAAAGGCGAGCGGGTGGCGGTGATCCGCTTTAAAAATCCTGTTGATGGCATCGTCACTATTCCTGACCTGATTAAGGGCGACATTGTCGTTGCGAACAAGGAACTGGATGATTTGATTATCGCCCGAGGCGACGGTACGCCGACTTATAATTTGACGGTGGTAGTTGATGACATGGATATGAAAGTCAGCCATGTTATACGTGGCGACGATCATATCAACAACACGCCCAGACAAATGAATATCCTTAAAGCTTTGGGTGCCAAAGTGCCTGAATACGCGCATCTGCCGATGATACTGGGCTCAGATGGTGCTCGACTGTCAAAACGCCACGGTGCGGTCAGTGTGATGCAGTTTCGTGATGACGGCTATTTGCCAGACGCGCTATTGAATTATCTGGTGCGCTTGGGTTGGTCCCATGGCGATCAGGAGATTTTTACGCTAGATGAAATGATCGAACATTTTGATCTGGAAAATGTCAATGTGTCAGCATCTACGTTCAACAACGAAAAACTGTTATGGCTGAATCATCAGTACATCATGAACAGCAACCCTGCTCATGTCGCTCGTCATTTAAGCTGGCACATGGGTGAACTCGGTATTGATCCTTCGACAGGACCCAGCCTGATCGACATGGTTAAGGCGCAACGGGAGCGCTGCAAAACTCTGGTTGAAATAGCTGCTGCCAGCCTTTATTTCTATAAAGATTTTGACGCCTATGATGAAAAAGCTGCCAAAAAGAATTTCACCACCGGCTCGGATCTGGTTCTTGCAGCACTGTATGATCAATTTTTAGCTGTGAGCGAATGGAATGGCGAAGCTTTACACCAGCTGGTGGTTAACCTTGCCGAAACCATGGAACTGGGTTTAGGCAAGGTCGCTCAACCTTTGCGCGTGGCGGTTTGTGGCTCAGCCGTTTCTCCAGCCATAGACATTACTTTATCGCTATTGGGCAAGGAAAAAACCCTGGCTAGAATACAGCGAGCTATCAGCTATATCAGAAACCCAAATTAGTCTTGGACTCAACAGATAATTACTGTACAATGCCGGTTCTCAACTTGGGGCCATAGCTCAATTGGTAGAGCGCAACACTGGCAGTGTTGAGGTCAGCGGTTCGATTCCGCTTGGCTCCACCAGAAAGTTGATGAGATCAGTTTTAGTCCCCATCGTCTAGTGGCCTAGGACACCGCCCTTTCACGGCGGTAACGGGGGTTCGAACCCCCCTGGGGACGCCATCCGAACTGATCAGGACAAGTGTAAATTTTTAGTGCAGGCCTGACTAAACTAGTTTTAGTCCCCATCGTCTAGTGGCCTAGGACACCGCCCTTTCACGGCGGTAACGGGGGTTCGAACCCCCCTGGGGACGCCATTAAATAGAAAGGTTATCACTTTGATAACCTTTTTTTATGTCTGTTGATTTGAGCCTACCTAACGTCCAAAATAGTCCTTACATGCTGACTGATTCAATTCATATTTCAAACTCATCACTAGATAATTCAACCAACAGAGAAAATATCCGAATGAAATTTGTTGTTTCTTACCCTCAAACTAATTGGGACTATGTAAAATTCAGATTAAATCGAATTATTAAAGGTGCAGACCGTTCCAATGATGTTTTTAGCGGCTCGCCCGGTGGGAAAATTGAACTATTTGAACATAATGGTGAACTGGGCGGTATTACATCACTAGGCAGTTATCAGTCTGTGAAACCTTTCGGCATGCAGTACGTTATCGGCGAAGGCTTGTATTTTATTGCCGGTCTAGCTTGTTGCAAGGATGGCGTTACAGGCGATGAGCATATTGTCAGACTCAATGACCAAGGCGTAATAGACCTGGAAATACGCAGCCCCTTGCTGACTCAGATCCGCTCATTGCGTAGAACCGAAAAGGGTTTATTAGTCACGGCCAGCGGCATTGATGCGCTATTGGAATTTGATTTAAGCGGTACTTTAATCTGGTCATGGTGGGCTACAGAACAGGGTTATGACCAAGCTTACGGCGGCGGCACACGAGTTATAGATAAACGGCAGGATCATCGCCTTAAAAATTATCCGGGCCGATTACAAACCACCCACCTCAACTCGGCTATTATCGATCCCTATGATTCAACCAAGATTTTGACTATTTTGTTTTATCAAGGGATGGTCGCTCGAATTGACAGACAGACCCTAAAGCATGAGATTGTAATTCGGGATTTGAACGGCGCACACCATATTCGCCCGCATTCCACGGGCTATATGCTATCCAATTCACGCAAAGGCGAAGTGCTGTTGTTTGACAAAGACTTTAGTTTACAAAAAAGATTTCCTGGCACCCATCGTTTTTATCCGGTTAAATGGGTTCAGGATGCCATTGAAACTCCATTTGGCACGCACTTGATTGCCGATTGCAACGCTTTCAAATTGCGTGAACGCAATCAGCAAGGGACAGAAAAAAGTTATAATACAGGGATGCCCAACAGAATTTTTCAAATTGAACCAGTGGCCGACAGCTTCATCTTACCGGATACAAAAGTCCCCTGAGCATCGATTGACTTCAACGGTAATATGCGACAATTTATTGATACCACCAAAGCTACGAAACTCGCTCAATAACTCCTTGTAATATTCTGGCGCCTTGGGATCGTGCGATACCAGAGAGATGATTAACGCAAAATGCCCTGCGCCAACTCGCCAGATATGCAAGTCTGAAATACGATTGTCTGCGTCGCTTTCAATTTTCTCTCTGATCGCCAATTTATATTTTAACGCGATACTTTCATCCAGCAATACCGGACTGGTTTCTCTCATCAGGGCATAAGACCATTGCATAATAATCAGCGCGCCGACCAAACCCATAACCGGATCCAGCCAGTTCCAGCCATAATATTTCCCCAGAACCAGCGCAACCATCGCCAGCACTGAAGTTAACGCATCGGCAAGCACATGCAGATAGGCGGCTTTAAGATTATGATCATGGTGATGATCATGGGTGTGGCTCGAATTTTTAAGTAACAGAGCAGAAATTAAATTAATAAACAGGCCAAAACTGGCAACGGCAATGGCTTCATTAAAGTAAATATTCTGCGGATGAACTAGGCGCTGCCCAGACTCGATCAGCATAATTAAGGCTATAACACCCAGAACTACGGAACTAGTGTATCCGCCCAACACCCCGACTTTTGCAGGACTGAAAGCAAACGTTTGATCATGCGCATGAATACGGGAATAGCGATAAGCGATAAGGGTGATCATGAAGGCGGCAACATGGGTGCCCATATGCCAGCCGTCAGCAAGCAGCGCCATTGATCCAAACCGGATGCCTGCGGCTATTTCCAGCAACATCGTTAAAAAAGTCAGCACCAAGACCAGCTTGGTTCGTCGCTCACCTTTCTTATTGATGACTGAAAAATTGTGTTCGTGCTTCAGAAAACTTAAAGTATGTGCATGCATTCAAAAGACCTATTCCTTGTGTAAGATTGACTGCCATTTTACTTAATTAAACCTTAGGTCGCACGCCTTTACGGAACAGCAAAAAAATTGATAGCTTGCTGGAGTCAACTCAGTTGACAAGTAAAATCCTAGTCGCTACAGTTGGCCGACTGCGTTATAAAAACTACTTTAACAGGAAGCCTGCGTGAAAATATTATTTGTACTGATTATTGCCTTATTGAGCAGCTGTACCGGCATTCCTGAGGGTGTTACCGCCATTGAAGGTTTTGAAATCAATCGTTATCTAGGCACTTGGTATGAAGTCGCCCGACTTGATCATCGCTTTGAGCGAGGGCTGGAAAATATCTCGGCGACCTACAGCTTGCGTGATGACGGCGGGGTTAATGTACTTAATAAAGGCTGGGATACAAAAGAGGGAGAATGGCGCGAGGCATTAGGCAAGGCTTATTTTGTCGAGCAACCGGATCAAGGCAGGCTGAAAGTATCTTTTTTCGGCCCCTTTTACGGCGGCTATAATATTATCGAACTGGATAAGAAAGATTATGCTTATTCGATGGTAGTCGGGCCGGATCGCTCCTATTTTTGGATCTTATCCCGAACCCAACAACTACCCGAAGCGACTTTGCAGGCATTGATCAAGCAAGCTAAGGCGCTGGGGTTTTCTACCGACCAGCTTATTTTTGCAACGCCAAAAAGTGTGAAAGAGTAGTAAATAGCTGTCAGTGTTGATGCGAAAATAAAGAGTACCAATTTTTCGTTAATTTTAACTTCCCTATTTGAGTTGCAATTATGCCTATAATTTCCTTGTTAATATTTTTTATGATTTCCCTTTTTTTTGCGGCAATGCTGCAAGTTCAACTCTTTGAAATTGCATTCGGAAAGCTGGGCTTAACCCCAGAGTTTTCGTTATTTCTATTGATTGGGACATTGCTAGGTAGCGGTATTAATCTGCCTATTTATAGCCTGCATAGCAAAGAAACAGGACACCTTGTTATGTCGCGGGATCATAAAATGATCTGGGAAATATTTCAGCCGGCTAGGGAAGGTAAAATTGTTGTTGCGGTCAATGTTGGTGGCTGTCTCATTCCGCTAGGTCTATGCCTTTATTTCATCTCGTTACAGTTGATTGACCCATCTAAAATTATACTCGGCGTCCTGGCCATTACCGCACTGAGTTATAAATTCAGCCAATTAATACCGGGACTGGGTGTCGGTATGCCAATTTTTTTAGCACCATTAAGCTCGGCTTTGTTGGCGATGATTCTTGATCCTGAACACGCAGCTCATCTAGCTTATATTAGCGGCGTCCTAGGCGTATTGATCGGCGCCGACATGCTTAGGCTCAACACCATAGCAGCACTCGGTACACCTGTTGCCGCAATTGGCGGTGCTGGTACTTTTGATGGCATATTCCTGACCGGGATTATTGCCGCGTTATTGGCCTGACGTTTAATCGCCACCGAGTAAACCACCCAAAATTGAGCCTTCATCCTGCTGCCGTCCTCCACCTTGCGGCGCAGAGGAAAGCATTCGGCCTGCTAAACGTGAAAATGGCAAGCTTTGCAGCCAAACAGTGCCCGGCCCGGTTAATTTGGCAAAACACAAGCCCTCTCCGCCAAACAACATGGTTTTAATGCCGCCTGCCTGTTGTATGTCAAAATCAACTTCACCGGTCATTGCGGCCAAACAACCGGTATCAACATGCAGGATTTCACCGGCACTTAGTTCGATTTTTTGCAAACAGCCTCCGGCATGAATAAATACCCAGCCATCACCTTCCAACTTTTGCATAATGAAGCCTTCGCCGCCAAATAAGCCGGTTAAAATTTTACGTTGGAAATGAACCCCAATTTGTACGCCTTTGGCCGCCGCCAAAAAACTGTCTTTTTGACAAATCAGTTTATGCCCATAGTCTTTCAAACTTAAAGCGAGAATGGTTCCCGGATAGGGCGCGGCGAACGCCACTTTGCCTTTATGTTGAGCTGTTTGGGTAAAGACGGTAATAAACAGGCTTTCGTTAGTCAGTAGACGCTTGCCTGCGCCCAGCAATAAGCCCATGATGCCGCTTTGTTGCGAGGCCGAGCCATCGCCGAAAACAGTTTCCATTTTCACTTCGGCACTTTTGTACATCATCGCTCCTGCTTCTGCAACCGCACTTTCCTCTGGATCCAGTTCAATTTCCACAAACTGCATTTCATGGCCGAAAATTTTATAATCAATGCCCTCGGTGACCGACTGCTGGCCAAAACCGCCGGAAGACTGGGTATCGTGCGTAACAAGGCGATTGCCGACAGGCAATTCCGTCGGCTTAGGTGACATCATCGCTGCCGGTATTGCTGGAAAAGGCGTGACTCCATCTTTTTTCATCGGTCTAATTTCAGTCGCCTGATAAACCGGAATCCAGTCGGAAAAATCCTGGCTCCAGCAATACGCCCCCTGATGTTCACGGGCAAATGTCTTTGCATAATCTTGCGTATAAGGGCCACTGATTACATTTTCAAAAGAAAAAAACCATTCGTTCATTGTGTTGATCTCAAGTTAGCTAAAGGTTTGATGGCGGCCTATTGCGGAGGAGCTGGAGGTGGGCCTGACGGTGGTGGTGGAATACGGGCCCCCGGCGGCGGTGGCGGCATGACAGGCTGAGTTGGTGGACCAGAAAATTGTCCTGATACAGGAACCTGATGGCCTTTAGCGTACATACATTGAATATAGGCAATATCGTAACGTTGTTGCGCACCGTACATAGAACTGCTGGCAGCGCCAGTGCCGACTAGGCTGCCGCCCACCAAGCCAGTGCCAGCACCTATCGCCGCGCCGCGCCCTCCGGCGATTGCAGCGCCCGCAGCGGCACCTAGCGTTGTACCGACAGCAGCACTGGCGACACCGCTATTTACCGCTGCTTGATTAGCGGTAGTTCCGCCAATCTGATAACTGGAAAATTGCTGACAGATAGCATCGTCATTACGAAACTGTTCAAAACTAAGGCCGGTACCGGGTAGTACCATAACACCGGGGCCACTGGGTAAACTGGCACAACCGGATACTACCAATATAACGGTGCTAGAAAGCACAAGAGGAAAGCGTGACATATTCTTACTCCTTAGCGTGGCGCTGGTGGGGTCGGCTCAACTTGCTGCCAGCCGTTTGGACATTGTTTGATGTAAGGATAATAGCCTTCCGGATAGTTACAGTAATACCAGTAACCGGGAGGATGCTGCGGGGCGTGTTGGATATAAACCGGCGGCGTAACAGGCACAGCAATCACGGCGGGCGGATAGTCATAATAGGGATCATAGTAAGACCTGCCATAGTAGCCAAAACCATAACCTAAGCCGAGTCCTAAAGCCATTCCGTTATAGTGACTGCGATGACCCCAGCCACCACCATAATGCCCGCCGCCATGACCTCCTCTGGCATAGGCAGCATGACTTGCTACTACCCCGATCAGGACGATGGCTAAATTTGCTGCTTTGATCTGTTTCATAGTTAATTCCTCCCGCATGGCGGGGTACTTGGAGAAATTCGAGAAGCGGTTAGGCTGTTTAATAAGTAGCGACATGCGCTAGACGTTACAAGATAACCCAACTCATCACTCATCCGATTTAAGGCTGTGTGGGTAGCTATAACTTCATCAGAAAAGCTCCAGGAGACCCCGCCCTTCAGGGCGGGGAGGAATGGTGTGCTTTTGACCTTGATTTTGCATTGTTTCTGTCCTATAATAATCATATATGAAAAGGACAATATCTATCAAGCTCGACCCAACCACAGAACAAAGC
>CANNNV010000013.1 GCA_947506155.1 Methylococcaceae bacterium
CGTGATCCGATCCTTTTAGAGCAGCGAACTAAGGAAGCATTCGCTGGTAAGTCTTAACGACCCATTGTAATCGTAGCACTGTGTTAGCGCTTAGTCTGGTCAACCTAGCTTTTACAAGCTCCGTCCTTCAGGGCGGGGTGATTGACTGTATGTCGCTTCCTGACAATTTACGCCCTGAATTTCTTCAATCCAACCTATCCACCAATCGCCATCTTGTTTTATCACTGCGGTATATTCGCTATTCATAGACATCTCTCAGTAGCGCGGGCAGCGTTTTTCTGCCCACCCTAAAATAAAAAACGAGGAGCAGGTTACACCTAACTCCTCGTTAAAATCAAAGCTATAAATATTGGGTTACGCTAACCCAACCTACGACTTTAGCCACCAAAGTCATCCAACATGATGTTTTCTGGTTCCACACCGTTATCCAGCAGCATCTTAATTACCGCCGAGTTCATCATCGGTGGTCCGCACATGTAAAACTCGCAATCTTCTGGAGCCGGATGGTTCTTCAGGTATTCTTCAAACAATACGTTATGAATAAAGCCTGTGTAACCGGTCCAGTTATCATCCGGTAACGGATCAGATAAGGCTACATGCCAGTCAAAATTGTCATTTTCCTTAGCCAGCATATCGAAATCTTCTACATAGAACATTTCGCGTTTGCTACGAGCACCATACCAGAAAGACATTTTGCGCTTGGATTTCAGCCTGCGCAATTGGTCAAAGATATGTGAACGCATCGGCGCCATACCGGCGCCACCACCGACAAATACCATTTCAGCTTCAGTTTCTTTGGCATAGAACTCACCATAAGGCCCTGAAATAATACATTTGTCGCCGGGCTTCAAGTCAAAGATATACGAAGACATGATGCCAGGCGGAACGCTGTCAGCAGCACCGGGAGGCGGCGTCGCGATACGAACATTCAGCATGATTTCCTTTTCTTCAGGATAACTGGCCATCGAATAAGCACGTAACGCAGGCTCTTTGACATCAGAAACAAACCGCCATAAATTGAATTTATTCCAATCATCACGGAATTTTTCTTCAACTTCGAAATCGCTGTATTTGGCAATATGCGCAGGACATTCAATCTGAATATAGCCGCCAGCCCGATAATTGATCGCCTCGCCGGACGGCAACTCAAGCACCAGTTCCTTGATGAAGGTGGCCACATTGTTGTTGGACTTAACCGTACATTCCCATTTCTTGACGCCGAACACTTCATCTTCGACTTCGATAACCATGTTATGTTTGACCGAAACCTGGCAAGAAAGACGCTCACCATGAGCCGCTTCGCGTTTGGTAATATGTGCCAGCTCAGTTGGTAAAATTTCACCGCCGCCAGAATGCACGACAACTTTACACTGGGCACAGGTACCGCCGCCGCCACAGGCCGAGGATACAAACAAGCCATTATCGGCTAACGCCGTTAACAACTTTGATCCTACCGGCACATGAATTTTCTTTTCATTATTAATCAGGATCTCAACATCGCCTTCCGCGACCAGTTTGCTTTTAGCGCCGATAATAACGAATACCAGTGCTATAACAAAAGCCGTGAAAATTATGATCCCTAATAGAATTTCCAGCATTACGCAATTCCTTAAAGTTGGATTCCAGAGAAAGCCATGAAGCCAAGCGACATCAGACCCGCAGTAATAAAAGTAATACCCAGACCTTGCAGGCCGACAGGAATATCACTGTATTTAAGTTTTTCGCGTACGCCAGCCATAACCGTAATGGCCAATGCCCAACCCAAACCGCTGCCAACTCCGTAAGTGACGCTTTCGCCAAAGTTATAATCACGCTCAATCATGAACAAACTGCCGCCCAATATGGCGCAGTTAACTGTAATTAAAGGCAAAAACACACCCAGTGCAAAATACAAGGCAGGGAAAAACTTATCCAGAATCATTTCCAGGATTTGCACCAAAGCTGCGATCATGCCAATACAGCTTAACAAGGCTAGAAAGCTTAAATCAACACCGGTAATGCCCATCCAGGACAAGGCATCTTCTTTTAACAAAGCATGATAAACCACATTGTTAGCCGGTACGGTAATCGCTTGCACGACCATGACTGCAATACCTAAACCCATTGCGGTAGAGATTTTCTTCGACACCGCAATAAAGGTACACATGCCCAAAAAGAAGGACAAGGCCAGGTTTTCAATAAAAACCGCTTTAACAAATAAACTGATATAAGCTTCCATTAGTGATGCCCTCCTTCACCGTGAGCAATAGCCAAAATCTTGAATTCGACCTTTTCGTTTTGCTCTGGCTTCCATTGACGGACCGACCAGATAATCAAGCCGATGATAAAAAACGCGCTCGGTGGCAATAGCATCAAACCATTAGGATCGTACCAGCCGCCATCTTTGGTCAGCTTGAACACTTCGATACCCAATAATTTACCGGAACCTAGCGTTTCTCTAAAAAATGCCACGATAACCAGGATCAAGCTGTAACCCAAGCCGTTACCAATACCGTCCATGAAGCTTTCCAAGGGTGGATTTTTCATCGCGTAACCTTCAGCGCGACCCATGACGATACAGTTTGTAATAATCAAACCGACGAAAACCGACAATTGCTTGCTGACATCATAGGCAAACGCTTTTAACAGCTGATCGACCACGATAACCAGGGACGCAATAATGGTCATCTGCACGATAATCCGGATGCTGCTTGGAATATGGTTGCGAATCGCACTGATCGCCGCACTTGAAAACGCGGTTACCAAGGTCAAAGCCAGCGCCATAATCAGCGAGGTCGACATTTGCGAGGTGACTGCCAGGGCCGAACAAATACCCAATACCTGCAAAGTAATCGGGTTGTCATTGACCAGCGGTGCAATCAATACTTTTTTTGTTTCATCATTTAATATTGCTGTTACTCCACTCATGACTTAACTCCTTTAACCGTTCTTGCTTTGGCTAAATACGGCGCAAAACCTTCTTTGCTCATCCAGTATTTGACCAGATTAGTGACACCGGTACTGGTTAAGGACGCGCCAGCCAGACCATCGACCTGATATTGAGATCCCGGCTTGGTGTTATCGACCACGCCTTTAATCAGACTCAAAGCAGGTTCACCCATTTCAGCACTCTCAATCAGGCCTTTTTCCATGGACGGCTGATCGGTTTCTGCATAGACTTTTTTGCCTTTCCATAGCTCACGCCATTTAGGATTGACAACTTCGCCGCCTAATCCAGGAGTTTCCTGTTGGTCATAAAAGTTAATACTTTGCACGGTTTGTCCGTCAGCATCCAACGACAAAAAGCCGTACAGCGTTGACCATAAACCATAACCGTTTACTGGCAGAATAATCGACTTGATTGCGCCGGAGTCTTTAACCAAATAAACCTTGGCAAATTTCGCCTTAACCCGGATATGGGCAATGTCTTTATCCTTCGGAATAGCCACACTTAAAGCCGGATCTTTCGCCGCTTTACGTTGGTCATATTCAGCGACATTAATGTCTTCTACATAGTCGCCGGTTTCCAGATTAACGATTTTAGCTTCAATTCTTTCTGCAAAATCAGCATCGATATTGCCGCCTTCCTGTAGCAAACCCGCCACATCGAGAATGTTCTTTTTCATGTCCAGTTCTTTGTTATGAACCTGTAGCGACTTTAACGCAACCGCAGAAAAAGAAACCAGAACCGCACACACCAGACACAAAGCAACGGCAATGGCAATCGTCTTTTCCAGACTGTCATTACCCAGCGCAAGAACCTTATCTTTGTAAACTTTAAACTTTTGGTAATGCTCGCATTTATCCAGCTTGGCGCAAACCTTACCTTGGTAGCTTTTTAACTGTTCGCACTTAAGCATGACGTTTCATCCTTCTTCTGATATTGGCCTGAATGACAAAATAATCTATTGTCGGCGCAAACATATTGGAAAACAAAATAGCCAGCATGATGCCTTCTGGAAATGCCGGGTTAACAACCCTGATCAAGACCGTCATGCCGCCAACCAACGCGCCGTAAACCCAGCGTCCGGTATCGGTCATCGCCGCACTGACCGGATCTGTCGCCATGTACACCATGCCGAAGGCAAAGCCGCCCATGGTCAAATGCCAGTACCAGGGCAAGGCAAACATATGATTACTGTCGCTGCCGATGATATTAAACAGTAACGAAGTAACGACCATGCCGCCAAAGACGCCGCCCATAATCCGATACGAGGCTACTTTGGTATATAAAAGAAACGCCGCGCCGATCAAAATAGCCAAGGTCGAAGTTTCGCCCAGACAACCCGGCTCAAAACCAAAAAAGGTTTGCAGCCAGCTGTAATTGGCTGAATAAATCGCTTCCAGACCGCCGTTTGCAGCAAGACCCAACGGCGTCGCCGCTGTGTAGCCGTCAACTGCAACCCAGACCGAATCGCCTGAGATAGACGCAGGATAAGCGAAATATAAAAACGCTCGTCCGGTCAACGCAGGATTCAAGAAGTTTTTACCGGTACCGCCGAACACTTCCTTGCCGATAACAATACCGAAAGAAATACCCAAAGCCACCTGCCAAAGAGGCATATCGGGCGGCATGATCAGGGTGTACAGCATCGACGAAACTAAAAAGCCTTCATTCACTTCATGACCGCGTACGGTCGCGAACAACACTTCCCAAACGCCACCGACAGCCAGTGTAACCAGGTAAATAGGCAAAAAATACAAAGCGCCGTGAACCATATTGGAAAACGGGTTCATTGTACTGTAACCAAACAGCATCATCGGAATGCTGCGCCAGCCTGGAGCTTGCTCCAACCCTATCTGTGCCATCGCCAGATTGGCTTGATAACCGGTGTTATACAAAGCCATCAGTATGCAAAAAAGCGTAGCAATGACCACAAAAGTCATGGTGCGCTTTAAGTCATTGCCGTCGCGAACATGCGTAGTGCCGCGCGTCACATCAGCCGGGGTATAGATAAAAGTATCCACCATCTCGTAGAGACCGTAATACTTTTCGAACCGTCCACCTTTGGTGAAATGCGGTTCTACGCTATCTAAAATATCTCTAGGCGACATTATCCTTCCTTCTCAATTTTAGTTAAATTCGCTCTCAAAACAGGAGCAAAGTCATGTTTACCGGGGTCGACAAACGTAAATAAGGACATATCTTCCTCATCCAATTCCAGACAACCCAATAACTGAGCCTGATCGGTATCGCCGACTATCATCGCTTTCAACAATGGTGTCGGTAAAATATCCAGCGGCATCACAGCTTCGTACACACCAACCGGCACTATGGCTCGATTGCTGCCGTTTTTATCGGTAGTTAACGGGAACTTGCGATCCAGCTTGCGGTCAACGCTTGAGGTATAGATATTCAAGGCTGAATATTTATTCTTACCCGGCACTATCCAGCCGAATAATTCACGGGCGCGGCCTTCCTGAAGCACTGAAATCTGGTTGTTATAACAGCCCAGAAAAGCCGCCCAGTCTGCGGCTAAATGCCCGTACAACACCGAACCTGCAATCACTCTGTTTTCGACCGCCGCCAGTTGACCTGCTACCAAATCATCGGTATTGGCGCCGACTCGGGTGCGTATCAATCTGGGTTCGTTAACCGTAGGACCTGCCAGAGCAACCACACGTTCAACATTGAGTTTACCGGTGGTAAATAAAGCGCCTATCGCGATAACCGCTTGATAATCCAGATGCCAGACAAATTTAACGATACTCACTGAATCAAGCAGATGAATATGAGTACTGGGCAAGCCGGCAGGATGAGGTCCTGCGAACTCGGCGACAGTTACCGACGCATCACCGGTTGCAATAGAGGCACCGGCCGCCTTACAGACATAGGTTTTACCTGTCGTCAGCTGGGCAATAACCGCCAAACCATTCACAAAATCGTCGCTACGTTCATTGATAATCACGACAGGATTGGCCGCTAACGGGCGAGTGTCAATGGCCGTCACAAAAATGGAATGAGGCGTACTGTCTATCGCAGGAATTTTTCCGTAAGGACGGGTGCGCAGCGAAGTCCATAAACCGGACGCCACCAGATTATCCTTAACTTGCTCTGCTGACAACGCCTTCAATTCGGATGCGTCATATTTTGCAAAGGACAGCTGCGCCGTGCCTTTTAATTCAACTACAACAGACTGCAAAACACGTTTTGCGCCGCGATTAATGGCTTTAACCATACCCGCACCAGGTGATGTAAATACAACCCCTGGATTTTTCTTGTCGGTAAATAGAATCTGGCCCAATTTGACCTGATCACCTTCACTGACCATCATGGTAGGCTTCATACCTACATAATCCATACCCAGAATGGCAACGGTGTTAACCTTATTACCATCGTCAATAACTTGCTTGGGCTCTCCTGTAATAGGTAGATCCAAACCTTTTTTAATACTAAATTGCATAGTGTGAGCCTGCTCTCCAATCAACTTGCTTTGACCCCATCCTTTCATTTCGGATAAAACCAAAACAAGAGGCACATTAAGACGTAAAACGTCGGCATTAAACCACAAAAACAAGATGTTCTCAACAGACTGCTCGCAGAACGGTTCTTTACTGAATAATTTCCCGCAGCACCGACGTAGCGTAACTCCCGACTGGCAAGGTAAACGTTAACTCCAGTGACGCCTCATCCAAAAACTGCCAGTGTAGATCCTGCACGTTAACCCGTAATGCACGCCTGTCCCGATCTACCCCGCTGGCTATCAAACCTTGAGCCAGTTGTTCATGGGCCTCAACAACCGCTTGTTCAATAGCCAGCGCCTGACCTGACACATCGGCATTGCCCCTGCCCCATAATACGCCGGTAGGATGTATGTCTTTTTCAGTCAGTCGCCGAATAATTTCATCATCCGGTTGCTCCGATTGAAAACAGCTGTGCGACAGATCAAATTGATACGTATCCCCGGCCACCGGCTGATTCCAATTATGCTGTATTACCCGCTCAGCCAGAATCTTATTGAATAAATAAGACCGGGCCGCTGACAAATAAATACTGCGTTGCTCCCTGCCTACTTTTGCTCCGTCAAATAGCGACAACGCCTTGTTAACATTTTGACCCTCATTGCCAAAGCGCTGCGAGCCGAAATAATTGGCGATGCCCAGGGCTTTAATCTGCTCCAACTGCCGGATGGTTATTTCCTTGTCGCCCAGATAGTCACGAATAAGCAGCTTGAAACTGTTGCCCGATAACACACCACGCTTGAGCTTTCTCGCATGGCGAATGGACTGGAGCACTTTCATGCTGTCCGATTCAAATGCGGCCCAATCAGGATCAGCTTTGCCCGGCAACCAGACGCTAAACCATTGCGTAGTCACCGCATACCGGTCTTTCAAACCGGCATAACTGACATCGCGCTGCCTGACTTTGGCAAATCGGGATAATTGCCTGGCGACATAGTCGGTGTTCTCGCCTTTCTTTTCTATGTGCAAAAATACATGCTCGCCCTCGCCGGAAGGCTCAAAAGACAGATTTTCTGTCACAATAAAGTCTTCGGGGACGCTACGAATTTTTCCAAAAGCGCAAGGTTGGCCATAAACGTAAGGCCAGACGGGGATTTCAATATTTTGCATGAGTTTATTTTTCAATCAGCACGATGGCTTGTACCGCAATGCCTTCTTTTCGTCCCTCGAACCCCAGCTTTTCTGTGGTGGTCGCTTTGACGTTTATGCAATCGCAGTCCACCGCTAAATCTTCGGCGATATTGCTACACATCGCAGCGGTGTGCGGTGACATTTTTGGCGCTTGAGCAATGATGGTAATATCCGCATTGACCAGTTGGTAGCCTTTTTCCTGAACTATACGATAAACATGGCGCAATAAAACCCGGCTGTCAGCACCTTTGAACTCAGGATCGGTATCGGGAAAATGTTTGCCTATATCGCCCAAGGCCGCTGCACCCAACAAGGCGTCGCATAAGGCATGCAAGACGACATCGCCGTCGGAATGAGCTTCCAGGCCTTGTTCGTAGGGTATTTTTACGCCGCCCAGAATGACTTCGCCGCCTTGTTTGAAGCGGTGTACGTCATAGCCTTGTCCTACTCTAATCATGGTTGGTCCTTATTGAATTTAATTTGTTCGCGGACGCGGTCAACGCCCGCATCTACATGGTTTTGTAGGCGCGGGCGCTGACGCGACTGCTACAAACATTGCTGATCGATATAAAACTTGGCTAAGGCCAAATCTTCCGGGCGAGTGATTTTGATATTGTCGGGACGACCCTCGACGATTTTTGGCTGCAAACCGGTTAGTTCCAGCGCACTGGCATCGTCGGTGATAGCCGGATTGCCTTGAGTCTGTTCCAGCGCAGCTTTTAACATGCCATAACGGAACATCTGCGGCGTCAAAGCTCGCCAGATATGGCTTCTATCCAAGGTGCCGGTAATGCTATTACCTTGCACTTGCTTTAAGGTATCAGCCGAAGCCAAGGCTAAAATTCCGCCGACCTCGTCATTAACCAGGGTATTAATTAAATAGTGAATATCCTCTGTCGTAATACAGGGTCTGGCCGCATCATGCACCAAGACCCAATCATCATCGGAAGCTTGCTCACGTATCGCCTTTAAACCGGATAGTACGGAATCAGCGCGTTCTTTACCGCCAGGGGCGGTGATGATGGTCTGGTGTTTTGATAAGGGTAGCTCAGGCCAGTAGGGATCTTCTTTGGAAACCGCCACGGCGATGGCTGAAAAAATGTCGGCTTGTAACAGCCGCAACAGCGTGTGTTCGATGACCGTTGTTCCGGCCAACTCCAGATATTGTTTAGGCCGATCGGCCTGCATACGTTTGCCGACACCGGCAGCGGGCACGATAGCCCAGAATTTTATTGATTGGGTCATTATTCAAGCACAAGGAAAAATGTTTCGTCCTGTTTAATCATCCCTAATTCATCCCTGGCCCGTTCTTCGATGGCTTCCTGGCCTTTCCTCAAATCCAGCACTTCCGCATAAAGGGCTTCGTTGCGTTCCCTTTTTTCCTCGACTTCTTTTTTAAGATCATCAAGACGCAGCTGATAAGCTTCGATTTCCGCAACACTGCCGTTCCCCAGCCAAATCCGGTATTGGAAATGACCGATTAACAGAAAGATAATTGCAACGAGGATTTTCATGATTTAGGCTAAGGGCGAAAGATTCAGGGCTATTCGCCTTCAATCCTTCGCCTTTCGTCTGTTTTTATTTCAGCATTTTAAACGCGCTACGACCTGCGTAAACCGCCAAATCGCCTAATTCTTCTTCGATTTTCATCAAACGATTGTACTTAGCAACGCGATCTGAACGACTTAAAGAACCGGTTTTGATTTGGCCAGTGCCGGTGGCAACCGCTAAATCAGCAATCGTAGTGTCTTCGGTTTCGCCTGAACGATGTGACACAACAGCCGTGTAACCGGCTGCATGTGCGGTATTAATCGCTTCCAGAGTTTCGGTCAAGGTACCAATTTGATTCACTTTAATCAGGATTGAGTTGGCAATACCTTTTTCAATACCTTCTTTTAACGTAGCAGGATTAGTCACGAACAAGTCATCACCGACCAACTGAATTTTTGTGCCCAATTTTTCGGTTTGATCTTTCCAGCCAGTCCAGTCATTTTGATCCAGGCCGTCTTCGATAGAAATAATCGGATATTTTTCCACCCATTCAACAAAGAAATCATTCATTTCAACTGAGTTGAAGCTTCTGCCTTCTGCGGATAACTCATAACGGCCGTCTTTGTAATATTCGGAACTGGCTGCATCCATACCCAAGAAAATATCAACGCCGGCTTTGTAGCCCGCTTTTTCTATCGCTTCCAAGATAACTTCGATCGCTTCTTCATTAGAAGACAAATTCGGTGCGAAACCGCCTTCGTCTCCTACAGTCGTTGCCAAACCTTTAGCTTTTAACACTTTGCTCAGGTTATGGAATACTTCAGCGCCGTAACGAATTGCTTCGCGGAACGTCGGTGCGCCTACCGGCAAAATCATAAACTCCTGTAAATCAACGCTGTTATCGGCATGAGATCCACCGTTGATGATATTCATCATCGGTACCGGCATGATGAATTTTCCACTGGTGTTCAAGTGACGATATAAAGGCACACCGGCATCTTTAGCTGCCGCATGCGCTGCTGCCAGTGAAACGGCTAAAATCGCATTAGCGCCTAAACGGCCTTTATTTTCAGTACCGTCCAGCGCGATCATTTTATTGTCAATGCCCGCCTGGTCAGCGACATCCATACCAATAATCGCAGCGCGAATTTCAGTATTGACATTGTTAACCGCTGTTAACACGCCTTTACCCAAGTAACGAGCTTTGTCGTTGTCGCGCAACTCTATCGCTTCGCGTTCGCCGGTCGATGCGCCGGAGGGTACCATTGCGCTACCAATCACGCCGGACGCCAAAATCACATCTGCTTCCAGAGTCGGGTTACCGCGTGAATCTAAAACTTCTCTTGCTTTAATATCAACGATTTGAGTCATGTTGTTTTTTCTCTACAGGTTAAAAAATAAAAATGTTTAAGGCAGGTATTAAAGCTCAGGTTTCTCGCCTTCACTACACCTCTTTAAATAGCGTCGATAAATCAATCACTAAATCTGGAAACAAGTAGGACGTAGCTACATCATCACCTGCATAACTATTATGCAGTTGATACTGCCCTGCTTCCTCTTTTAACACAAATTGATGTATGACTTCTTCGTAAGGATAAATTAACCAGTATTCTGTTACGCCGGCTTCGGCATACAGCGCATGTTTAATTTTGACTTCTTTTTTGGAATTTCCTTTGGATAATATTTCAATAATCCAGTCAGGCGCACCGTTACAGCCTTGCTCGTCGAGTTTTTCCTTAGCACAAATCACACAAATATCAGGCTGCACGACCGTGGTAATGTCTTTATTGGCTAATAAGGATTTTGTACGATCATATAATCGCACATCGAACGGCGCTGAAAAGGCACTACAGGCTTTGCGATCAAAATAATTAAATAACAAACCACCCAACTGCCAGGAAATGCGTTGATGCTTAACATTCGGCGCCGGAGACATGAATTGAATTTTGCCTTTAATCAATTCAACCGCTTCATTTAAACGCCAAGTCAGATAATCTGCGTAGCTATAATTAGCGGTTAAATCAAGCTGTGATAACTCGGTGATAGGCATAGTTTTACAGCGTCGTTTCAATAAAAGCTTGATGTTTTACGGCATTATCTATAATGACCAGAGTTTCCAGCAATTCTTGCATCCGGTGCAAAGGCCAGGAATTCGGGCCGTCGCTTTTGGCTTCGGCAGGATTCGGATGGGTTTCCATAAATAGTCCGGCTATACCCACTGCGACCGCCGCTCTGGCCAATACAGGTACAAATTCGCGCTGTCCACCCGATACGGTACCTTGTCCACCGGGCAGTTGCACCGAGTGCGTCGCATCGAAAACTACCGGGCAATCAGTGTCGCGCATGACCGCCAATGAACGCATATCCGACACCAGATTATTGTAGCCGAAAGATACGCCGCGTTCGCAGACCATGATCTGCTGATTTCCAGTGGCCTTGGCTTTGTTGGCGACATGCACCATATCCCAAGGCGCCAGAAACTGGCCTTTTTTGATATTGACCGGGATGCCAAGAGCTGCGACTTGCTGAATGAAATTGGTTTGCCGGCATAAAAACGCCGGCGTCTGCATCACGTCAACGACCGAGGCCACTTCAGCCAGCGGGGTATCTTCATGCACATCAGTCAATACTGGCACGCCGATCTGCTGTTTGACTTTTTCCAGTATCTTAAGCCCTTGCTCTACGCCAGGTCCCCGGTAAGTTTCATGCGATGAACGATTGGCTTTATCGAAAGAAGACTTGTAGATAAACGGGATGTTTAAGGCAGTTGTTAATTCTTTCAAATAACCAGCGGTATCCAGCGCCATTTGCTCACTTTCAATAACGCAGGGGCCTGCTATCAAAAAAAACGGCTGATTCAAGCCGACTTCAAAATTGCATAATTTCATAAGTATTCTCGTTGTTTATTTGAATTTTCCACTCGATTATGATGTTATTCTTCCACTTCGGTTTCAAATATTTCGGTTAAATCAATGGCTAACTCTGGAAACAAATAGGGTATAGCCATATCATCCTCGGCATACATGTTTTTTAGTTGATATTGGTCGTTATCATCCAGTACAAACTGATGTATGGCTTGCTGTTCTGGATAAACCAGCCAATATTCCTGCACCCCGGCTTCTTGATAAAGCTGATATTTAACTTGCATTTCCCGCTTTGAATTACCTTTGGATAGAATTTCAATAATCCAATCGGGTGCACCGTTACAACCTTGTTTATCCAATAGCTCAGAATTGCATATGACACATAAATCGGGTTGCACTACGGTATGAATTTCTTTGCTGGTCAGAATCGACTTTTTTCTGTCATAGATCCGCACATCAAATGGTGCAGGAAAGACTTCGCATTTTTTACCTTTTAAGTGTAAGTCAATTGCAACTAACAATTGCCTCTCAATCCGCTGATGCTCTACATTGGGCGCAGGTAACATCAACATGATTTTGCCTTTTATCAATTCGATCGCTACATTTATGCGCCAAGTCAAATAGTCCGCATAGCTATAAGTCTGGTTTAAATCCAGTTGCGATAATTGGGTGATTTTAGCCATGAGTCGCTGTACTAACTTGCCGCACTGTTTTTATGTTCAACGGCAGCAACTACAAAACCTGAAAACAACGGATGGCCTTTCCGAGGTGTAGAGGTAAATTCCGGATGAAATTGGCAAGCCAGAAACCAAGGATGATCTTGTATTTCTACCACTTCGACTAAACGTCCATCAATAGATTTTCCCGAAAAACGCATGCCCGCTTGCTCCAGCCTTTCCAGATACTGGCTGTTAAATTCATAGCGATGCCTATGCCTTTCAGTAATTACATCTTTCTGATACAGCTGATAGGCCAATGTATCGGATTGTAACCGGCATTGCTGCCCGCCTAGGCGCATGGAGCCACCCAAATCGGACGTTTCATTGCGCGTTTCCAGCTGGCCGTCTTCAGCCATCCATTCGGTAATCAGACCGATCACCGGATGCGGCGACTTAGGCAAAAATTCGGTGCTATGGGCGCCTTCTAAACCAGCCACATCACGAGCAAATTCAATAACCGCAACCTGCATGCCTAAACAAATGCCCAGATAAGGAATTTTATTTTCCCTGGCATACTTCACTGTGGCGATTTTGCCTTCCACGCCGCGTTCGCCAAAGCCCCCGGGCACCAAAATTGCGTCAAGACCTTTTAGCCGACCGACACCTTCCTCTTCTATCAGTTCCGAATCAATATAGACAATATTAACTTTAGTTCGGGTGCGGATACCGGCATGAATCAAGGCTTCGTTTAACGATTTATAAGCATCGGAATGATCGACATATTTACCGACAATAGCAATGGTAGTTTCGTTAACCGGATGCTCCAGCGCTTCGACCACCGCTATCCATTCAGACAAGTCGGCGGTCGGTACATTCAAGCGCAGCTTGTTGACAACAATATCATCCAAACCTTGTCCATGCAGCAACAGCGGGATTTTGTAAATCGAATCGGCATCGACCGCAGTAAAAACCGCTTTTTCCTCGACATTGGTAAATAAGGCGATTTTACGACACTCACTCTCCGGAATGGTCCGTTCGGAACGACAAATCAGAATATCCGGCTGTATGCCTATGCTGCGCAGTTCTTTTACCGAATGTTGGGTCGGCTTGGTTTTTATTTCACCCGCTGAACGGATATAGGGCACCAGCGTTAAATGAATAAACAGCGACCGTTCTGATCCCAGTTCAAAGCGCATTTGACGAATCGCTTCCAGAAAAGGCAACGATTCAATATCACCTACTGTGCCGCCGACTTCAATCAACGCGACATCGACGCCTTGAGCACTATCATAAACACGGCGTTTAATTTCATCGGTAATATGCGGAATAACCTGAACGGTCGCCCCCAAATAATCGCCTTTACGCTCATTACGCAACACGCTTTCATAGATTTGGCCGGTGGAAAAACTGTTCTTTTTAGCCATCGTGGTTTTAAGAAACCGCTCGTAATGACCTAAATCCAAATCAGTTTCGGTACCGTCTTCGGTGACAAACACCTCGCCATGCTGAAAAGGACTCATGGTGCCAGGGTCGACATTGATGTAAGGGTCGAGCTTGGTCATGGTAACTGTGAGTCCGCGAGACTCGAGTATAGCGGCCAGTGAAGAGGCAGCAATGCCTTTGCCCAAAGATGAGACAACGCCACCGGTAATGAAAATGTATTTTGTCATGTAAGATTTTAATAATGTAGGGTGCGCAGTGCGGACCATTTTCCTAATCTAATGAAGATAGGTAAAATTTGTGCATTTTAATCGACAATGTGTTTGTCGTCATTGTCTTTTGGCTTTAATTAGTTAACTTTGCAGCGATAAGCTAATACAGCCTTGTATTTTTTCACTATAGAATTCCGCGCTAATCCAGCGTTCGCTGATCGCCGCAAGCTGGTTATCCAAATAAATCAAGGGCAAGTTATCCCTTTCCCAGGATGGAATACCGGCTTCCTGAAACAGATTTTTCAACGCATGATGACCTTGACGGCCAGGCAAACCAATTCTCTCACCACCCCGGCGAAACCTGATTTCAACCTTAGCAGCTAACCACTGTTCACGAAGTATTCCCTTTGATGAGAGGAGAAAAGATAACGTTTGATCAGCACAGATTTTTATCGACGTTTGCCCAGTCGGCCAAACACAATCTTGCGGCCTAACCTGAATAGCTAGGCAATACAGCTTGTCCCGATAACGGCGTATGCTGTAGCCCTGCCCTGATAACACGGGATCACGCTGCTGACCTGCCGCAACAACTTGGCCTAGAATTCGTCCGACCACTGCCTGTGCAGGCATTTTCAACCCCAAATAGCCAAACCAATGCCGGATGATCAGTTGCTGCGAAGAGCTGTGATGCTCTGTCAGCCGACTGATGCACAGCGTGTTATCTTCCGGATTAAAAATATCGCTAAATAACTCATCTGCGACTTGTTCAACCAGCACCTGTGCATCCGCACAATGTTTGGCCGAACGCGAAACAGTTTTATCCAGCGCCGGCCAGCGCTGTTTTAGCAACGGTACTATCTGATTGCGCAAGAAATTACGATCATAGTCATTGCTTTGATTGCTAGGGTCTTCAACCCAACTTAATTGATGGACGTCAGCATAATCACCGATCGCCTGTTTTGACGTATGCAACAAAGGCCTGAGCATCAGCCCTGAACCGAAAACGATACGTTCAGGCATTCCGGATAAACCGCGCAAACCACCGCCGCGAAACAATTGCAACAACACCGTTTCCAATTGATCTTCCCGGTGCTGGGCCAGTAGCAATACATCATCAACATGAATTAATGATTTTAATGCAGTATAGCGGGCGTTTCTCGCGGCTTCTTCAGGACTTTCTCCCTGAATTGCCTTTGCATTAACCCGCAGTGTTATAAAATCAACACCCAGATTTTTGGTTATTTTTTCACAATGCAAGGCCCAGGATTCAGCCTCGATCTGTAGACCATGATGTATATAGACTGCGGTTAATCTACCCTGAAGTTCGGGCAGCGCAGCACAACAATGCAGCAAAACATGAGAATCCACGCCGCCACTGTAGGCAATATAAACTCTGCCCAATTGGCTGGTAAGCTTAAGCGCAGAAACAATGTCCGCGTGGAGCTGCGAAGTTCTTTCCTCTTGCACCTACAACCGACTTCCCGACTTTCCGACTTCCTCAGTAAAAACACCAAAATCCATAATTCGCTGGTAACGCTTTTCCAAGACTTCGTCGATAGCTTGTCCCATCAATTCGCTCATGTGACGTAGCAGCGTTTCCTTTAGATTCGAGGCTACCAGTTTAAAATTTCGATGACCGCCACCCAGAGGTTCTCTGACGACTTCATCGAGAAAACCCTGTTCCCGAATACGATCCGAAGTAATACCCATCGCCTCGGCCGCCAGTTGTGATTTATCGGCGCTTTTCCACAATATTGACGCGCAACCTTCCGGAGAAATAACCGAATAAGTGCTGTATTCCAGCATGATTAAACGGTCACCAACGCCAATAGCCAGCGCGCCACCGGAACCACCTTCGCCGATAATCGTGCAAATAATCGGTGTTTTTAGTTTGCTCATTTCAAACAGGTTTCTGGCGATAGCCTCGCTTTGACCTCGTTCTTCGGCGTCAATACCCGGATAAGCACCCGGAGTGTCAATAAGGCAGATGACCGGCATTTTAAAACGCTCCGCCATTTTCATCATACGCAAAGCCTTACGATAACCTTCCGGGCGCGGCATGCCAAAGTTTCGATAAATCTTTTCCTTGGTGTCGCGACCTTTTTGATGACCAATCACCATCACCGGCTGCCCGTCAAGACGCGCTAAGCCACAAACAATCGCTGGATCATCGGCATAAGCCCGATCGCCATGCAGTTCATGGAAATCGGTAAAAATATGTTCCACATAATCTAAGGTATAAGGACGCCCGGGATGCCTGGATAATTGGGAAATCTGCCAATCGGAAAGATTGGTAAAAATCGACTCCGTCAGTGCCTGGCTTCGATCTTCAAGCTGTTTAAGCGCATCGGAAATATTGATATTATTGTCAAATTGCACATTGCGGAGTTCTTTAATTTTCGCTTCTAATTCAGCGATAGGTTGTTCGAAATCGAGAAATTTTAGGTCCATGTAGACTTGATCTGAAGAGTTATTACAGTAATTGATGATTTTTGACATCCTCCCCCACCTAAAGAAAGGGGATTCCTAGTTTCCTAAGAGTAAGTATGTATCGCTACTGCTCACTGGTTTCTGCTGCTGACGGCATTATTGCACCGCTCACTACACAGACTAGCCCCGCCTATCCTGCGGTTATTTTACTATATTTAATCAAATAGTCAGACTTCCACCTATCGCTTAGTTTTTGCTGAAAGTGATTTTAAAGTCTTTATTTTAAAAACTAAATTGCCGTCGTAAAGCGAGCCTAAAGCGTCCTCTGATAGCAACTATGGATGATTTTAACAAGCCGTGTATTATGAAGCAAGAGAATTGAACCGCTTACATCCCTGCCCTGAACGGCGGAGTTTTACGCTACTCTGTGATAAATTCCATTAATTGTTCTTTGTGAAACTCCCCCGGATGCCGATGTATGATCTGTCCTTGGCGATCAACAATCAGCGTGTAGGGAACAGCGTCAACTTTATTACCTAACTGTCGAGCTAAAGCTATACCAGCGTCACCACCCAATAAAACCGGGTAGTTAATCTGGGAAGTGGTGATGTATTTTGCAACGGCGTCCTTGTCATCTAAGGCAATACCGATAAATTGCAGGCCCTGACTTTTATATTGATCCTGTAATGTAATAAAATCAGGAATTTCCTTCAGGCAGGGCGGACACCAAGTCGCCCAGAAATTAATCACGAGTATCTTGCCTTGCCATTCGGAAATATTATGCGGCTGACCAGACAGATCGGACAGGCTGAATTCGAATAACGCGCTAATGCCCGGTTTTTCAGCCGGTATTGAAAATTGTCGCGCAGCTATACCTAAAACCAAGGCAACCACAGCGGCAATAATAATTAGGATTGTTTTCTTCATCGAATGTGCTGTAGCGATTTAACAAAGGTTTCAGCATTTTGATAGCCGATTACGCGATTGCCGGTTTTTTCCTGACGGTCCAAACCAAAAAACAAAATTGCCGGTGGTCCTATCAAGTTAAATTTCTTCAATAATGACTGATCCGTCTCCGAGTTTTTAGTCACATCAACCTGTAGCAGCAGGTAGGTTTTCAGCGCCTGTTTAACGCGCGGATCGGTAAACGTATACGCTTCCATTTCTTTACACGAAATACACCAATCGGCGTAAAAATCTAGCATCACCGGTTGCTGATGCTCTGCCGCCTGTTGGATTCGGACTTCCAGTTCGGCTATCGAGGATACGCGTTCAAAACTAAGGCCGGATTCTGACGCTTGCGCAGTATTTACACCCAGTCCATGCAACGGCTTTAAGGGATTGCTGTTGCCTAGACTGAAGCCGATTAATAATAACAGGCCATAAGCCAGCATCATTAACCCCAAGCCTTTCCACAATTTGCGCCAGCCCGAACTCTGTTCTGGTAAAGGATCGACGGCGCTAAGATAAATGGCGGGGATTATCAGCAACATTGCCCACAACATCATAATAACGGCCCCCGGCAAAATGCGGCTGAGCATCCACACGGCGACCGCTAGCATGATTACGCCGAACACCGCTTTAGTGGAGTTAAGCCAGTTTCCTGCTTTGGGTAATAATTTCCCGGCAGAGGCGCCGAGCAGCAATAAAGGTACGCCCATGCCCATGCCCAAAGCGAACAGAGCACTGCCACCTAATAGCGCATCGCCAGTCTGACCGATATAAATTAGCGCACCGGCCAAGGGTGCGGCAACACAGGGGCCAACGATCAGCGAAGATAAAGCGCCCATAATCGCAGCTCCCCATAATGAGCCGTCACGGTGTCTTTTGCTGGAGTTATGTAGCTTGACTTGTAAAGCTTTGGGAACCTCCAGATGATAAAAACCGAACATCGACAACGACAGCAACACAAAAATAGCGCTGAACAAACCGATAATCCAAGGCTGCTGAAAAGCGCTTTGCAGATTGCTGCCGAATAACGCGGCGAGTATGCCAAACAGCGTATAAGTCAACGCGGAGGCGACTACATAACTTAAGGATAATAAAAAAGCTCGGGTTGTGGTAATCCGGTTGCCATGGCCGACGATAATGCCCGATAAAATCGGAATCATCGGAAAAATACACGGGGTCAGCGATAATAACAAGCCGAAACCAAAAAAGCTGAGCAAGGTGGTCGCTAAACTGTCCTGGTGCAGGGCGTTCACGATTTGATCCTGCTCGGACAATTCCGCTGTTGCCGTCTTTTCTAGTGCTGCTGGCAGGCTCAAAGCAATTTTTTTGCTCATCGGCGGATAACAAACTCCACGATCGGCGCAGCCTTGATAACTTGCCTGTAACGTAATGTTTTGCAACAAAGCATTGGAACGGCTAAGCGGCAAATCAAAAGCGAGTGTCTTGTGAAAGGTTTCAACTAGGCCAAACGCTTCATCCTGTTTGGGTATTCCATGAGGAATAGCGTAAGTTCCCAGTTTTATTCCGTCGGCGTTGATCAAGTCAAACTGGATTTTCTCCCGGTACAAATAATAACCGTCGGCAATATGCCAATTAACATGCAGGGTGCGCTCATCTTTGACCGAGGCAAAAAACTCGAAAGCCTGATCTGGCGGCAGTAATTCATCATCAAACGCCTTAAGTTTTGAATTTTTTAGCAGCTGCTTCAACGGATCAATTACAGGCAGAGTCAGCTCAAACGTGGTTTTTTGCGGCGGATAGCAAATACCTCGGTCGGCACAGCCTTGATATTGCACAAACAGTTGCAGCGAGGATGCGTTGTTTTCGGTGGTTAACCCAATCGGGACATTCAGAATCTTGCGATAAATAATCACATCACCGAAGTTTTCGTCATGGTGAGTTTCACCGGACGGAAACAGAGGCTCGCCCAACTGAATTTGAGCCGTTTTTGACTCAAAGCGCATTTTATTGCGGTATAGATAATAACCTTCGGCAATGTCCCAGGAAATTTCAACCCGATCAACGGAAATTGCTTTGGCACTAACCTTGAAAGCCTGATCGGGTGGCAGTATTTCGTCAGCCCCCAGTGCAAATACTGATGAACTGACCAGCGACAACAAACATAAAAAAATCAGCTTAAAGAATGACATGAATCTATCCAGTGCAGGTATTCAGGTAAGCCGCGATCAATAGATACGGCAATAATTTCAGGCAGTTCGTAAGGGTGATGACTGCGTATGGTTGATTCAATTGCTTGATAATGTGCTTTAGGCGCCTTGATCAGCAGCAGTTGTTCTTCGGCAACTTCGACTTGCCCCTTCCATTGATAAATCGACGTCATGCTGGGCAAAATATTCACGCAAGCAGCCGTGTTGCTTTCAACTAAAAGTCGGGCTATGTTTTCTGCGATGTTTTTATCAGGGCAGGTACAGAAAATTAGGTGATGATTAGCATTCATATTTAAGGCCATAAAAACGAGATGTCAGATATTATCCTAGAAATCAATACAAATTGCCTTTATATTGTAAGAACGATAACTATAACAAGAGCACTCTAAGATGAAGATTTTCCAAACCCTATTTCTGGCTGTACTGATTATCCCTTTTGCAGAAATTTATTTACTATTGCAGGTAGGTGGCATAATTGGTGCCTTCCCGACTATTTTGCTGGTCGTGTTTACCGCAGTCTTAGGCAGTTGGTTGTTGAAGCAACAAGGCTTTGCGACGTTTCAGCGATTCCAGCAAAGTCTGGCACAAGGTGTGATTCCTGCGTATGAAATGATTGAAGGCCCGATCATTTTAGTAGGCGGAGCTTTATTGCTAACACCGGGTTTTATTACCGATATAATAGGCTTTGCCTGCCTGGTTCCGTCATTGCGCAGAAAAATTGCTCAATTTGTGATTGAAAATTATCTGGTTCAGGCCAGCGAGCATTTTCAGCAAGCAAAATCGACTGAAAACAATGTGTTGGAAGGTGAGTTTCGTAAAGAAAAATAAAAAAAGCACAAGGCGAAATCATATTTAGCCTTGTGCCTAATTTTTTGTAGCGCAGACTTTAGCTTCCCAAAGTGTTTTTATTAAGCCCTGAATAGACTGGGCACCAGCCGGAATAACCGGTTGCGGCAAGTACTAGGCCTATCAATAATAAAAGCACTTCGCCGCCAGGAACAAATAGCGAAACAACTAGCAGTCCAGCTCCACCATATACACGGTATTTTTTTTCCTGTTCGCCAATATTGTGTTCGAACTTAAGCATACGTTTAAAATCAAAACTCATCTTACAATCCTCTGTGTGTAGTTATTATTATCTTTACAAAATCACGGTTCAATTGAACCTCCTGCAATATACACAGCTCCAAAAAATGTGCAAGCGAAAAGACTAATGGATATTACCTCAATAATAGACCCCTTAAATGACGCCCAGCGTCAGGCAGTGACCGCGCCTTCTCAGGCCATGCTGGTATTAGCTGGCGCCGGTAGCGGAAAAACCCGCGTTCTGGTGCATCGCATCGCCTGGCAGATTCAGGTGCTGGGCGTGTCGGCGCATAGTATCCTGGCGGTTACTTTTACCAATAAAGCAGCGAAGGAAATGCGCAGTCGTATCGAGGATTTGCTGAAACTATCGGCGCAATCGATGTGGATAGGCACTTTTCATGGCGTGGCGCATCGGCTGTTAAGGCGTCATGCCAAGCAGGCTAAGTTGCCGGAAACCTTTCAGGTCATGGATTCCGGTGATCAGCTGCGAATTATCAAGCGCCTGTTAGCTGCACTGAATCTCGATGCCGACAAATGGCCGCCGCGTCAAGTGCAGTGGCATATCAACGCGCAAAAAGACGAAGGTATTCGGGCTAGGCATACTATGGAAAGCGCTGACCCTTACCAGCAGCAAATGCTGAATATTTATAAAGCCTATGAAGAGCTGTGCGATCGTTCCGGCTTAGTCGATTTTGCCGAGTTGCTGCTACGAGCGCATGAGTTGCTGCGAGATAATCAAGATGTGCTGGAACATTATCAACAGCGCTTTTCCCAGGTTCACGTTGATGAATTTCAGGATACCAACACCATACAATATGCCTGGTTGCGATTATTGACCGAGGGCCGGGACAATATTTTCGTGGTCGGCGATGACGATCAGTCTATCTACGGCTGGCGCGGCGCTAAAATCGAAAATATCTACAGTTTTCAGCAGCATTATCCGAATCATCAGGTCATCAAACTGGAACAAAATTATCGTTCGACCGGCCATATTCTGAAGGCGGCCAATAAAGTCATCAGTCTCAATAACAGTCGTATGGGCAAAGAGCTGTGGACCGAGGCCGGTGATGGCGAGTTGATTTCGCTGTACTCGGCTTTTAACGAACAGGATGAAGCTCATTTTGTGGTCGAGCGCATCAGGGCCTGGGTCAAGCAAGGCGGTTTGCGCAAGGATGTTGCGATTCTTTATCGATCCAACGCTCAATCCCGTCAATTTGAAGAACGCTTGATGACCACCAGCACGCCGTACCGAGTTTATGGCGGCTTGCGCTTTTTTGAGCGGGTGGAAATTAAAAACGCGCTGGCCTATTTGCGGCTGATGTCCAATCGCAATGACGATGCGTCATTTGAACGGGTGATCAACACGCCAACTCGTGGTATTGGCGCCAAAACTGTCGACGATATACGCAGCATAGCCCGGGATCAAAACCTTAGTTTATGGGCTTCAGCTATCGTACTGATTAACCAGCGAACTTTGTCGGCGCGGGCGACTAATGCATTGATCGGCTTTCTGGAGTTGATTAAATTATTTGCCGTTCAGGCAGAAGCACTGGAGCTGTTTGAAAAAGTCAAACTGGTTGTTGAAAAAAGCGGTTTAATCCAGCTGTATCAAAAGGACAAGGTCGATAAAGGCGAAGAAAAAGTAGAAAACCTGGAAGAACTGGTTAACGCGGCGCGGCTTTTTAATGCAAGTACCATTGGAGATAGCGTGTTCACCCTGAATGGAGCCGACAATGAAGGCCTGAACGTAGCCGAAGGGAGCGATCTGGAACTGTTCCTCGCACATGCAACCCTGGAATCCGGTGAATTGCAAGGTGATGACTTCGATGATTGCGTGCAACTGATGACCTTGCATTCCGCTAAAGGGCTGGAATTTAAACAAGTGTTTCTGGTCGGTATGGAGGAGGGCTTGTTTCCGTCGCAACAGTCTGTCGATGATATTGGGCGACTGGAAGAGGAGCGCCGGCTTTGTTATGTGGGTATTACCCGCGCGATGCAGCAGCTATATCTGAGCTATGCCGAATCCAGGCGTTTATATGGTCGAGAAACCAATCCTCGTCCGTCGCGTTTTTTGCGCGAGATTCCGGCTGAACATCTACAGAACGTCAGGGTCAAGGCTACCGTGTCGCGTCCGGTAACGATGATCAAAGCAAAAGCGCAGTCCTTGCAAATAGCCGGAAAATACAAATTAGGACAACGTGTCAGTCATCAGAAGTTTGGCGAGGGCGTGGTATTACAGATGGAAGGCGAGGGTGCCCAGGAACGAGTGCAAATAAAATTCAAACAGGCCGGCGCCAAATGGCTGATGCTGGCCTACGCTCAGTTGGAGGTTTTGTAAGGTAATCACCCAATACTGGGCAAGTTATTAACCCCGCCTAAATATCAGTTAAACTACAAAAAGTCTAACGGATAAAAAAGCCTTAAGTCAGAAATTAAAGCAATATTTCGCGATTATTTGACAGCTTAGTTTTTCAATGACTATGCAATAATAAAACAGGTTGACATCCCCGCCCTGAACGACGGGGTTTTACGCTACACATGGATAAAAATTACGTGATTTAGACCTGAGTAGTTTACAAAAATTGCGTCCATGAGAGCAGCACTAACATGCCGATAACCGATGTTGAACGAATCCTTCAAGAGCAAGATTTACTGGTCTCCAAGACAGACTTAAAAGGGATAATTACCTATGCTAACGATGACTTTATTCGCATTAGCGGCTATACCCTGACAGAATTAATCGGTACTTCGCATAATATAGTGCGCCATCCTGATATGCCTGAGGCCGCTTTTATCGATTTATGGAAATGCTTGAGAGAAGGCCGGCCCTGGACTGCTCTGGTCAAAAATCGCTGTAAAAACAATGATTTTTACTGGGTTGTTGCCAATATCACACCTTATTATGAAAATGATAAACTAATTGGATACGTCTCGGTTCGCAGTAAACCCAGTCACGAACAAATTACCACAGCAGATAACGCTTACCGACAGTTTTTACAAAGTAAAACCGGCAAGAAACGCTTTGAAAACGGAAAAATAATTAACGTAAGCTTTTTGAGCAAAGTTAGTTCACGGATTAAAAATGCCAAGTTCTTCCTGCGCTTTCTTTTTTTTCTCTTTTTTGTTTCCTTGCTTATATTAACCATAATTTTTAACAGCTTACATGGCATGAACCAAAGTAACCAGAGTCTGAGTACGATCTATCAAGATCGTGTTTTGCCGTTCAGCCAACTATCGTCTATCAAGGAGCTGCTACAGGACAACTATCATGGTATTACTTCAATCATGATAACGCCGACAACTGAAGCGATTAATAAATATGCCGGGGAGTTAGAGATAAATAGTGCAGAAATAAATATTCTGTGGGCAGCTTATAGTGCCACTTTATTAACTCCCCAGGAAAAAGTCCTGAGCGATAAGTTTATCGATGACAGAGAAAAATGGCAGGAACAAGCCTTAAAGCCTACTCTGGCTGCGCTAAAAGCCCATAATTTTGAACTCGCCAACGCCTTGTTAATCAATAAGGTCCACCCTCTTTTTGACCCGATCAATCTTACTACTAGGCAGCTGATACAATTACAACTTAGTGTCGCCAGGCAGGAATTTGAGCTAGCGCAGCCCCGCTATGAAAGGCAACGTAACCTTCTTGTTAGTTTACTGATGTTAGGATTTATCCTAACTTTCGCCAGAGCCTATATGATTTACCGTTTGATTATAAGCCCACTGAAAATTATTGTTAAGCACTTTGCCCATATTGCCCAAGGCCGTTATAACGAAACAATAGAAATTAAAAACCAGAACGAAATTGGCTTGGTAATGAGCGCATTAAAGTCTATGCAAATTCAACTCAGATTTGAAATAGAAGAAAAAAAGCGTAAAGCAGATGAAAATTTACAGATCAAAGTGGCTTTGGACAGTGCTAGCACTGGCGTAATGATTGCAGATAATATGCGTAATATTATTTATGTTAATAAATCGGCTGTTGATATGTTTGACAATGCCCAAGCAGATATTCAAAAACAGCTGCCGAAATTCTCTGTAGCTCATCTAATTGGCACAAATATCGATGATTACCACATAAACCCTATGCACCAGGTACAACTGCTATCCAGCTTAGCTAATACTTGCACTGCCGAAATCAATATTAGCGGGCGATCTCTGCTGATAAATGCAAGCACAGTCATTAATAATCTCGGCCAGCGCTTGGGAACGGTGGCCGAATGGAAGGATCAAACTGCCGAGGTTAGGGTAGAGCAGGAAGTGACCGATATCATGCAAAATATACTGGCAGGTGATTTTAGTCAGCGTATTGCAATACAGGACAAAAAAGGATTTATTAAGGAGCTGACTATAAAGCTAAACCAGCTTTTTGACAGCAACGAGGAGTCTATTAACCAGCGCATACACGTTGATAATGCGTTGATAAAGCTTTCTCTGGCGGTAGAGCAAAGCTCCAGCTCGGTTATAATTACCGATCTTAAAGGTGATATTGAGTATGTCAATGAAACCTTCGTCACCATTACCGGTTATTCCCGTGATGAAGTCATCGGTCGGAATCCACGATTATTAAAATCCGGTAAAACGCACTCAGAAACCTATGTCGATATGTGGGCGACGCTAATTAAAGGCGACGCTTGGCAAGGTGAGGTCATAAACCTGACCAAGCAAGGTATCGAATATATAGAATTAGTCAAGATAACCCCTGTACGCCAATCAAACGGTAAAATCACCCATTACCTAGGCCTTAAAGAAGATATTACTGCGCAAAAACAAGTAGAGCTGTGTTTACAGCAATCGGAGCAGGCCATGCGAGAAGCTAAGGATGCGGCAGAAGCACTAGCTAAGGCCAAAACGCAATTTCTGGCCAATATGTCGCATGAGATACGCACCCCTATGAACGGCGTTATCGGTTTTTCGGAGCTGGCTTTGCGCAAAGAAATGCCGGTTGAAATACGCGATTATTTAACCAAAATAAACAGCGCCTCTACCAGTCTATTGGGCATATTGAATGACATTCTGGATTTATCCAAACTCGAAGTCGGGGGCATTATCCTTAACCCTGTGCTGTTTGAGTTGGCCGAGCTAAAGGATACGCTCCACAACCTGTTTAACGATACTGCCCAGCAGAAAGGTCTGGATTTCAACATAGAACTAGCGCCCGATCTCCCACTTAGATTGGTCGGAGATGATTTACGCTTGCAACAAGTCTTAATTAATTTGCTGGGTAACGCGATCAAATTTACCGCTAGCGGTTCGGTCAGCCTGAGTATTTCACTGTTGGCTAACGAGACATCAGAAAACCGGTTGTTATTTTGTGTTAAAGATACCGGTATTGGGCTATCAGAGACTGATCAGGACAAGCTGTTTAAGCCTTTCAGCCAGGTTGACGACTCGATAACTCGACGTTTTGGTGGAACCGGTCTTGGACTGGCGATCAGTTGTAATTTGGTACAACTGATGGGTAGTCATATTTTGGTGGAAAGTGCCCTCGGCCAAGGTAGCCGCTTTAGCTTTGAAGTGTTACTGGGTATGCCAACTACGATCATCGAAAAGCCCGAGACAACACGGCTTTCACCGTTAAATAATGTGGGGCAATTACCGGTCGGCACCCGGATTCTGGTAGCGGAAGATAACACATTTAACCAGCAAGTTGTCATGGAGTTATTGCGGCTATCTGGCGCCAGTGTTGAAGTCGCCAATAATGGCGAAGAGGCGCTTGCCTTGCTGGAGCTTGGTGAGTTTGATGCGGTGTTAATGGATGTACACATGCCGGTGATGGACGGCTTTGAAGCAACACAAAAAATACGCAATCTAGCGGAATTCGCACAGCTACCGGTGATTGCGCTAACGGCTGGCATAACCCAAGAGGAGCGGAATTTATGCCTAGCTGCGGGCATGAATGATTTTATTAACAAGCCCATCAACACGCAACAGCTATTATCAACGCTGACACGCTGGATTAATGCAAAATAAGACCCGACATAATTTCAACTGGTTTGCGCTGGCATTACAAAGGCTCAAACAATGCAGTCAAATCCTCTGCCGTCAACTTCATCGACTCCTCTTTAGCTTTGCCCTGGTAAATACCTTCGGCCAATGCGCGCTTTCTGTCTTGCATTGCGATAATTTTTTCTTCCACGGTATTTTCGGTAATCAGTTTGTAGACAAAAACCGGTTTGTCCTGGCCTATCCGATGAGCTCTGTCTGCCGCCTGACTTTCGGCGGCCGGATTCCACCAGGGATCATAAATAATCACCGTATCCGCTTCGGTCAGATTTAAGCCGACCCCGCCGGCTTTAAGGCTGATCAGAAATACATCGACTGCGCCGCTTTTGAATAGCTCTATCGCATCGTCGCGGTTACGGGTCTGGCCAGTCAGTTTGGCATAGCTGATTTTTCGGCTGTTCAGTTCGTTTTCAATCAGCGCAATCATCCGGGTGAATTGCGAGAACACCAATATGCGCCGGCCTTCTTCGAGTTGTTCCGGCAGCATCTCCATCAGCAAATCAAGCTTGGCCGATTCCTGTACTTTCTGCGCTTCTACCAACCGCAGGGTGCGCGGGTCGCAGCAGGTTTGCCGCAGTTTCAGCAGCGCATCCAGGATGGTGATATGGCTGCCTGCCAGACCTTTTTGGGCAATGGCATCGCGGACTTTTTTCTCCATGGTCAGGCGGATACTTTCGTATAAAGCTGCCTGTTTGGGATACAGCGGTACCGAACGAATAATCTCGGTTTTAGCTGGCAATTCCGTGGCGACTTCCTGTTTGGTGCGGCGCAACATGAAAGGCGCAATTCGTCGTGACAGCCGCGCTCTTTGTTCGTTATCACCATGTACTTCGATAGGTGTGCGGTAGGTTTTGGTAAATGTGGCGCGGTCACTGAGAAAGCCCGGCATTAAAAAATCAAATTGCGCCCAAAGTTCGCCCAGATGATTTTCCATCGGCGTGCCGGTCAGGCAAAGTCGATGGTTGGATTTGATACGGCGCACTAATTGAGCCGCCTTGGACAGCGGATTTTTGATAGTCTGGGCTTCGTCTAGAATCAGATAATGATAGTCTTGCTCCAGTAGCGTTTCCTCATCGCGCGACAGTAAAGGGTAGGTGGTCAGAATCAGATCGTAGTCCCTGATCTTGTAAAACAGCTGCTTACGTTCGGTTCCCTGTAAGATCAGGATTTTCAAGTCCGGCGTAAAGCGCTCAGTTTCCCGTCGCCAGTTACTCATCAAACTGGTCGGCGCGATAATCAGACTGGGCAAACGCATCCTACCGCCCTGTTTTTCAAGCAACAAATGGGCGAGTGTCTGTACCGTTTTACCTAGGCCCATATCGTCGGCAAGAATACCGGCGAATTGGTATTCGCGTAAAAATTGCAGCCAGTTGAGTCCTTGCTGCTGATAATGTCGCAGTTCTGCCTGGAGGTTATGGGGTAGCGCAACATCCTGTATGCCGGTAAAATTCTTCAGTTTTTGTCCCAGTTCGCGCAATGCAACACCGCCTCGGATGCTAAATAGACCGTAGTTATGTTCTTCCAGGTCGGCTAGTGTCGAGGCGTTAAAGCGGGACAATTTTAACGAGCCGTCCTTGCCCGGCGTGCTGCTATTGAATAGTTCTATCAACACATTTAAAAACGGTTTTATTTTGTCACTGGGCAAGGTTAGGTAGTTGTGCTCACCCAGCGGGATACTCAGTATTTCCGGCAGGTTTTTTAAATCATAGTTTTCCAGTACCGGCATAATCAACGGCAACAAAGGCAAAGGTTGGCCGTCAATTTCTATGTTGAAACTCATTTCAAACCAGTCATTCTGGTCTTCACTGATGTTCGCTTCCCAATTTTGGGCGGTTTGAAAATTAAGCAGAAAACTATCATCAACGTTGATTATCCAGCCTTCTTGCTCTAGTTCCAGCAGGCTATTCTGAAGAAAATCTCCCCAACGAGAAGCGCTGTCCATGATGGTATTTGCCTCGCTGAATAAAAGCAGTTCTGATTTTCCGATCTCCATCGAAGGTACAGGAGTGAAGCTGAGCTTGGCAAGGCGATGTATGGCGAGTTGTTCTGTTTCTATTTGGCGCTTAATCTGTACCAGTCCACGTTCTGTTTTTACCACGCTATAATCTTCCAAAACGAGAGCAGCAAGTGTCAAGTCTCCGTAGACAAAATTAATCTGCATAAAATGAACGTATTTCTGCGGAGATATTTGGAGACCAAATAGCGTGAGTTTTGGCATCGGTGTTAGTTGGTCGGCTTCAATTAAGTCGATTTTTTTTGGCGCAGGTAACGATAAACAGGGGTGTTCGAGAATCAAGCGCTGACTAAATTCATCGGCATATTCGGCGGGAATCAGCGGAGCAGATAAGATATTTTTAAGTTGATCAATAGAGAGATTAGAGGTATTGACCGACCCGATCAAGCCCAAAGCTTCATCCAGGTATTGTGAAGGTTCGGTAAGCAGTAACATTGCGGGAGGATCAATATTTACCGCCAATTGGTAATCACCGTTAGCAGCCACCTGCCATTCCAAGCGTAATTCTCTATCAGTTCCTTTGCTTAACGGTACTCGCTCACAATCTTTCCAGAACAATCGCTCTGTTTTTAACAACTTAGATAAAGCTAAATAACCAGTAGCGCCGACAATTAAGGGTTTTTCTTCAAAAAGCGGGCTAAGCGCAGTCAGTAATTTAGTGATTTCTTGATCCTCTGGTCGGAAGCTATTGCCATAGCGTAGCGTAGTTAAATTCGTTTTTCTTCCTTTATTTAAGCCACCGATTTTCTTTTCTTTGGTGATTAAAAATTCAATGGTTAACTCATGTTTAGCCTTACCTGGCTTCAGGATGTAGGCAATAAAGTCCTTGTTAATGTCCGCTGTTGAAGAAACTTGCTGATGAAAGCTGTCGAGCCAGTCCAGGCAACGAATGTTGACATTTGATTCGGAAAGCCGCGAATTGGAGTTTTGATGCGTCAAGCAAGCCGCCGCAACATGCTTACAGTTATAGCCAATAGGGCAGGTGCAATTGCCCTCAATTTCTGCCGCGCTATAGTCCGGACGCCAAGTTATGCGAATATTTTGCTTATACGGTGTTTTACGACTGCCTTTAGCGACGGAAATGAATTGTACAAAAAGAGGCCCTTCGCTTTTAACTGCGAGGTTAGTTACCGCGCCTTCTTCAAAATAACTGCGTCCACGCTCATAGAAAGCATCGCCACATTCGTAGCGAATATCAGAACCTAGCAGTTTTTTTTGTGTATTCATAAAAAATAATCAAGCAGTTGGAAAAACAGTCATTGTACTGCAATCCAATGTATTTTTAGGTATTATCAGGTCATTAACGCGCTATCCTTAATAGCGCAGCATAAAGCGGTATGACTTTTTTTAAAGATAGGTCTAGTTTATTTTTTTCGATACTATATAATGTACAGCTTACCAAAGTTATCGATGCCTCGGTGGCGAAATTGGTAGACGCAAGGGACTTAAAATCCCTCGTTCGTAAGGACGTGCCGGTTCGACTCCGGCCCGAGGCACCATAAAAATCAAGGGCTTATGCAATCTGCAAAGCTCTTTTTTTATGCCTGAAATTCTCGGGTCAACCTAGGGTCAACTTTGAAAATCAATCTGTAGAATAGTTGTGCATACCCACAGCATCAAATACCGGTCAATTATCTATTAAAAACACTGGCAATCTCTGCCAGCTATCAATAAATCTCAGGCAAAAAAAAGCCGGTGTTACCCGGCCCTGTTTTGATTTTTTATAGTCCCGAAACTCACCTGATCTATTTAGGCCATCCTCGCTCGTGCGGAAGCTGCCTGTATCATAATGATACAAAAATAGAAATTCCACAGGCCAGCATGTAGAGTGCGCTTGGTTTCAAAAGTAACAATTTGTTACCTTTATCCCCAAAGGTTTCAGCAACATTCATAAGCCTTGTTGCTGTCATTTTTGTCATATCAAACTCGGCATTTAGCCACTTTTCAAAGCCGCCATGCCCTGCAATACCTGATACTCATGGCTGACGTTGCCACAAAGTAAAGCAGTCACCCGGCAATGCCTTCTTGGTGTACCCATCGGCAATCATTTCTAAATCATGCAGATCCTCATTGCCGTCCCGAATCATTCTAAATCCAGTGATAAGATTTTCATTTTCAACCGGCATTGCTTCGAGTGCCGATATTCTTCTTTTAAAGTCGCTCATTTTTTACCCTCCAGAGCTTCAATGCGTTTCTCCAGGTATGAACTCTCGATCACCTTACCAACTGCTTGCAGTACCCAAACCAACTTAGTTGAATCTTGCACGTCAAGAATGCCGCTCCTGGCTTCTCTATAGACTTTTTCCATTTCCCGTTTAACATCGCCCAGGCTATCGAGTTTTGCCCTATAACGTACCCCCTTTGCCGGGGGTAGGTCTGACAATTCACCGGTTGCGCCGTCTATTACAACGGGGTGTTTGTTGGCCATTTTTTAACCAGGCTACTTGTTCTTTTTTGGTGGCACATGCCTTTTTGCTAGTTGACGCTTTGCAGACGGTGTCATAACGACCACC
>CANNNV010000014.1 GCA_947506155.1 Methylococcaceae bacterium
CCCAGCGTGATCCGATCCTTTACAAGCTGCGAACTAAGGAAGCATTCGCTGGTAAGTCTTAACGACCTGTTGTAATCGTAGTGCCTAAGCACTTAGTCTGGTCAACCTAGCTTTTGCAAGCTCCGTCCTTCAGGGCGGGGTGATTGACGGCTAATATAGGCTGCGTAGAAAGCTCAGGTTATTAATCCACACTTGAGAAAGAGTGATGGGGATACAGGGATATTGATTACTCTGATTGTATCATAACACGCGTCCAACTCTAACGCTCAAAACACTACTGATCATGCCAATATTTACTTTCTGTGTCGCGCATTTTTTGCACGGACCAGGCATTATTTTTAACATTAATTGTAATCGCTCCGCTATCGGCACTATTTAACCACTGCGCATGAACTTGCTGATAACGCGCTAAAACATCGTGATGCGGATGGCCGAATTGATTATGAAACCCTGCCGGTATCAATACGTACTCCGGCTGGACGGCTTGCAAAAAACCAGCAGTTGATGAGGTCTTGCTGCCGTGATGCGGCGCGATTAACACCTTGGTTTTTAATTCCGCACCGTAAGTCTTAACCAGCCAGGCTTCTGTTGCGGCTTCTATGTCGCCGGTCAACAATACCCCGCCTTGTTTTGACTGAATTTTCAGCACACAGGATTTATCGTTTTCCGAAACAAATTCTTGTTGCGGAGACAGTATCGTGAATTTAACGTCATCCCATAACCAGGATTGGCCGGCGGTGCATTCGATGGGAGCATAGGCTAAAAGTTGCTTTGGAACGCTGGTCAGTACTTGTTCGGTATCCATGCCGCGCATTAACGAAGCCGCCCCGCCGATATGATCGTTGTCACCATGGCTGATGACTAACAGGTCAATTTTATCCAGCCCTTGAGCATGCAAAAACGGCAACACCACACTCTTGCCTAAATCGCTATGCTCTGAAAATTTGGCGCCGGTGTCATAGACCAGTAGATGATGAGCAGTTTGCACGACCACCGATAAACCTTGCCCGACATCCAACAGGGTCAGTTTTGTTTCACCGGTTTCAGGCTGTTTTGCTTCGGTAAATATCAACGGCAAAAACATTACCAAACTTAGCCACCGCGCCGGAATGCCGACCGGAGCCAGTAGCAGCACTATGCCAGGAATTGCAAAAAATATTGCCCCAGATGAAGGCTGCGGTTGATTTATTGATGCCCAAGGAATGTCAGCCAGATGCACCAATAGCCACTCTAAGCTTTGCAACACAAAATCTACCAGAAAGAACAGTTTGCCAGCCAGTGCAGCTGAAATAAACATGATGCTCATCGCCAATAAGGCTAATGGCACGACCAGAAAACTAATAACTGGCACCGCAATCAAATTTGCCAGCGGCGAAATCAAGGAAACTTGTTGAAAAAACAGTAATAATAGCGGAGACAAACCCACAGCCGTGACCCAGTGTAATTTTATACCCGCCGAAAAACTTCCTATCTTGCCCAGACGCCCGGACACCGCATAAATAATAAGACTTACGGCAAGAAATGACAGCCAGAATCCCGCCGCTAATACCGCTAATGGATCAAATAGCAACACCGCAACCAGCGCAATAGACACGGTATTAAACGGTCGACTGTTGCGTTGCAGAATGATTGCCGTCATAGCAATCATCAGCATGATTACGGAGCGCTGGGTAGGCACCGAAAAACCGGCCAATCCCGAATAAAAAATCGCCACCAGCACTGCCATAATGGCTGCAACTTTTTGCGGCGACTGCTTAAGCCAGCCTGTCCACGCCCATAATTTAAGCACCAGAAAATAAACCAGCCCAGCAATCAGACCGATATGCGAACCGGAAATTACCACCAGATGCGTGGTGCCAGTTTTGCGAAAAACATCCCATTGAGAGGGGCTGATGCGGCTGCCATCACCTATGGTCAAGGCCTTGATCAGCCCAAGACTAGGACTGTCAGCCAGAGTTTTGGATAATTGATCGGTGATGTGTTGTCGCCAAACTGAAATACTGCTCCAGGCCGAATCCTGTCCTAGTAAAACCGGTCTCGGACTGGGTCGCACATAAGCTGTCGCTCCGATACCTTCGGTAAAGAGCCAGCGCTCATAATCAAAGCCACCGGGGTTGATGTTGCCGTGGATACGCTTCAATTTAACGGTAAAAACCCACTGCTGACCAGCCTTGACGACCTGATCTGGGTAATACCAGCTTATTCTTAGTTTGGTGGGCAAGTGCTGCGCAGGCTCAGCGGGGCTTCCTACAATACCGGCCCCAGCGGGGCCGGCTACAATGAAATCAAAACGGACTCGCTTTTCATCCTGTTCCGGCAAATCGTTTACGATACCGGTCACCTGAATCTCGGTGCCGTCCAGATGTTCGGGCAATCGATCGGATAATCGATACAGCGCAAACAGGATTGCCCACAGCACGCCGAGTACAAAAAATAGCCACCGCCAATAACGCAACCATGCAATAATGCCAGCTACTGCACCGCCAACTATCAGCCAGCCTATATTCGGCAATGCCGATAACTGCTGCACTAGCAATATCCCTGCTAAAAATGACAGTGCGGAAACAACCATTTAGCACCTTGCTAGCCCTTAATAATTAAAAATAATAATGCCCAAAGAACTCATACAAAAATTAATTCACAAATTCATCCCTGATCCTGATGTGATCAAAGGCCATAAGAATCTGCAATTTCTTGGTGAAAAACTGCATGAGCCTAATCTCTGGCATTTAAACCGTCGTTCTATTGCCTTGGCCTTTGCGGTGGGTTTATTTTGCGCCTGGATCCCAAGTCCGATGCAAATGGCTTTCGCCGCTAGCGGCGCAATTTATTTCAGGGCTAATATACCCATTTCGGTAGCATTGGTCTGGATAACTAACCCGATCACTATGCCGCCACTGTTTTACTTTGCCTATGAAGTTGGTTTGTGGTTTATGAATCAGCCCGCCAGCACAGAGGAATCCCAGTTTTCACTAAGTGCAGTATTCTCTGGGCTAGCTGATGTCTGGCAGCCATTTTTAGCCGGCTGTTTTATTATGGGCATAATTTCATCTGCGATCGGTTATTTCGGCATACATTATTATTGGCAATACCATATCAATAAAAAATGGGCAGAAAGAAAGGATCGTCGCCTAAAAGCGAAAGAGCTTAGCCCAAGATAACGCCATCTTCCATGTGTAAAACTTTGCCCATTCTTGCGGCGAGTTCATGGTCATGAGTCACCACCAGAAAGCTGACATTCAGCTCCTGGTTTAACTCCAGCATTAACTGGTAAACCTGATCTGCGGTTTTGCTGTCCAGGTTTCCGGTGGGCTCATCTGCCAGAATCACGCTAGGTTTGTTGATCAAGGCTCTGGCGACAGCGGCCCGCTGCCGTTCTCCGCCCGAGAGTTCACCGGGTTTGTGTTCAATTCGGTGTCCTAGCCCCACCCGCTTCAATAACTCGGTTGCCCGAATGCTCGCTAGTTTTACCGACAGCCCGGCTATCAACAATGGCATCGCGACATTTTCCAGTACGGTAAACTCGCCTAACAAATGATGCGACTGATAAATAAAGCCCAAGGATTTATTTCTTAATTTAGCCAATTGACCTGCACCGACTTCATTAAGATTAATCCCGTCCAGAACAACTTTGCCGCCTGTGGGTTTTTCAAGTCCGCCCAATAAATGCAGCAACGTGCTTTTACCCGAACCGGAGGCACCCATAATGGCGACGCGCTCGCCAACACCGATGCTTAAATCCACCCCTTTTAAAACCTCAACGTCCAAACCGCCCTGGTTATAGCGCATAGTTAACTGCTGACATTGCAAGATGCTGGACTTATTCATATCTAAGAACTTCCGCTGGATTTATTTTGGCAGCCTGCCAAGCTGGGTAGATAGTCGCTAGTAAGGACAGAAAAAAAGCCATGCCCGCTATCGCATACACATCTGACCAGACCAGCTTAGACGGTAACTCGCTGATGTAATAAACATCCGCTGCCATGAACTGAACCTGAAATAATTTTTCTATCGCCGGCACAATGGTTTCAACATTTAAGGCCAGTAACACCCCGCCGACCGTTCCGAGTACCGTGCCAACTATGCCGATGACCGCCCCTAACACCATAAAAATACCCATTACCGACCCGGAAGTTAAGCCCTGGGTTTTTAAAATGGCAATGTCGCCACGCTTGTCGGTGACTACCATGACCAAGGTCGAGACAATATTGAAAGCGGCTACCGCCACGATCAGCAACAGAATGATAAACATGACTCGTTTTTCGGTCTGTATCGCTTTGAAGAAATTGCTATGCGCCAGCGTCCAGTCGCTAACCTGATAATCGCCATATAACGCAGTTGAAAGCCCGTGAGTTATTTTTGGCGCATTGAACAAATCATCCAGCTTGATTCTAAGACCTGAAACAGCGCCTTCCAGACGAAATAACTTGGCCGCATCATCAATATGAATCAGCGCCATATTGCGATCATATTCATACATGCCGACCTTGAAAATTCCGATCACGGTAAATCGTCGCATCCTGGGCACGATGCCGGCTGGCGTGGAGTTAATCTGTGGACTGATCACGGTGATTTTATCGCCCATCAAAACACCCAGATAATTGGCCAGTTCTACGCCTAAAACAATGCCATATTCGCCGGCAACCAGGTCAGCTAATTTGCCTTCCTTCATTCTATCAGCGACTTCCGATACTCGGGATTCGTAGTCAGGCAAAATCCCGGTTAGCATCGTGCCGCTGACGCGCCGGTCGGCATTAATCATGACCTGGCCATTGATAAAAGGCGCGGTGCCTTCCACATGAGGATAGCTTTTTAATTTTCGCTCCAGTTCTTGCCAGTCATCTAGTTGACCATTTCTGCCTGTAGCGGTCGCATGTGAGGTCATGCCGAGTATGCGTTCGCGCAATTCAGCTTCAAAACCGTTCATCACCGATAACACCGTAATCAAAGCCGTGACACCCAGTGCTATACCTAAAACGGAAGTTAACGTAATAAAAGAAATGAACTGAGTTCGACGTTTGGCCCGCGTGTAACGTAAGCCGATATAAAAAATAAGAGGTTTAAACATGAAGCCTACAAGTTAAATAAAAAAATCAAAGGTTCCTGCACTGAGCGCAAAAACCATATAAATAAAGGCCATGATCGGTTAACTGATATCCCAGCTTTTCTGCAATTTCCTTTTGTCGAGTTTCAATTACCTCGTCGGTAAATTCGTCGACCTTGCCACACTGCATACAGAGTATGTGGTCGTGATGCGTGCCTTTATCCAATTCAAAGACCGAATTGCCACCATCAAAATGATGCCGGGTCACCAATCCCGCTGCTTCAAATTGAGTTAAAACACGATACACCGTAGCTAAGCCGATTTCTTCATCTTCACTCAACAAGATTTTATAAACCTGTTCAGCCGTTAAATGACGCTCATTAACTTGTTTTTCTAAAATTTGCAAAATCTTGATTCTGGGTATAGTTACTTTTAGACCGGCATTCCTTAAATCATGGATTTCCAACATCAATCTCCGTTTATGCCTTAAGGTATCAGGCGGCTTTAAAAGAATTGCGCGCATTGTAGCCTTTTTTTGCCCAGTTGCGCATGACAGTTTTATAGGATAATCGTTTAACATCCTGTATCATTTTCTATTTTACACACATCCTCAGCCTCAAATGAGAAAGTCGCTTTTCGCTTCAAACCTATTTTGCAACCGCCACCTGCCCCGCATTCTTGCAATCGTCGCAAGCCTGATCCTCTCCTCTTGTACCACCATTCTGACTAATTTGCCCGGTGTCTATACTATAGACGTACAGCAAGGCAATATGGTTGATCAGGCTATGATAGATCAACTCAGACCCGCGATGAACAAACGCCAAGTGCTTTACATCATGGGTTCGCCGATGCTGGTTGATTTTTTTCATCAAAAACGCTGGGACTACCTCTATTCCGTGCAAATTAGCGGTCAAGACCGGCAACAAAAAAGGATTTCCTTAGTGTTTGATAATGATCAACTGATTGGAATACAAGGCGATTTCAAACCTGGTGAAGTTCCTGTTCTTAAAATCTCAGAAAGCACTGTAGAGGTTCCGAAGCGAGATCTCGAAAAAACTCTGTGGGAAAAAATCACCAACCTGTTTGGCTATGATAGAGTTGAAACTGCACCTAAATCCAACAAGTCGGATGTAAAGCCAGCGCCTGATCAGCTACCGCTTTAGATTTATCGTGGTCTATGCAAGCTGTTTGTTAGCAGTTATCATGACAGCCGACATGTCGATGTATCTATTAAACTTCTAAGGAGAATGATTTATGGCTGTTTCACTCACTAAAGGCGGCAACATTAGCCTGTCCAAGACTGATCCGACCCTTAAAAACTTGATTGTCGGTCTCGGCTGGGATGCAAGGCCTACCGACGGTGCAGACTTTGATCTCGATGCTAGTGCGTTTATGATAAAGGAAGACGGTAAAGTTAGATCCGACAGTGATTTTATTTTCTATAACCAGACTAGATCCATGTGTGGTTCGGTAGAGCATACCGGTGATAATCGTACCGGTGCCGGTGATGGCGACGATGAGTCCGTTATTGTGCTGCTTGACAAAATACCGGCTGATATTTTGCGGGTTGTTTTTATCGTGACTATCCATGATGCTGACTCACGCAAACAGAATTTCGGACAGGTATCAAAAGCTTATGTTCGGGTGGTTAATAAAGACTCGAATGTCGAAGTCGCCCGGTATGATTTGAGTGAAGACGCTTCAATTGAAACCGCGATGATTTTCGGTGAAATCTACAAAAATGGCGCAGAATGGAAATTCAAAGCCGTGGGTCAGGGCTATGCAGGCGGTTTGGCGGCCTTAGCCCATCAATACGGAATTAATGTCTAAGTTGCAAGCTTACTCACTATAAACTTCAATAAATAATCAGGAGAAAATCATGGCAGTATCACTTACTAAAGGCAGTAATGTTAATTTAAGCAAGGAAGTCCCAGGCTTGAATAAAATCGCGGTAGGCTTGGGTTGGGATGCTCGTGCAACCGATGGCGCGGCGTTTGATTTAGACGCCAGTGTATTTCTAGTTAAGCTGGATGGCAAAGTTCGCTCAGATAGCGATTTTTGTTTTTTTAATAATAAAGTGGTCGGCGATGGCTCTGTTCAGCACATGGGTGACAATACCACTGGCGCCGGTGACGGCGATGATGAAACCGTTAAGGTTGAATTATCGAAAGTACCTGGTGAACTGGACAAACTTGTGTTCGGAGTGACGATTCATGAAGCTGAAACGCGTAAACAAAATTTTGGTCAAGTCAGTCATGCTTATATACGTATTATCAACGAAGATGATGGAGCAGAACTTGCCCGTTATGATTTGAGTGAAGATGCCTCTATCGAAACAGCGATGATTTTTGGCGAGATTTATCGCATAGGTACAGAGTGGAAGTTTAAAGCAGTCGGCCAAGGTTTTACTGGTGGACTTGGACCTTTAGCCGCTTCATTCGGGGTTAATGTTTAATTACCCAAGTGGGTAATTAAACTCTACTACAAAAAATCATTGAGGTTATGCATGGCTATTAATTTACAAAAAGGGCAAAAAATTTCCTTATCTAAAGAGTCTGGTGACGCATTAACTCAGGTTGTCATGGGTTTAGGTTGGGATGCTAAACAGGCCAAAGTCAGCATGTTAAAAGGCATGTTTGGCGGCGGTAAAACCGACTCCATTGATTTGGACGCTTCTTGCGTCTTGTTCGATGATCAAAACAAAGTCGTTGATATTATTTATTTTGGCCAACTAAAAAGCCGCGATGGCAGTATTGTCCATACCGGAGACAATCGTTCTGGTGCCGGTGACGGCGATGATGAACAGATCAAAGTTGACCTCGCTAAAGTACCTGAAAATGTTAAATCTCTGGTTTTTACCGTTAATTCCTTTTCCGGACAGACTTTTGATGAAGTTGAAAATGCCTATTGCCGCATCGTCGACAGTAGTAATAATTCGGAAGTTGCCCGTTACACGCTCAGTTCACAAGGTTCGCATACTGCACAAATCATGGCGAAATTGTACCGGCATAATGGCGAGTGGAAAATGCATGCGATAGGCGAAAATGGCGTTGGTCGAACTATTGAGGCCTTGCTGCCGCAAATTATTATTCATCTGTAGGCATCAATGAGAATTTGGTTTAACAAAACATTTTCGACCATACACGCAGTTTTTAGAAATCTTCACCAGTCAGAAATCACCCTGATTTGCACCCACACCCAGGCTAATGCCGCTGCCTTTTTGGCGGCGGATGAACGCTATCTCGAACCTAATGGTCTTTCTGAACAAGACTATCTGGAATGGTGCGTGGCTTTTTGTAGGCAGCATAATATTCAATTATTTTGGCCAGGAAAAGCCGCCGCATTAATCAGTAAACATCATTTTCTGTTTCAGGCGATCGGTGTACAAGTGTTGTCGGTTGCTGATTTTGACACGCTCACTTTATTGCACGACAAGGCGAAGTTTTATACGGCGTTGCCTGTAAATGTCGCACAAACCATGGATTTCATTGCGGTTAATAATGGCGAGGAATTTGATAGCGCTGTTGCAAAATTATCGCTTAAGCATCAAACCTTGTGTGTAAAGCCTGCGGTTTCAGTGTTCGGTCTGGGCTTTCGGATTCTGGATGCCCAGCGCGACAGCATTACTCAATTGCTTGAAGGTATTGAATATCAGATTCCGTTACAAGAACTGCGGCACGGCTTAGTTAACACTCCGGAGTTTGATACGCTATTGGTTATGGAACATCTGGGCGGTCCAGAATGGAGCGTCGATTGCGCTGGGCGCCACGGCGAATTGCTGTGCGCGGTACAACGCAAAAAATCGCAGCTACCTGGTGGCGGGCAAATTATCGATGATAACGCTGAGATCGACGGCATGGTGACCCGGTTAACCGCACATTACCGGCTCAACGGTTTGTTCAATATTCAGTTCAAAGAAGGCGTAGAGGGCGTGCGCTTATTGGAAATAAATCCGCGTCCTTCCGGTGGTTTCGGCATGGCCTGTTTATCTGGGGCTAATCTTGCGCAGATTGCGTTGCAGAGTATCAAATGTGAACTGTTTCAGCCTCCGATCATTCGTTATGGCCTCAGGGTAACCGAGCTTAATATGCCGGTGGTGATGCTGGACGTGTCGTGAACTATCGTTTAACAAAGGACAAAAATGATGACTAACAGCGAGCCTTTTGATCTAGTAGAAAGCGAAGCGATACCAGGCGCAGTATTTGAGGTAGTGCAGTACAAAACACTAAAAGGCTCTGATGATCTGGATGTTGCAGAAAAAGTGTTTTTTGCCAATCAGGCCAATATTCATCTAAAAATGCTTCGGGTGACGCTGGATAAAAGTGAGCTGCTAATTGAACCGGGCGCTTTATACTTTATGAAAGGTCAGTTGCAGCTGGAGTCAAGTACTCAGGGCGGTATAGCGCAAGGGCTGATGCGTAAATTCTTAACCGGCGAGACCCTGTTTCAATCAAAGATTAAAGGCACCGGCGAGATTTATCTGGAACCTGGTTTTGGTCATTATTTATTGTTCAATATCGATGACGATGCGCTGATTTTTGATAAAGGCGCGTTTCATTGCGGCTCTGCCGGCTTAGAGGTCAGCGCGAAAATACAGCAAAATGTTTCCAGTGCGTTATTCGGTGGCGAGGGCTTTTTTCAGACCCAGGTAAAAGGTTCTGGTGTCGTGGTGCTAAATTCACCAGTGCCAATTGCAGAACTGCTGTCCTATGAGTTGGCTGCCGGTGAAAAGCTATCGGTTGATGGCAATTTTGCATTTGTCAGAACCGCCAGTGTTAGCTTTCATGCAGAAAAATCGGGCAAATCCCTGTTTCAATCAGTGACCAGCGGCGAAGGCTTATTGCAAACCTTTACCGGTCCGGGCATGGTCTGGATTGCGCCTACCCAAGGCGTATACGATAAAATGAAATTGCAGCAAGGTCTTGCTAATCTAAGTCATGCGCCAGGCAGCATGGGAACCAGAACATGAAGCCATCAAAAACACTCACCATAAAACTGGACACAGGAACCCTACAGCTTGATCTGGAGCCGGGAACTATTCCGTTGCAACGCTTGCTGGGTTTTGCGGCCAGGGTAAGCAGCAAGCGCAAATTTTTACTGGTCAGCAAAGTCCTGGGCAAGCATTATCCGGTCTCGCCAAAAGTCATGAGTTGGTCTTATCGCGCCCTGGCTAGAGCGACATTAAAGTGCGGCGTTGCCCCAGGTTCAGTGTGGATAGGCATGGCGGAAACCGCGACAGGATTGGGTTACGGCGTATTTGAAGCCGCGTGTCGGGAAGGTGCAGAGCAGGTTTTATTTATCCAGACCACCCGCTATCATCTGGACGGCATCGACCGACTGGAGTTTGAAGAAGCCCATAGTCATGCTACTGACTTCTTTTTGTATTATCCTGATCAGTCTGAGCATCGAGAACAGTTTTTAACAGCCAAAACTCTGGTGCTGATCGATGATGAAATCAGTACCGGAAAAACCTTTTCGCGCTTGATCAAAGCCTACAAGCACGTTAATTCGGCGCTCGAAAAAGTATTCATCGTCAGCCTGGTCAATTTTGCCCATCCGGATGATCGCCAGGCCTTGGAAACTGAGGCCGGTGTGATCGTGGAATGGGTGTGTTTCAGACAAGGAATATTGCGTTTTGAGGATAGGTTAAATACCGAAATAGACAGCATCACCGTCAATGTTTCGGGCAATGGAGCGTGTAAAAAAGCGCTGTTAGCCTGGCCGGGCCGCTTGGGCCTGGATGCTCCGATAAGTCTGGAAAATGATGTGGTCGAGCAATTATGCGGAAGCAGCTTTAGCCTTGACAAATCCCAGCCGATTCTGGTTTTGGGCACCGGCGAATGCAACGCTCCGGCCTATCTTCTGGCTAGGGAATTAGAATCCTATAACTTTAAAGTCAAGGTGCAAAGCACTACGCGCTCACCGATCCATCAAGGCAATGATATCGAGCGAGTCTGCCAGTTTGAAGACAACTACGACGATGGCATAGCCAACTTTATTTATAACCTGAATCCGGACGATTACCGGGACATTATTCTTTGCCATGAAACGCCGCTGTGTCCGGCATTGCATGACCTGCTGCATCAATGGCAAGCCATTAGTGCACGATTTGAACTACTACCGGATAGCACTACCCATGCAAAGTTACATTTTTTTAGACCTTGATGACACGCTGTTTCAGACCTTGAGAAAATGCGTACCCGGCGTCAATGATCATGACTTGCAAGTCCGGGCTGTATTACCGGACGGCACGGCCAACTCCTTCGCCACGCAAAAACAGCAATGGTTATGGCACTGGTTATCTAAAGGTTTCAAGATAGTGCCGGTGACGGCGCGCGATGTCCATGCTTTTGAGCGCGTCAACCTGCCGTTTTTGGAAGAAGTGGTGTTAAATCATGGCGCGGTAATTTTGGACAAACAGCGCAAGCTCGACCCGGTGTGGCAGGATAATCTCATGCAAACCTTGCCCGAGTATCATCAAAAATTGCTGGGAGTCTGGGCCGAAGTCGAACGTTACGCGCAACACCATCCGGGCTTTAAACCGAGAATAGTCAATGATTTTGGCATCAACTGGTATGGCGTGATCAAGCACAGCGACGGCACTGAAGCAAGTTTAAAAACCCTGCTTGATGAGGTGATCAAACCGCATCCGCATGTGCTTGATGGCAGTTTGTATTGGCACATCAACGGCAACAACCTGGCGCTATTACCGAAAATCATCAACAAAGAAAGCGCGGTCAGTTATCTGCTGAACCGCTACAAACAGGAGCATCCCAACGTCTTGACCTTTGGCGCAGGCGACAGCAAGACCGATGCCCCGTTTATGGCTCTGTGCGATTACGCGTTAATCCCTAAAAACACCCAGTTGTTTCACACCCTGGCTTTTAGCGAAGCCAGCTAAATGATCACTCCATTCACCGGCAGTTACACCCTAGACGATGTGCAATTCCTGCTAAAACCGATGGTCCTGCAGGACACGCCTATCCATATCAAGGAAGCCCTGATTCAATCGGGCGCAAAGCATTATTCGCAAATGCTGACGCACGAATCCTTGCCGCCGGAACATTATTTGCCGCTGTTTTATCAGGCGCTGGATTTGAACCAGCAGCGTATGGCTGAACATGTGCTGATTCTGGCGCAACGCATTATGGAAACCCGTCCGCACGGTATTACCCTGGTTTCCTTGGCGCGTGCCGGAACCCCGATTGGCGTATTGCTCAAGCATGTATTGAGTCGTTATTTCAACAGCGAAGTCAGTCATTATTCCATTTCAATATTACGCGATGTTGGTATCGATCAAAATGCGTTGCGCTATATTTTGCAAAGCCACGCGCCGGAATCGCTGGTTTTTGTCGATGGCTGGACTGGCAAGGGTGTTATTGCGCGACAGTTGGCGACCAGCTTGCAGGGTTTTGCGGAGACCGATGGGGTAATGATTCCAGCCGAGTTATATGTACTGGCCGATTTGTCCGGCAGCGCTGCGATGGCCGCAACTTCCGAGGATTATTTGGTTCCTTCGTGTATCCTGAATGCCACGGTGTCAGGACTGGTCAGCCGTTCGATTTATGACCCGGAGACTGCAGGCGCTAATGATTTTCATGGTTGCATGTATTACTGCGAGTTTGAACCACAGGATTTGTCCCGTTACTTCATAGACACCCTGCTGACTGCGGTTGAGCTTGTGCATCAAAAACCTAAATACAAATTAGCCAGCGGTGACTATGATCGCTTACACTTACAAGCCATTTCCCAGGGGCTGCTGCATTGGATTAGCGAACGTTACGGCATTAGCCAGTATAATTATGTCAAGCCCGGCATCGGTGAGGCGACGCGGGTTTTATTGCGCCGCGAAGCTCGGGTGTTGTTGCTAAAAGACCTGGAGTGCGAATCCACCCGGCATTTGCGTTATCTGGCAGAAGCCCGAGCTATTCCTGTTGATGTTTTCCCCGATCTGCCGTATCTAGCGGTGGCCTTAATCAAAGAACTGCACTTATGACGACATCACCGAAAATATTTTCACCCTGGTGTTTAGGGGCATCGCTGTACATGCCGGCACATCGTCTGGATTTGATGGATTGCGCCAATGGCGAAAAACTGCCAGCCTTACGATCAATGATTTTTTGTACCGAAGACGCAGTATCGCGTACCGAACTGGACAGCAGTCTGCGGCATCTGGGACTTTGCTTGCATGGTTTTAGAGACACGCCGCAACGCTTTCGCTTCATACGCGCCAGAAATCCAAAAATCCTGGCGCGCTTGCTGGCGCTGCCCGCTATTGAAAAAATCGATGGTTTTGTGTTGCCAAAATTTAATCAAGCCAATTTTCATGCTTATTTCGATCAATTGCAGGGTACGCAGTTCAAGATTATGCCAACGCTGGAAACTCGGGATGTTTTTGATGTCGGTGCGATGCGCGACTTGCGCCAGGGTTTGGCTCAGGACGGCATATTTGAACGCATCTTAATGTTACGGATAGGCGGCAACGATTTGCTAAATATTCTGGGGATCAGACGACCCAGAGCCATGACCTTGTACGAAACGCCGCTAGGTCAGGTGATAGCCCAGCTGGTAACTAACTTCAAGCCTTATGGATTCTCGTTGTCGGCGCCGGTGTTTGAATACATGGAAGATACCATCACCCTACAAAAAGAAATACGGCTGGATTTGGCCCATGGCCTGATCGGCAAAACCGCGATACATCCGACTCAGCAACCAATTATTGAAGCCATGTACAAGGTTGAACATGAAGACTATGACATGGCGCTGAGCTTAACTCACAGCGCTGCTCCTGCTGTATTTCGGATGCACGGAGCGATGTGTGAAGTGGCGACGCATCAGCGCTGGGCTCAAGACATTATGAATAGACGACAATGCTACGGAGAGTCACTCGCGTTGCCAAAATATACCGAGCTGTCTGTTTAATTACCGGCAATCACAAAAATTTACCACAACCTTAACATCAGGAGAGCACCATGAGTTTCGACAGTTTTCTAAGTCAGTTAAAAAACAAGGCCAGTGAATTAAAAACAGAGGCTTTAAAATTCAAGAACAAGGATTTTCTAAATGCCGCGATGGCGGGTTCAGCCTTGGTTGCGATGGCTGACGGCAGCGTCAGTTCGGAAGAAAAACAAAAAATGATCAAATTTATCGAAAGCCATGATGCGCTGTCGATTTTTACCACCAGCGATGTAATCAAGGCTTTTCAGGACTTCGTCGGTCAACTTGAGTTCGATAAAGATATCGGCGAAGCCAAAGCTTATGAAGCCTTAGGCAAAATGAAATCGAATGCTCAGGCCTCGCGCCTGTTGGTTCGCATGATTATCGGCATCGCCTCTGCGGATGGTAATTTTGATGATGCTGAAAAAAAGGTAGCCACCAGAATAGCCACCGAATTGGGCCTAGCGCCAGCGGAATTTGAACTGTAAACCCAAATACAAGACTGGTCGGGCTTTGTAAACCCGACCGGAATATTTACTCCCCGTTTTTTTGTTCCGACTGTTTGCGTAAGCAAGCCCATTGTGTATGATGCAGACATAACAAATTAATAAACAATATCATCAGGATAGCTTTATGTCTGCAAACTCTCTTACCGCTGATAATCAGCAAGTAGCGGTCTCCTTTCGGTTGTTGCTGAGCCTGTATGCCATCATTCCTTTGTGTTTATTATTACAGTTGTTTGACAGCTGGTTTTGGCAGGGATTTTTACAGCAGAGCTTACCTAGCAGTCCCAAACAGTTTTTAGTCTTTCAGCTTATTTTTGGAACCCCGCATATAATTGCCAGCTCTATGTTGCTGGTCAGCAATACTGACTATCTGAAATTTTACCAGTCGAAGCTGATTTTTATGACCGTGGCTATTGCAATAGTTTTCGGCCTAGGCAGTCTTTTTATTCCTTACCAAGTATTTTATGTGATTGTGGCAGCCTGGACGGTTTATCATGTCCTAAAGCAGCAACTCGGTGTAGGACGGGGACTGTGCCGCATGCCGGACTGGGCTTTTTACCTGTTATTGTGGCTGAGTGTTACGGCGGGGCTTGCTGTTTATATCGGCATATTTCTTAAAAACAGCCTGGATGCGCAACAGCTATATTGGATAAAATTGATTGCAGGTGGTTTGTGTACAGGACTGGTTGGCGCTGCGCTAATCTGTCAACGTTATGCGAAGACGGCCTTGGGCAAATGGTTTTTGTGGTCGAATATTTTTTTGGTATTAGGCAGTTTTTATCTATTCATTCAGCAGTATTATTTTTTCGCGATTTTGGTGCCAAGACTGGTGCATGATGCGACCGCCTATATTTTTTATGTGGCGCATGATTACAACAAGCATCACTTACAGCCGCAAAATTTCATGTATCGCTACGCGGCGCGTTGTCACCTGCCACTCTTTATCGTATTGCCGGCGTGCTCATTTCTACTGGCATTTGTGTTGCAGTCCTACGGTGATAACGCAATTAATGTCGTCACCGAATTCTTTTTTGGCGTAGAAATTCGTAAAGCAATCACCCTGGGTTTGCTGGGCTATCTGGCATTGATGCATTATTACACCGAAGCCTTTACCTGGAAACAGGGTTCGCCTTACCGGCCTTTTATCGCATTTTCGCAATAACAAAAGATTTACTGATTCATTATGTAATTTTTTATTTGACAATATAAGACGACCGGTCATATAATAAAAACATGAAAATAGCCACTAAAAAACAAATAAACCGGGAAAATTTACTCAACCAAGGTGTTGAATTACTGATGCAGCAGGGTTATCACGGCACGGGACTCAAAGAAATACTTGATGCAGTACAGATTCCTAAAGGCTCTTTTTATAATTATTTTGGCAGCAAGGAAAATTTTGCTGCCGAGGTTATCGCCCACTACATCACCCCCTACATCGCGCAATTGCAAAGCTATTTAGCGCAATATCAAGGTAATACATTCGCTGCACTGGAGCGTTATTTACAAGAAACGATTATTGAACTGGAGCGAACTGAATTTAAAGGCGGTTGCTTGCTGGGTAATTTAATTGGCGAAGTGGGCGAGACCAGTGATGTCTGTCGAGTTGCGCTACAAACTGCACTCAATCGTTATCGTGATGTTTGGGAACTTGGCTTAAACCAGGCTCAACGTGAAGGGACTATTCGTACCGACAAATCAGCGCTCGAACTGGCGGATTTATGGGTAAATGCGTGGCAAGGCGGGTTGTTGCGTATGAAAATCGAACAATCCGTTGCCCCATTAGAACAGTGTTATCAGGAGCTATTGAAAAATTTCTTTAAAGCGTAAGCATCGATCGCGCTTTAAACAAATGCACCATCTTTTAAATGAATTATTCAATGAGAAAATCATCATGCCTAAATATATTATCGAACGCGACATCCCTAACGCCGGCGCTTTATCTACTCAAGATTTACAAGGTATCTCGCAAAAATCTTGCGAGATTTTGAATGAGATGGGGACAAAAATCCAATGGCTGGAAAGTTATGTCACTGATGACAAAGTGTATTGTGTTTATATTGCCCCTGACGCAGAAACCATTAAAGAGCACGCTGAAAAAGGCGGGTTTCCAGCGAATCGTATCTCACAAATAAAAACCATGATCAGCCCGACCACAGCCGAAGGCTAAGCACACCGAAAGCGCGCTTGCTCTGAGGCATCCGCGCTTTTATCATCATAATCACTCACCGAGTTGCAACCATGATCAAAAAAAACATAGCAAAAACCCTATGTAGCCTTTTATTATTGACCCCTGTTATCAGTCATGCCGAAATGCTGGCTATGGCAAATTACGATAGCATTCCCGGACTATCACCTCGCAAGGAAGGCATTGCGATTATCAATGTTGACCCAGATTCGCCACAATTTGGCAAAATAATCAATGACCTGCCATTGCCGTCAGACGCCCATTCTCACCATATTTTTTACAATAAAGATATTAGCAAAGCCTATATCACAGCTCTAGGCAATGGCCCGCTGCGTGTAATCAATATGAAAAGTAAGCCTTATGTCATAGAAACCTTGGATGTCCCCGACTGTCAAGTCAGCGAAGACATGGCGTTCACGGCAGACAAAAAAACCTGGTATCTGACCTGCATGGGTTCGAGCAATGTTATTGTCGGTGACGCTCAGACCGATAAAGTCAAACAAGTTATTGCGGCTGACAGCAAAGATACCTTGATTCGTTACCCGCATGGCATCGGCTTGCAAGAAGATATCAATCGCATGATCGTTACCAGTACCGTGCGGCCTTCTGATTTAGGCGATCCCGGCGAAACAGTCACGGTTATCGAAGCAACCAGCGGCAAGGTATTATCTACACATAAACTATCCGATAAACCATCTCCATCAGGCTCGGCACCGGTAGAAGCGGTATTTTTACCGCATGCCAATCCACCCATGGCTTATATCAACACCATGTTTGAGGGGAAATTATGGACAGCTACCTGGCAGGAAAAAAATCACAATTTTGATTTCCAAGCCGTTTATGATTTTGCTGATGTGAAACAAGGCGTACCGCTAGAAATTTACTTTAATAAGGCGCACGATAAGTTATATGTCACCACGGCAAATCCTGGCGCCGTGAATATTTTTGACATTAGTGACGGATTCGCAACAAAGCCGACATTATTAAAATCGATTCCAACCGCTGCAGGCGCGCATCATTTGGTTTTTTCACCGGATGAAAAATATGCTTTCGTGCAAAATAATTTTTTAAATCTACCACAAATGGATGATGGCTCGATTACTGTAATTGATTTACAAAAAATGGAAAAGAAAACCAGTATCGATACGCTGAAAAACAAGGGTTTAAAACCTCATGATATTTACATGATGCCACCTTGGCATACTGATGATGCACATTAAGGTTTCTAAAAAATAGCACGTTGTATATTTTTACGTTTTGCAAAATCATCAATGAAAAGTTATAGTTAAACTGGTATATGAACAAGTGCGTCAACTGAAATCAATAAAGTGTTCGATGTTTTGGGCAGAATAGATAAAGACTAAACGCGCTCAACAGTTAATGGCAACGGGTTACCCTAGGTGGGGTAACCCGTTGCGCATCAATTAATCCGCTTTTTCCTGTAATCGAAGCTTTTCTTCTAATATTTTGACTCTTTTCAATAACTCGGGCAATTTGCTAAGTGCGATCTGCTCTTTATAAGCCGTTTTCTTGTCTTTTGCCGGACTGCCGAAAACCTGTGCACCTGCTTTGACATCCCCCGCCACACCGGAGCGCGCCATCACCACAGCGCCCTGACCCACCGTAACATGATCGGCAATACCCGAGCTTCCAGCTAAAATCGCATAATCTTCAATAGTACAGGAGCCGGATACGCCGGTTAAACCGCACATGATCACATGTTTGCCGACTTTGTTATTGTGCCCAATCTGCACCAAATTATCGATTTTACTGCCTGACCCTATTAAGGTGCTACCCAAGGCACCACGATCTATACAGGTATTCGCGCCAATCTCTACATTGTCTTCAATCAGCACATTGCCGACTTGCGGAACTTTAACATGTGCACCCTGCCTGAACTTATAACCAAAGCCGTCAGCGCCAATGATCGCGCCTGAATGGATAATCACATTATCACCCACAACCACGTCATCATAAATAACCGCATAAGGATAAATCCGGCAGTTTTTGCCTATTTTTACCTTATTACCGATATAAGCACCGGCATGGATTTCTGTACCATCGCCTATGCTGACCTCTTCTCCAAGCACGGCATAAGGCCCGATATATACGTCATCTCCCAAAACAACCTTAAGTCCAAGCACCGCCTGCGGCGCAATATTCCGAGCATAAATCCGTCCAGGATGGAGTAATTCGACCGCTTTGATAAAGCTGATTTCAGGATCAGTACAACGCATCAGGGCGATATTTTCAGGTACGTTCACATTAAAATCTTCGGCAATAAAGCAGGCCGTAGCAGTCGATGCCTTGATATAGCTAGTGTAGCGACTGTTGGTCAACTGTGTGACTTGACCTTGATGTGCAGAGGTTATTTCTGCCGCTGAATAGATTATTGCTGATGGATCGCCGCCTTCAATTCGCGCACCGCAAAAGTCGGCCAGTTCTTTTAATGTAATCGGCATAAGGGTCTCTGTTGTGATGTTGAATAGTGCCAAAATAGTCGGCACCTTGTTAAAAATACAAGTTCAGGTAATTTCAGAGCAATAACCTGATCGGCAGGAAAAATATTTTGGTGACTTCATGGTTGGAAATTGCCTACGGTTAATTTTTCTGCCAGCGCCCTGACTTGCCGCCGTCTTTTTCCAGCAATCCAACCGACTGGATAACCATGCCTCGGTCTACAGCTTTGCACATATCATAAATAGTCAGCAAGGCAATCTGCGTGGCGCAAAGCGCCTCCATTTCCACACCCGTTTGTCCATTGGTTTTTACAGTGGTTTGACAGCGTATCCGATTGAGTTCAATTTCAGCATCCAGCTTGATTTCCACATGCGTTAACGGCAGCGGATGACAGAGAGGAATCAACTCTGCGGTTTTTTTACTCGCCATGATGCCGGCTATTCTGGCGATAGCCAGCACATCGCCTTTTTGGTGACCACCGTCGATGATCAGCTGCAGCGTTTCCGGCTGCATTTCAATATAACCTTCGGTGACCGCAGTGCGCTGGGTGATTGGTTTTTCACCAACGTCCACCATATGAGCCTCGCCGGATTGATTAAAGTGAGTTAATGCGGTCATTTTTCTGTAAAATCAGCAGTGAAAAGAAACAAGCGTGCTGCATTATAACAACAGCCGGTTAAGAAAACCCGACCTCTATCTTATGAAGCAGCTTGTACTAACTTTATTTTTTGTGAGTAACTATGTCAGTTAAGGTACGTTATTTTGCCAGTTTGAAAGAAAGTATCGGCCGTTCTGAAGATAAGCTGCTGTTTACAGGCGTGATTACCGTCGGTCAGGTATGGTGTCAAGCTAATCCGGATAAAACACTGCCGGTTAATAGTTTGGCGGCGGTAAACATGGATTATGTTGGCTTGGATAGTGTCGTTAACGATGGCGATGAAGTGGCTTTTTTTCCGCCGGTGACCGGGGGGTAGCATGAACATAAAAATTTGTGACAGCGCCTTTGATCCCTGGCAAGAAGTTCAGACTTATCAGGACGCGGCAAAGGCAATATCCGGAAAGTTTGGCGCGACCAGTATTTTCGTAGGAACGATGCGTGATTTTAATCAAGGCGAGGAAGTTAAGGGTATGACGCTGGAACATTATCCCGGTATGACCGAAAAACAACTGGGAAAAATCGTCATTGAAGCCATGGAAAAATGGCCGGTGCTTGATGCGCTAGTAGTGCATCGGGTGGGTGATATTTTGCCGGATCAGCCCATAGTGCTGGTGGCGGTATGGACGTCGCACCGTGGCGACGCATTTGATGCGAGCCGATATATTATGGAAGCATTAAAAGCTAGAGCGCCTTTCTGGAAAAAAGAGCTACTGGACTCCCAAACCGAGCGCTGGCTGGTCAAAAATACCGACGGTTATCTTTAAATATCAGGAACAACCCCAAATGCAAGGCTATACAAAAAAAATGCACGTCCGGCTTGAATCGGACCCAGCAAAATTGGTTCAGTATGAGCTACCGTTAGGCGATCAGCTAATTGCGTTAAATCCGCTGATCGGTAAGTCTATCAGGCTAACTTATACCGGCAACATCGCTTGCGTACACTGCAACCGCGCGATTAAAAAAAGCTTTAATCAGGGTTATTGCTATCCCTGTTTTATCTCGCTGGCGCAATGCGATCTATGTATCATGAAGCCTGAAACTTGCCACTATGAAGCGGGCACTTGCCGGGAACCTGGCTGGGGCGAGGCTTTTTGCTTTCAACCGCATATTGTTTATCTGGCTAACTCCAGCGGCATTAAAGTCGGCATTACTAGGCAAACCCAAATCCCGACGCGCTGGATAGACCAGGGTGCGGTGCAGGCGTTGCCGATTTTTAAAGTGCGGTCGCGCTATATTTCCGGTTTGATTGAAATTGTTTTTGCCAAACATGTCAGCGATAAAACCAGCTGGCAGCAAATGCTTAAAAGCAAAGCCGAGCCTGTCGATTTAGCTGCAAAACGAGATGAGTTAATCAAGATTTGTAGCGCCGAACTGGCTGAAATTAGCCAACGTTTTGGGCTACAGGCATTTGAACTTCTACTCAACGAACCGGTGGTGGATATTCATTTTCCGGTAGACAGTTACCCAGTCAAGGTCAAATCCTTTAATTTGGATAAGAACCCTGACATTTTTGGGGTGCTGCATGGCATTAAAGGTCAATATTTGTTGCTGGATACCGGTGTCATTAATATCCGTAAATTTTCTGGCTATGAGCTGGAGTTCTCGGCAGATTAAATTAAGGATCAGAGAGGCATATACACTTTAAGTCAAAAATCGAGTAAAATGCCAGGCATCTGTCGCCTAAAAAAGGCGACTGCCAACAGCGGGTTAACTGTAGTGTTAAAAACGCATACACCGGCTTAATTTGAGAATCTATTTGAGGGGATGAGCGTGGAGCTAAACGGCGCACAAATTGTAATTCAGAGTCTTAAGGACGAAGGCGTAGAGTATATTTTTGGCTATCCCGGCGGAGCGGTATTGCATTTATATGATGCAATTTTCCAGCAAGACGATGTCAAGCATATCCTGGTTAGACACGAACAAGGCGCTACCCATGCAGCAGATGGCTATGCCCGTGCTACCGGAAAACCAGGCGTCGTCCTGGTCACTTCGGGACCGGGTGCCACTAATGCGGTAACTGGCATCGCCACAGCCTATATGGATTCAATCCCGATGGTGATTATTTCCGGCCAGGTGCCATCACCGGTTATCGGCAGTGATGCGTTTCAAGAAGTTGATATGGTTGGTATCACTCGGCCTTGCGTAAAGCATAATTTTCTGGTCAAGGATGTCAGCAAACTGGCTGAAACTATAAAAAAAGCTTTTCATGTCGCAACCACTGGCCGTCCAGGCCCTGTGGTCATTGACATACCTAAAGACATCACCGATCCCAGAATAAAAGTTTCTTACAAATATCCCAAAAAAGTGACTATCCGTTCTTATAACCCGGAAGTCAACGGTGATAAAGAACAGATAAAAAAAGCGGTGGAATTATTATTGACCGCACAAAAGCCGATTATTTATTCCGGTGGCGGCGTAGTTTTGGGTGAAGCTAGCAAGGAATTGATCAACTTCGCACAGACCTTGGGCTTTCCGGTTACCAATACCCTGATGGGTTTGGGCGCATACCCGGCAACCGACAAGCAGTTTGTTGGCATGCTCGGAATGCACGGTACTTATGAAGCCAATATGGCGATGCATGAAAGCGATGTAATTATTGCCATTGGCGCGCGTTTTGATGACCGCGTCACCGGCAAGTTGGACGAGTTTTGCCCCTATGCCCAGATTATTCATATTGATGTTGATCCTGCATCGATTTCCAAGACGGTCAAGGTTGCCATTCCTGTCGTTGGCGATGTCAAACCGGTGTTAAAACAGATGCTGGAGTTGATCAAGGACAGCAAAAAGAAGCCGTCCAAGAAAGCCCTGGAAAGTTGGTGGAATCAGATTGACCAGTGGCGAGCAGTTCAGTGTCTGGAATATGACCGTGAAAGCCGCTTAATTAAGCCGCAATATGTGATCGAGCAATTGTACCAAGTCACCAAAGGCGAGGCTTATGTCACCTCGGATGTGGGCCAGCATCAAATGTGGGCTGCTCAGTATTATCCGTTCGACAAGCCGCGTCGCTGGATCAACTCGGGCGGTTTGGGTACGATGGGTTTTGGCTTGCCTGCGGCTATCGGCGTTAAACTGGCGTTTCCTGATTCCGACGTTGCCTGCGTGACCGGCGATGCCAGTATTCAGATGTGCATTCAGGAATTATCGACGGCTTTGCAATACAAGACCCCGGTAAAAATTATCAACCTGAATAACAGCTACATGGGCATGGTCAGACAATGGCAGGAATTTTCCTACGAAAGCCGTTACTCACATTCGTATATGGATACCATACCGGAATTTGTCAAATTGGCAGAAGCCTATGGCCATGTCGGTATGCGAGTTGATAAACCCGAGGATGTTAGACCAGCGCTAGAAGAAGCGTTTGCAATGAAGGACCGCACGGTGTTCATGGACATATTGACCGATCGTACCGAAAATGTTTACCCGATGATAGAATCTGGCAAAGGCCACCACGACATGACCTTAAGAGTCGCGCCAGGTACATCGACCGACAGGGAACTGGCATGAAACATATTATTTCTATTTTGATAGAAAATGAAGCCGGCGCGTTATCGCGGGTGGCTGGACTGTTTTCGGCGCGTGGCTACAATATCGAGTCTTTGACCGTAGCGGTTACCGAAGACCCTAGTCTGTCGCGCATGACACTGGTTACCCGGGGCAGTGAAGACGTGATTGAGCAAATCACCAAACAGCTGAACAAATTGATCGATGTGGTTAAACTGATAGACCTGGCAGAATCTGTCCATATCGAGCGGGAACTGATGATGGTCAAGATCAAAACTACCGGACAATCGCGTGAAGAAATCAGAAGCATGGCAGATATTTTTCGCGGCAAAATTCTCGATGTTACGCCGACCTCTTATGTGGTGGAAATGACCGGCCCTTCCAGTAAGCTGGATGCATTTATTGCCGCTATCGCTCCCGACAGCTTGATTGAAGTGGTGCGTTCAGGAGCGACAGGCATTTCGAGAGGCGAACAAGGTCTGCATTTGTAGGCGTTGAGCTATTGCTGTTAATTTGAAGCAGGATTGAACCATGGCCAAAATCACTCAATTATCACAATTGGATTTGAATCAGACCTATAGCTATGCTGATTATTTGACCTGGAACTTTGATGATGCCCTTGAATTAATTAAAGGCAAAATCATGTTAATGTCGCCTGCACCGAATGTGAAGCATCAAGATATTTCTACGAATTTGATGCGATCACTATCGGTTTTTTTCAAACATAAACAGTGTCGCCTTTATGCTGCGCCGTTTGATGTGCGCTTGTATGACCGCAAAAAATCAATTTTAGCCAGCCAGGATATACATACGGTGGTGCAGCCTGATTTATGTGTCATCTGTAACCCTGAAATGCTGGATATACAAGGTTGTAATGGCGCACCCGACTGGATTATTGAAATTTTGTCTAAAGGCAGCTCCAAGCGGGACATGAATATCAAATATGAACTGTATCGGGAAAGCGGCGTTAGCGAATACTGGATTGTCTATCCGGAAGAGCAAGCCATCCATCAGTTTGTGCTGGATGGCAATAAAAACTATCAACTTAAGCACATGTATACCGATGATGACCTTGCCACGCCGTATTTATTTCCCGAGCTGAGTATTGAGTTAACTGAAGTCTTTGAAACCTGGGCAAATGAATAAGTTACACCTTAAACCGAATTAATTTTAAACACACCAAAAACAGGAAAAACCATGCAAGTTTATTACGACAAAGATGCCGACCTTTCAATCATCAAAGCTAAAAAAGTAGCCATCATCGGTTACGGCTCACAAGGTCATGCCCATGCCCTTAACCTAAAAGAATCTGGCGTTGCCGTTGTTGTGGGTTTACGCACAGGATCGCCCTCTGTCGCTAAAGCCGAAGCCCATGGCTTAACCGTACAACCCGTTGCCCAAGCCGTTGCCGGTGCAGACATCGTGATGATTTTGACGCCTGATGAATTTCAAGCGCAACTGTATAAAGAAGAAATTGAACCGAACATCAAACAAGGCGCAGTCTTAGCCTTTGCCCACGGTTTTGCAATTTTATTCAACCAGGTTGTGCCACGTGCCGATCTCGATGTGATCATGATTGCGCCTAAAGCGCCAGGCCACACGGTTCGTTCTGAATTTGTACGCGGCGGCGGCGTTCCTGATTTAATCGCGATTCATCAAGATGCCTCAGGTACGGCAAAAGCGATATGTTTATCGTATGCGTCGGCTATCGGTGGTGGTCGCTCAGGCATTATCGAAACCACGTTCCGCGACGAATGTGAAACCGATTTATTCGGCGAGCAAGCGGTCTTATGCGGCGGCGCTGTTGAACTGGTAAAAATGGGTTTTGAAACGTTGGTTGAAGCCGGTTATGCACCAGAAATGGCCTATTTTGAATGCCTGCATGAATTAAAGCTGATTGTTGATTTAATGTTTGAAGGCGGTATCGCCAACATGAACTACTCGATTTCTAACAATGCCGAGTATGGCGAATATGTTACCGGGCCTAAAGTCATCAATGAAGAAAGCCGACTGGCTATGCGTGAAGCGCTGAAAAACATCCGCAACGGTGAATACGCAAAACGCTTCATTTTGGAAGGCGCAACAAACTATCCGGAAATGACTGCCAAACGTCGCTTGAATGCAGAGCATCCGATTGAAATCGTCGGCGCACAACTGCGCAGCATGATGCCGTGGATTAAAGCTAATCAAATCATTGATAAAAGCAAAAACTAAGTTCCAGTCGATTTAAGTTTTAAAAAAAGCCCGTCTTCGATGGGCTTTTTTTTGCCATGAAGGATTATCCAAAATTAATCTTGGCTTCCAGATCATTGCTGGAATCGGCATTTTTCAGTGTTTCTTCGAGACTGATTTTTCCATTCTTGTACAGTTCATATAAGGCATTATCGAAAGTCACCATGCCTTTGCTGCCGCTACTGGTCATGGCTGCTTTAATTTCATTAAGTTCTCCTTTTAAAATCAGGCTCGCTATATGCGGCGTGTTAATCATTACTTCAATTGCCGCACAACGCTTGCCTGTCAAGTCGTGAATCAGCCGCTGGGAAATAACCCCACTTAAGTTAGTGGCAAGATCCATAAACAACTGTGCATGATATTCATGAGGGAACATATTAATCACCCGTTCCATGGCCTGGTTGGCGTTGTTTGCGTGCATAGTCGAAATACATAAGTGTCCGGTGTTAGCCAGTTCTAAGGCCGCAGACATGGTTTCTCTATCTCTGATCTCTCCTATTAAAATAACATCGGGTGCCTCTCGCAAACAGGCTTTTAGCGCCCTGGCGTATGAATCTGTATCTACGCCGACTTCGCGCTGATTGACGATAGATTTCAGGTTTGGATGGGAAAACTCGATCGGGTCTTCAATGGTTAAGATATGCCCTTCTGAATTGGCATTACGATGGTTAATCATCGCAGCCAGTGTCGTCGATTTTCCTGATCCGGTGCCTCCTACCATCAATAACAGCCCACGCTTGGCCATGATCAATTCTAATAAAATATCCGGGGTACCTAAATCCTTAGCGGTAGGAATTAGCGAAGGAATTAAGCGCATAACCAGACCCACGGTTTTACGCTGATAAAAGGCGTTGGCGCGAAATCGCGCGCTGCCATCAGGCAGGCTGATAGCAAAATCCAAATCTCTGGTAACTTTGAATTCCTCAATTTGTTGCGGGGTCATAATGCCAAAAACACCCGACTGCGTTAATTCCGGCGTCAGCAGAAAATTATCCAGTGGCACGGCGCGACCGAAAATCTTGGCTTTAACCGGCGAACCTACCGTTAAAAAAAAATCCGAGGCTTCCAATCGAGTCATTTCCGCCAAATAAGGCAGAATATTTAAATTGTCTTCTGGCATTGCTCCCAAAATTTGATACCTGACAGGATGTTGCCTACGTTCAATACCTTTATAGCTGGAATCATCAGGTTCGATCAACAATACTAAGCCATTATCCCCGACCTTCGCGTTAATCTTGAATTTCTCACCATGTGGCGCTACGCAACTAAACGTTAGCGCCTTATTTTGGATTAATGTCTGCTTCTGCTCATCACTTAGAAGACCAAAAGCTATTTCTTTTGTGATAGTTGTACTGAGTTCATTTTTCCCCAATGGAAATTCTTCCCCGGATAAAGTCAAAATCGCCGGAGAACCTGGCTTTAAAGACAAACTCTGTGCATTTTTTTCTAGCATTAATTTTAAATACGGTGTCAGAGTCATGTCAGTACCTAGTTTTTTTAGTAAGGATAAGTAAACGCCGCTGCTTGGCTAAGGTAGCGGCGAATGATAAATCAGGCTGATCCATATTTCATCGGTTTTTGCGCGAGAGACCCCGTCCGTCAGGGCGGGTTGATTGACTGCGTGCTCGTCCCTATGCTATTTTTAATTACCCGTAAATGGTAGGATCTTGGTCGCCTTCATCTTTTGATTGTAATGAAAGTCCACCGGAGGATCTGTCTTCGCCGGAGCTTAATTTTATCTGCAAACGCAACTCATTGTGAGAATCGGCATTTCTTAAGGCTTCGTCATAATCAATTTTACCCGACTTATAAAGATCTAATAAGGCCTGATCAAAGGTTTGCATCCCTAGTTCGCGTGACTTGGCCATCAGCGGCTTAATGCTAGAGGCTTCACCTTTAGCGATATAGTCTGAAATCAACGGGGTATTTAATAAAATCTCAATGGCTGCACAGCGCCCGCCATCAGTCGTTTTAACCAGGCGCTGGGAAATAATTGCGCGTAAATTCACCGAAATATCTTGCATCAACTTAGTTTGAGCTTCCATCGGGAAAAAACCTAAAATTCTGTCGATAGCTTGATTGGCATTATTCGCATGCAAGGTAGCCAGCGCCAAATGGCCGGTCTGAGAAAATTCCAGCCCATAGTTCATAATCTCTGGACTGCGAATCTCACCCAACACAATCACATCGGGCGCTTGGCGTAAGGTATTATGTAAACCGACTTCCCAGCTTTTGGTATCCACTCCCACCTCTCTTTGCATGACCACGCAATTTTTATGAGCATGCACATATTCAATCGGATCTTCCAGCGTGATGATGTGGCCATAACTATTGGCATTGCGATGGTCAATCATAGCCGCCATTGATGTTGACTTACCCGAACCGGTGCCGCCAACCATGATAATCAATCCATTTTTTGACATCATTACGTCTTTCAAAACCGACGGCAATCCCAGTTTATCAAAACTGGGTATTTCCGCAGCGATTACCCGTACCACCAAACCTTGTGAACCTTGCTGAACATAGGCATTAACCCGAAATCTCGATAATCCAGCAGGTGCAATAGCGAAATTGCACTCATTGCTTTCTTCAAATTCCTTGAGCTGTTTATCATTCATAATACACTGCGTGAGTGCCTTGGAATCATTTGCCGATAAGGTCTGCTGTGAAACAGGTGTCATCTTGCCTTTAATTTTTATTGCCGGCGGAAAACCGGCAGTAATAAATAAATCAGAGCCTTCTTTGAGCAACATAAGTTTGAGTAACTTAATCATAAAGTCCATTGCTTCTTTTCTTTCCATTATCATCTCTCAGTATTAATTGACTAAATCTAGTTTGATTATAAATTTTTTCGAGGCTAAATCATCTGTGTATGGAAACATTCAGGTTCTATTTCAATAAGCTGAATCGGCTGATTTATTCTGTAGCACCGGCTTTTTACTTTCAGGAGAATATTTTTTTTAGCGCGGTCGTATATTTTGTATTTTTTGAGCATCAAGCACTGCGTCAGCTACGCTCCAAAAGAGTTTCCCATGAAACTGTTTTGCAGCCAATTTCAGTAGCAAGCGTCTTATCGAATCTTTAACACGGGCTAATAAAAGCACTTTATTTTGATGATTCAACTGATCTGCAAGTTCAATTAAACAATCAACCGCTGTACTGTCAAGATCAGCACTTTGTTCTAGGCTCAAGATTAGAATGTCTACATCATTTCTACTGTTCAAGTGTAATTGAACTTCCGCTAAAATACCTTCGACACTAGCAAAAAACAGCGGCTCTTCGGGCCTCAAAATTAATAGATGATTCTCGACTTTAGCTTGGGGATGATTTGCTCTATCTACATAATCGCGGGAATGATCTAATTCCGCTAATTCCCTGACCAACGGATTACTAAAAGAGTGTATCGCTGAGGCTAAAGATAATCCTACAGCAATCAACATTCCATGTAAGACTCCAAATGCCAAAACAGCAATTATTGTAGCCAAAGCAAGGTATTGATCGCGGTCCATACGCCACAGGTAAACCAATGATTTTAAACTTAAGGCATGACTTAAGGCGTTGATAACTGCCGCCGCAACAATGGGTTCAGGAATAAGCCCTATCCACACTTGGCCAAAAACAACCATTAACAGCAGTACCAATGCCGCTACGACACCAGCCATTTTGCTTTGAGCTCCTGCTTGCTCATTCGCCGCACTGGCTGAAAATCCAGCCCCAACCGGCATGCCCTGAAGTATGCCCGAAACTAGATTGGCTGCCCCTAAGGCAAAAAGTTCACGATTGGGTTCTACCTGGTCGCCGTGTATCAGAGAAAGACTACGAATACTACCCCAGGATTCGGCAACGATAATCACCAGTAAACCACAGGCCAGTTCGGCTAGTTGCAGCCATTTTTCCATTGGTAACTGCGGCAAACTAAGCTCGGGTAACTTGATAAGCACGGGGCCGACAATAGCCACATTAAAGTCAGCAAGATTCACAAAGCGACTTAAACAAATACCTATGACTAACACCACAAAAGCTCCAGGAACCGAGGGCCAGCGCTTTAGCACAGCTAATAAAGCTAATGAGCAACAGCCAATAACAGCGCTCCAAAAAGCTGTTTCATTAGCATGAGTGAACAGCTCAACCAGGATATGAAAAGGGTCAGATGCATGGACTTTAATACCCAGTATGATCGGTAGTTGTTTGGTAATAATGGTTGTCGCCAAAGCAAATGAAAAGCCATGCAATACAGGGCGTGAAACAAAAGCTGAAAGTCGCCCCAGTTTAGCCTTGGCAACAACTAATAAGCCAGCGCCGGTCAGTATCACCAGAGCGACGCCTAAACTAGTGGCAATCTGGCCGTCAACCGGCCGCATTGACAGCACCACGGCTGCCAGCAGTGCCGCAGCGGAAGAGGTTGGCGCAACAATGGCAAAATGACTGCTACCCAACCAGGCATAACAAAGTAGGCCCACCAAGGCAGCTGTTATCGCAGCTTGAATAGTAAGATGCGCAATGGCAGCATAGGCGACAGCTTCGGGTAGCAAAATAAAGGCAACGGATAATCCGGCGACTGTATCGGCAAATTGTAGCTGTTTACCGTGTGGATCAGTGAGGTATTTCATGGCTAGATTAAGTGCCTAAATAATTTTACAGTGTATCCAGGCATCTTCGTCAAACTCGTAAATTGCACACAGACGATGATACCCATCCGCAATGACCACTTTGCCGTTCAATGAATCCCTTAAAAATAGCAGAGGTGACAGACACACGCCTTTGTTAATTTTTTTCCTGTCTTTTTCAACATGCAAATTACTCACGCCTAGTAGTGAGAGCTGGGATGCTCTAAATATATCCTTAGCTTTGAATTGCATAATTTCTGCATGTTTAAATCGAATCATCATATCCACAACCTGATCCTCACTATAAATAATGCTGAGATAAGATTTTGCGGCAGGGTAATTATGTTCTTCCACATCGCCAAGCCAATTAATTACTTTTATTTTAGATTTTGACATTATTTTTCATTACCAAATTGAAAGAGGTGGTCATTAGTAACTGAAATCAGTTAAAAATTCAGGGTTCTCAATTTAACACGGTGCAGTTATTAAAAACAGCGGGTTACGAATAACGCAGGTAATTTCTCATTCCCCCACAGGTAGTGCTGCCCGAATCAACTCGGATAATGGTGGGTTTTTGTTTACACCCAGCAGCTTATTTTTAAGATAATGCCAAAATGAAATCTTGGGACTATCTACTTGCGGGTCTTTAACTCGATGTTCCAGTTTTTAAGCTTAGAAAAATAACTGGAAAACGAGTAAGCTAATCAGTGTAAGCTTCCGCGTATTTCAGCATTATGTTGATACACGAGCCGGCACACTTTATAAAAACCTTTGTAACTGATTTAGATACAGC
>CANNNV010000015.1 GCA_947506155.1 Methylococcaceae bacterium
GCGGGGCAAAGATCGTAGATAAATACGGGGCGACAGAAGCATCTGTTCCCGTATGAAAGTTGGGACAGCGCCATTCAGCTGGAGTGCGAACAGGGCTCTATCTTAAATTAAAGCATTATTTGTCTGGACAATGGGGGCCACTTTAGTTTTTAATGTCTTCGGTTAATTGGGTGGCTTGGTCTTGAAAACGCGGGTGGAAAAGCAATTCTAGCCTGTCGATCATTAGGTCTTTATGTCCACACAGCGATAAGGTAGGCCGCCAGTGGCTATCCCGGCTATCTCGTTCAGTGCCCAGCAGGCTGATGATGACGTTTTTCATATTATCTTTTTAGGTAATTAACTATTTATTGGGATAGCTATTATTATAATGAAAAGATTGGAGGGGTACTTGTTAATCTTTATGAGTGCTTGTAATTAATTAATATTATAGATATAAAATATAATATGTTGGTGTTGGCACACTTGCTGCTTTAACCATAGCAACTAAGGACTTAAACACAAACCAACTACACAAGGTGATAACATGCAAAACATCGAACTTTTGAAACGCGTTTTAAATCGTGCAGAAATGATTTTACTGCAACCACAACAGCAATATCCCTGGAATGACATCGTCCAAGGTGCTAATGTTGCTCGTCCTGATGGATGCTACAAAAAGTGGGCGGCGGTGGAGCGTAATACTTTCCGTGGTTTTCACAAAATCGACAAAGAAGGCCAGGGTTCCAGTGAGGGGTTTAAAAACTATCTGGTCAGCAATCGGCACACTATCATTGCCCAACTCAAAGCCGTGCAATCGGCCGATGAGCTGCATCGTTTGGAAGTTAAGCTGTGCGCCGAAATCAAATACAAGCTTACAAACATCAAACCGGCGATGCTGACATCATTTAACAAGATCAGAAAGCCGTTGGATCTGTATATCGAACATTTGGTGACTATGGCCGAAGAACTTGCTGAGGATCGTCAGCATCTGGTAAGTTGTTTGTTTTTGCCGCTGGATAGTCAAATGTTTCAACAAGCCGAGTTGTTTTCGGAATACGAGTTGCGTTCTGTCGGTATTAGCAGAAGTTCGACTTATACTGATGTCAAAACCGAAATGGCTTACCAGGTTTTGCAAAAAATGGTCAAAGCCAAAACGGAAAAAATCAGCGCCGCATTGAGTAAACCGTTTTATCCGATATATTTTGATTTGCTCTGGAATGGTCGAGTTGATCGTTGGGGGACGAATTTGTTTGAGACTAATCCGTAATGGTTAACGCTCGTTTTTTGAAATAGTTCAACTGGGCATACGACTTATTTAATTTAAGGATTCAACCATGTCATTAACAGATAACGATTTGTCGGCTTTACAAAAAAAAGCAGAAGCTGGCGATGCTGACGCTCAATTTGAGTTGGCGAATGCATTATATCCTTCTCAGATTGATGACAAATGGGGATGGGGGCGTTACTTTAATGTAGATACGAAATACATTAGCCCGATCTTAGATATGTCAGCAGAAATATTCGCAAGTAACAATGTTGAAAAATCATATTGCGATGCAACCAAAAAATATTTTACTGAATCGCTTTACTGGTATCGAAAAGCGGCAGAACAAGGTCATGCAGAGGCTCAGTTTGCTTTAGGTGAATGTTATGATGCAGGCTGCGGTGTCTACCGAAATGAATACATTGCTTTTGCCTGTTTTAAAAAAGTTGCCATGAATGGAAATATTGACGCTCAGTATCGCTTAGCTACATGCTATGAATTTGGTCGTGGCGTGGAATTAAATGAAGAAAAAGCATTTGCCTGGTATTTAAAATTAGCAGAGCAAGGCTATATTTCTGCACAACGAGAAGTTGTCAATCGTTATCGTGATGGTATCGGTGTTAAACAGAATAATGAGCAAGCAATTGAATGGGATGAAAAAAGAAAAAATCAAACAAACACATCTAGCAACGTAGAGAAAATTAAAGTCCACGAAGAAAAAGACACCATAGCAACGTATGAACAAGCTACTGAACAAGATGATGTAGAGGCTCAATATCTATTAGCTATAACTTATGAGGAAAGCATCGATTGTAGTCCTAATGAAGAACAGGCTTTAGTATGGCATCCCAAAGCCCCTAAGAAAGACAAAGTAAAAGCGAAAGCAATAAAAGAGTGGGAAGTCTTCTATCTTGAAAATAGAGCGGATACGGATTCTCCCGACGCAGCAATACCTTGCCAATTGGGAGTCGCTTATTATACCGGAAATGGTGTAGTTCAAAATCACCAAAAATCGATTCGTATATTCCAAGATATGCTCGAATATGGAATTGATTATAATCATATTGCCAGATTTATGTTAGGTCACGCTTATTATTACGGGCATGGAGTAACCATCAATAAACGTTTGGCATTGGAATATATTGAAGGCGATAAACTAGAAGAAGGTGGAAAAAGAACTTTCGTTATCGAGCTTTTTATGGCTTATGTGAATTATAAAGATGATAAACAGGAATGGGAAGACTGGTTAAATCGTGCCGCGTTTACGCTAAGTATTAAAGACTTGGTTCTATTAAAAACTGAGGATGTTTATCTCGATGATTATGATGATGACGAATGTTTTCTAATAAATACCTTAATATTTTTTGATGAAGCAGAGGATATAGTAAATTTTCTGCAACATGCAAATACAGAATCAGCTGATAATATCATTGCTTTTTTTTATTATAAAGGAATTATAGTAAATAGAAACACACAAAAAGCATTTAAAATTATAGGTGAAAATCGGCATCCATCAGATATTATACAATATAACAAAGCAATAATGTACCTTGATTCTGAAGAATTATATGAAGCTAAGGAAATATTTGTAAATCTACTGGCCCAATATAATACGCCAAGAAAACAATTTGAAAATCGTTGCTATGAATATGAAAATGATACCGAAGGTTATATTGAAAAGGCTTTATTGTCTTCTTCTATTCAGAATCATCTCAAAACAATTGTTGTAAAAGAAAAAAATAAAGAACTCGAAGAAAAAAACAAAGAATTAAACAATCTAATCGCCATGTTCGCCCATAATTTTTTAGGCACATTGCAATGTATTCGCTCTAACGCCGAACACGAAAACAATCCCACTATTCATTTAAAAACCGTCAAAATGATGAGCGGCGCATTAACCGCTTTTAGCATCATTTCCGCCGACGATGACAAACTCATTGAGCAACTCAAACAAGACAACAGCGGCGAAACAACCCTGCTGCAAAACCTCGCCAATAATCTAGCCCTCGCGGTTTCACAATTACTCAGTAAAACCAATAAAGATAAAATCATCAATATTTATCTCAACTATTTGCAAAAAATGGCAAAAATAAAACCTGAAACCAATGGCGAAGAATTAAGAGAAAATAGAGACTATCGCAAAAAGTGGCAAGCCTTACAGCATCAATGGGAAGATGAATTTAACGCTTTATTTTCTGAAAAAGTGGAAATATCCCATTTGCAAACATGGCTAGAAACTAATTTTTTCCCTATCGAAATCACAGGCTTTAATGATTACAACATTCGATTTAAAGAATACGGCATAACCGATTCCATTTTTCTGGTAGTATTTATGGAGATATTGGTTAATGCGTTAAAATATATGGATGTTGGCAAAAATAAACCTTTGACAATTACGCTTTGCAAAGAAAATCAAACCTATCAATTAACGTGTGAAAATCCTAGCGCACAAGAAAGTTATAGAGGTACGCATAAAGGCATGGACTTTTTAAAATCTCTTGCCAGAAAAGTAAACGGGCAATTCATCACTGAATCCACCGAACAAAGTTTTAAATCCACTTTTATTATTCTCGCTGAATTACTTGAATAAGGCAATCACATGACACATTTTTTATGGGTAGAAGATTTTAAGGCATCTGAAAATAAAAATGCACCACCGATGATGGATAACCCAGCTGATAATATTGTGAGCTCAACAATAGATTCAGTTTTTGGTAGTATTTTAGATATAATAACATTAAACGATAACTGCGAAGATATATATGATGTTCGTGATTTCTTAAAAGAAAAGGGGATTTTTTTAAAACTTAATTTATTAGAAGCCTTAGAGTTTATTCGCAATCCTGACGAATTAGCTAAAATTGATTTTATAGTTTTAGATGTTGATATGCCAATTTGTCGTAAGGAACAGGAAGATGTTAATGATTATTTACCAAACTTAATAAAAGAATATGAATCAGAGTCTGAATTAGGCAGAATAGCAGGTTATCCTATTTATATAGAACTTGTGATAGAGCTTGGTTTTCCTAAATCACATATTTTATTCTGTTCAAATCATGCTAAATATTTTGATGAACTTCAGAGTAAATTTAAAAATGCCAAAATTAAACTACCTGTTTCTCCTAATCCAGAGAAAGCATTTTTAGAAAAGGAAGATAAAGCAGAAATTAATCATTGGCTAGATGAGGCTCATCGTGATTATTTTGTGCTAAGACGCGGGATTATTGAAGGCTGTCGCGCTATATCAAAAAATCTAACCGAAAAGTGCTTGAGTTTTAATGGCTTTATTGAACCTGAAAAGCAAGTCAATCTTGAAGATATGCGTGATTATCTGAGCGTATTAGAAAACTTTTTACCTTTGCGCGAACCAAGTGATGCTGATAAATCCGTATTATATAAACTTTTCATCAGAACCTTAACCCACGAATGGGAAGCGACAGAGCCTAAAAAAATACGTGGTTTAGCGTGGATTATGAAAAGTACCCGCAATTGGATAACGCATAATTCAACGTTATTTAACGCACTGGATGAAATAATGGTGGCATATTTATTTATGATTAATATGCGCTTAATGTTCAGCTTTGATGAAGCTGTACAACCTTATGAAAAAATACTGATTACTCTATTTAAAGATGATGATTTGCCGCTGCTGGATACTTTTAAAAATCAAGCTTCCAGTAAATTATTCCCACTAAGTAAAGCCTACCTTGAGCTTAAAAATATCGTCTTGGATGAACGGCAAGAAAAAAGCAACAATGTTCAGGATGGTTTTTACTTTAATGAGTTAGCCAATAATCTCCAGCAAAGTAACTCCTCTTTTAGAAACGATAAAATATTATTTTCTAAATTGATTTATCAAATGTTTTGGCTTACTACCTCGAATCCATTTATCAGCACAGGAAATAGAAGAAACTTGCTAGAAATAAAATTTTGGGATTTTAATTACGCTGAAAAACCTTATCTTTTTGAACTAGCCCGGTATATCTACAGCCGTAGTTTTTCATAAAGGTAAAATTCGGCTTATGCTGCGCTAACTCGACCTACCCGGCTATTCGAAACACAGTAGTTTCCACTTGAATAATATCCGTTTGGGCATGAACTACAATATTATTTGTAAGATTTATTAACCATACACCTCCTACGTAAAATAACCTAATAATTAAGCAACATTTTGATTGCAGAAATTGCCTAGCTAAACCGGTGTAAGCTTATGATTACATATGGAAAATATAAGAAGCCTGGAAAAATATCAGTTTAGAGCCGCGCTCAACGCGCACGGCTACAATATTATCTGTAGGCGCTGGCGTTGACAGCGTTTAAATGCGCCGTGCTCAACGCGCACGTCTACAAGGTACCATCCGGTTTTTTATTTAGTAAAGGCGCGAGCGTAGGTTCTAAAAATTTGATAATTTGTACCGGTAAGGAGCTGGTAAAATGATAAGCCTCGGCATTTGATCCCGCTACATACGCAGTCATTACGCCAAAAAAACGATCACCTAAAAAAAACGTAAACGTGGCAGCACGACTGATGAAGACTGTGTCAATTAAGCGCCCGCCTGCTCCCCATATTTCCCTGCGGTGGTCTCCAGTTCCCGTTTTACCACCCACCGACAATGGTTTACCAGCCGCATCTTTATAAATACCTTTAAGCCTCCCGGCCGTGCCTGCTTCAACCACGCCAATCAACGCGCCACGCGCCACTTTCGCCAATTCTGGCGCAAGTAATTGTTGGCCTGGTTCTGGAGTTTTATCTAGTAAAGTTTCATAAGGTGTCGCTTGAGCGTAATGCAAACGATCAAATCTAACGGTTGATAATTTTGCACCATCATTGCGTAAAATCCCCATCAATTCAGCCAGTGCCGCAGGACGATCACCTGACGCACCAATAGACGTTGCGTAAGAAGGTGTTAAGGAGCTAAAAGGATAACCCAAACGATCCCAGGCGGTATGTATCTGTTTAAACGCTTCATCCTCCAATAAAGTCATAATGCGCAGCTGCTGGGCATTTTTTTGGTTGCTTTTAAACAGCCAGCGGTACACATTCTGCCGCTGTTCGAAGCTAGCGGCGATAACGTCTGTTTTGGTTGCCTCTGGATGCTGAACTAAATAACTAACTAGCCACAATTCCAGAGGATGAACTTTGGTGATATAGCCCTGATCTTGCAGGTCAAAATTTGCCGGTGAATATTTATGAAAAAGTTTATTAATATTTTCCGAGTCTAAGTCGTTACTCAAATGGGCATTCAAGTAACGACTTAGCCCAGTGACATTAGTATTGGAATAAACCGCCTGGTAAAGCATAGTCAAGCGTGTCGGCTGGGCTAGAACTCGCTGGGTTAGCAATTCCATGATTTCATCGCTAGGTTTGCCCTGATATTTGTCGTAAAAACGCCTTAAATAAACTTGACCTTCTTTGTCTGCAAACTGTTCAAGATATTGATACCGCCTAGGATCATCAGGGATCTCCAGCCATCTCGCTATACCCTCCGGCTTATAAAGATGGTGGTAAACTAAATCACGCATTAAGCGAACAAACACCAGATTAACCGAATCGCGCAAGGCATCACGTACCGACATGATTTTTTCATTTTCATCGGGGGTAAAATTATTAAAGTGATGCTCACCGCCGCCGGTATAAAAACTCTCGTAAGGACTGGCTGAATAACGTCTATCCAAGGCTTGATTAAGCAGATCTTCCAGATTTATTTTTGGATGCGCCCGTAACTGCTCAATTACCCATGAAGATAAAAAATCACGCGGGTGCAGCTCAGTTCGGCTTAATTGTAATGCAGACTGATTTTTATAATGCTGATAGATTTCAGTTATCAATTCCAGGTAATGCACCATGGTACGCAACTTGGCAGTCGATCCCAGATCCAGTCGTATGCCTTCGTTAATATCGAGAGGCTGATCATAATTATCAGTTTGGATGCGAAGTAGATTGCCTTTTTCGCCACGCTCAAACAACATCAGACTATAAACTATTGGCGCAAGATCGACATTTTCATTGAGCATTCGAAGCCCTACGATACCTGCGGCACGGGCTTTAGCCGGCTCACTCAACTCACGCAACGCCTGTGTAACCATTTGCTGGGTGCCATAATCAAGCGTGGTTTTAACGGTTAAATCCAGCCGATCCAGCTCATAATTGGACTTTATCCCCAGCATTTTGGTAAGCCTGGTACGCAGCACATTCAGCGTTTTTTGTTCCGCCATAAATTTGACCGGCAATTGTTCAGATTTAGCCAGCCGTACTGTAGAAGCCTGTAGAGCGGCATCCCGTAATGCTATTGAAATAACCTGCTGTTGCGCCAATATACGTAAATAACTGTCAGTAAGATTTTGTAGTGCGTTATAGCCTGGCCCCAAAAGATAAGAAGGCCGTCTTTGCGATAATAAAATATTCAGCACCTGCCGATAAGCTAACGCCTGTTGTGGGCTAATCTGCTCGACTGCATCGTTAGCCAGCAGCAGGTTAACCTCACTAAAATCAGCACCAAACCAAGCCGACAGCCCATCACCCAAGCCATGAATTTCGCCTAATTTTGCCGTTGCCGCCAGCGGCATAGAATTTAAATAAGCAAGCGCGATTTGTCGTCTCATGTCCAGGGTATCAGGGCCGCGTAAATAAGAGCGTATTGATGCGCTGGCCATTTGCCGCAGTTTTTCTAGCATAGAATTGGTATAGCCTTCAGGCGAATGCCGATACTTTTCCAACTGCGTGGCTAAGGTGCTGCCTCCCGGCACATTGATATTCGCGCCTAGCTTTCTCGCCATCATCTGTAATGCAGCAAAGCCCAGACGATCCCATTCCACTGCTGGATTAATATTTTTGTGAGTTTCATCAAGCAATTCTCTGTTTTCTATAAATAACAAGGTATTTAACACCAGAGGCGGAATCGCATTAAAATCAGGATAACCATAAGCAGGATAGACCGCACTAAATAGTGTTTGATTAAGCTGATCGACTATGCGTAGTCCAGCCTTGGTTTTTTCTTGATAAATAGGAAATAAGCCGTAATCATCAACTAAGCGACTCATCATCGGTGAAATAGACGCCTGGGTGGTAATGGCATACCCCGACTTTTCTAATCGCGCAATCTCATCCGATAAGAAGGTGTAACCTAGGCGCTGATCATAGGGGCCATGATCAGGATAACGTATTGCCAAACTATGCCCGGGCTTGAGTTCAGAACTCAATTGTTTACTGATAGCTGACAGGTATCGCGACTGATATGTAGAAGTCTGTGCCTCTTTTTTTAGCAGCGTACTACCCACTATTATGATTAATGCGCACCCACCCAAAATATAAAGCAACAATAGACGTGAAAGCACTTGCTTATACATTGTTGATAACAACCAACTTGCAGCCGTGTTCAAACCAGTTCATACCGAAATCCGCCAGACGATGTTTTTGCCCTAGACTAAAAACGCGGCTATTAACATGATTATGCCTATAGAACTGGCTGTTGGTTAATGATCTATGCGCTTTAAAAATACTTTCCCTGTCCCATCGCTGTAAGGTTTTAGTCGTTTTAGCTATTAACATTGCAAATTCGTTAGATCTATATGTATCCATGATTCCATTTATACGCACTTTTTTCGGTTAGGGCAGCGGCCAATCTGGCCTAATGATTTACAAAATAAGCTGTAAATTATAACCACTTACAAGCGACAATGGTAATTGTTCTGGCTTAGGACTTGTGTTTGCGTTATTTTAAAAATCATAAGCCCCAAAAACCAGTAAAAAACCCATAAGCTAGTTTTTTAGCGTAAGCCGCCTATCGTTAATGCTAGATAGTTAATAAACTGAAAGACTGAAAACCCAAGCTTGACATTGTCAATTCTCATGGCTAAAATGACACCAGCTCGAAATGGTTTTACCGTCATGCTTATCTTTACGAAGTTCTTATTGTAATTGTTCTTCCTGTTATCATTAAGTAATTCTTTAATTTCCCAGCGCCAACAGCCACTAATATGGCTTCATATTACAAAATAGGATTACATTAAATGACTACAGGTACAGTTAAATGGTTTAACGCTGAAAAAGGCTTTGGTTTTATTCAGCAAGAAAATGGCCCCGATGTTTTTGTTCACTTTCGTAACATTAACAGCTCTGGCTTTAAATCTCTTGATGAAGGACAAAAAGTACAGTTCACTGTCACTCAAGGACAAAAAGGCCCGCAAGCAGAAGAAGTAACTCTCATCTAATTGCACGCAAAAAAAACCGCAGCTCTTTCGGGGGCTGCGGTTTTTTTATGCCTGCCAATAAGCATTTTAAAATTCTCTAATTTAAGGGATAATGCAAACAAAATAATGATCTTTCATTTTTGCGCTAGATCAATCTAACTATTTAATATTAAAGGGATAATTTCATGAAAATACTGATACGCAATCTTGCCCGAACCACCACGGAAGAAGAGCTACGGGCTATATTTGAGAGTCATGGCACAGTGCAGTCCTGCACATTGGTAATAGATAAAGAAACCGGTAATTCTAAGGGCTTTGGCTTTGTCGAAATGCCTAAACAAGGTGAGGCTAAGGCCGCCATAAGCAACCTTAACGGTAAGGACGTATCTGGCAGCAAGATCCGCGTTAAAAAATCCGAATAAAACAACCAGTCAATCGGCGTGTAGGGGCGAATTCATCCGCCCTAAGCGAACACAGGTGCTTCAATTTATTTCTTACTCGTTCGTAAAAATTATCCCAAACCATGACAAAAAACAGCCATTTTGACAAAGGCATTGCTGTAATTCATTCCAATCAGCTCGAAGCATTACGCGATGTCGTTGCATATTGGCTCAAACAACATCCCTTATCACCTCTCGAAAATGAGGTGTTTTTGGTGCAAAGCCATGGCATGGGGCAATGGTTAAAGCAAAGTCTGGCGCAAAATAATGCCCTAGGTATCACGGCGGCAATAACAATACAATTGCCCTCATTGTTTATCTGGACTGTTTATCGCACCGTACTAGGCCAGAAAATCCCCAAAGAACAGCTACTAGCAAAAGCCCCGCTGACCTGGCGTTTGTACCGTTTATTGCCTGCGCTCATTACTCGACCCGAGTTCGAAACGCTGGCGATTTTTCTGGCCGATGATAAAAACAGCCGTAAACGCTATCAACTTGCAGAGCAACTCGCTGATCTTTTTGACCAATATCAGGTTTATCGTTCAGACTGGCTTTCAAACTGGGCGTCTGGGAATAATGACCTCGGCACCGCGCTGGATATGCCTGAAAAACAAGTCTGGCAGCCTGCCTTGTGGCGGGCGATCTTAGCTGATTTGAGCGGTCATTATACGACATCTGTAAATCACACCACGGTGCATGCACAGTTCATGGCTAAGCTTGATACCCTAGACCAAGCTCCTGCCGGCATACCGCGACGGATAATGTTGTTTGATTCGTCATCCTTACCCCAGCAATCACTGGAAGTGCTGGCCAAATTGAGCCGATTTTGTCAAATCATCGTGTTTGTTCATAATCCCTGCCAATATTACTGGGGAGAAATTATTGACGTTAAAGAACCGCTAAAAGCCAATAACCATCGTCAGGCTTACAAACTAGGCATGGCATCGGCATTATCTGAAGAAGAATTCCCCCCTTTACTTGTTGCCTGGGGTAAGCAAGGGCGCGATTATATTCGCTTACTGGATCAGTTTGATCAAACTCAAGCTTATAAAAACTGGCAGTGGCCGGACAATAAAATCGATTTATTCAAAGATTACGGGCATCCTGGGCAACGTAGTTTGTTGCAACAGCTACAACAATCAATACTGGATTTAGAACCCCTGCCGGCTGAAGCCATTGAGCTGAAAGAATTGGATTATTCTCTGGTATTTCACCTTGCTCATAGTCCACAACGCGAAGTCGAAATCTTACATGATCAATTGCTAGATCGCTTTAATAAGGCGGATAAACCCTTGCATCCGCGCGAGGTGATTGTCATGGTACCGGACATCAATAAATATGTACCTCATATCCGCGCGGTGTTTGGCAATGTAAAACCAGAAGATCCTCGCTACATACCCTACAGTTTGGCCGATCAGCAACAACGCGGTCAAAATCCGTTACTGGTCGCCGTTGAAGCTTTACTGAATCTGCCTGATTGGCGTTTTACCGTCAGCGAATTTCTGGCCTTGCTGGAAGTATCTGCCTTAAGACAACGTTTTACCATTGATGTAGCGGCCATACCAACTTTACAGCGCTGGATAGAAGAAGCCGGAATCCGCTGGGGTTTAAATGCTGAGCAACGCTGTCACGCAGTCGCTATGCCCAAGGATTTGGAAGACAATACCTGGTACAGTGGTTTACGACGAATGCTGCTGGGTTACGCAGTCGGAGCTGGCGCGGCATTCCAAGATATTGAGCCATATCCAGAAATTGGCGGACTTGAGGCGCAATGGCTGGGGGGCTTATTCTACCTGCTGGAAACGCTGGAAAGCTATGCGAGCTTGCTAGCACAAGCGCAAAACCACAATAATTGGCAGCAATTATTATCGAAATTGCTGGAGGATTTCTTCATTATCAGCGACGAACCAGACCGAGAAATGCAAAAAACATTGACCCACGCCTTAAATCGCTGGGGACGTTGCTGTGACTTGGCGGGCTTAACAGCAAGCGATAGTTTGCCTTTGTCTGTGGTCCGTGAAGCCTGGTTGTCTAAAGTAGATGAGCCCAGTTTACCCCAGCACTTGCTGAGCGGCAGAGTCACTTTCTGTACGCTGGTGCCGATGCGCGCCCTCCCTTTTCAATTGATTTGCTTGTTGGGCATGAATGACGGTGATTATCCACGCAGTCAGTCACCACAAAGCTTTGACCTGATGAGTCTGCGCGGGCATTATCGTCCCGGTGACCGCTCACGCAGACAGGACGATCAATACCTCTTTTTGGAAGTTCTGCTTTCGGCTAAACAACAACTTTATGTCAGCTGGATAGGCCACAATATTCGTGACAACAGTGAACGGCCGCCGTCGGTGCTGATCAGTCAACTACGCGACACGCTGAATCAGGGCTGGAAATTACCCGGTGACTCGCTGCTCAAGGCAATAACGATTGAACACCCGCTACAACCTTTTAGCCCGCAGTATTTAGCGAAAAATCGTGACCCCCGCTTGTTCACCTATGCACGGGAATGGTTTGAAACATCAACCTTGATCAATTTCAAGGAACTTGGCAACACCGAGGAAAAATGCTTCACGCTAACGTTAGAATCCCTGGCGCGTTTTCTGAAAGCTCCAGTCAAAAGCTTTTGTAATCACACACTCAAATTTGGTTTTGATACCGATACGGTAACCTGCGAAGATAATGAACCCTTCAGTTTTAATCCACTTGAAAGCTATAAACTGCGTAACGACTTGCTGTTGATATTACAGAGTGAAAATCCAGATAACACTGAGACATTTTTTGAACAGCAGCGTTTAGCTATGGCTCGCAAAGGCAATTTGCCCTTAGCTGGCTTTGCGCAAGCCGCCTATGCGGATCTGGCCGATCCTATCAATCAAGTCTGGCAGCATTATCAAACCTTGCTGGTTTTATGGCCTGTTGAGCTGGACTCGCGCGCTCTGGATTTGAGTTTTACCTTAGCTGACAACAGTACCATTCAATTAACCGGCGATTTGGGCAATTTACGCCAAAGCGGTGATTCTGAGCACTGCGGCATGATACATTTAACCGGGCAAGCGCTAACTAAAGATAAAAAAATAAAATACCCTAAGCTGTTGCTGTATTGGGTGCAGCATCTGGCCGGCTGCGCAAGTGGTCTGAATTTGCAAACTCGGGTGATCGGTTCCGATACAGTGCTAGTTTGTGATCCTGTAGCCCAAACAGTAGCGATAGCTGAACTCCACAGACTGGTAACCGCCTGGCGACAGGGCATGCAAGCTCCGCTGCCGGTCGCTTGTAAAACCGCCTTCGCTTGGCTAGGGGCGGCACCTGCTAAAGCATTAGACACAGCGCAAGCTCAATATGAAGGCGATGAATGGAATAAGGGCGAAGTGAATTACGATGCGTATCTTGAACGGTTTTTCCCTAGCTTTGCCGACTTAAACCCGGAGGCTTTTGAGCAATGGAGCGACGCGCTTTACCGATCGGCATTTAACCAGATCAAGCTACCAGGAGCATCAACATGACTGCCGTTAACGCGTTAAATACATTAACTTTCCCGTTATCCGGCACCCGATTGATTGAAGCCAGCGCCGGTACCGGTAAAACTTATACTATCGCAGCCTTGTATGTACGGCTGATTCTGGGCCATGATTCGGATGATGCGCGTGAATTATTGCCTGCCGATATTTTGGTCGTAACCTTTACCGATGCGTCTACCAAAGAATTACGTGAACGCATCCGAGCCCGTCTTACTCAGACCGCACGCTTTTTTCGTAAACAACCGGTAACCTGCGATCCTTTTCTGGAACAGCTACGGGAAAGTTACAAGCCAGATGCCTGGAGCGCTTGCGCCCGTCGTCTGGAATTGGCCGCCAACTGGATGGATGAATCCGCCGTCTACACCATACACGGCTGGTGTAATCGAATGTTGCAACAGCATGCGTTTGATAGCGGCAGTTTGTTTCATCAGCAAGTCAACACCGACGATGCGGAACTGGTAAATGAAGTGGTGCGAGATTATTGGCGGATATTTTTTTATCCGCTCACTGAAATTTGCTGTTCATCGGTTTTTAAACAGGCAAAGTCTCCTGAAGATCTGAGCAAGCTGCTCAAACCTTTATTATCCGAAACCGAAGCGCTAGGACTCGATTGCGTTGACACTGACATAAAACCTGTTTTCGAAGCCTGGGAGAGCTGGGAAAAACAACGGCGCAACTTGGAAACCCAGGCTCGTAGTCTTTGGCTTAGCAACCAAAAAATTATCGAGACCTTGCTGAACAAGGCCTCTGACCATCGCTGGTTAAATGGCAATCAATACCGGGTGGCAACGTTCACTAGCAAATTGGCTGATATGTCACTTTGGGCCAAAGGCAGTAGTCTTGATGCTGACGCGCTGGCAAAATTTGGCTTACAAAAATTACTGTCTGGGCTGGTCAAAGCCCATCAGAACAACGCGGGCGAATTAAGCCACGCTGAGTTTTTAGCTCTGGATACGCTGGTCGATCACTTGCAACAGGAACCCGATATCAGCGAAAAGCTCACATTACATGCACTGCACTGGGTCAGAAATCGCTACAACATGGAAAAACAGCGCCTAGCTCAGATGACTTTCGATGACATGCTCAACCGTCTGGACCAAGCTTTACTCGGTGCCAATGGTGAGCAACTGGCTAGTGTAATCCGCGCACAATACCCAATTGCATTAATTGATGAGTTTCAGGACACCGACCCGGTGCAATACCGAATTTTCGAGCGGCTGTATGCTTTACCATCACTGGGCTGTTTTATGATCGGTGATCCCAAACAGGCGATCTATTCGTTCCGGGGCGCAGATATTTACACCTATCTAAAAGCCCATAAGTTCACCAAAGGTCGGCATTACACGCTGGATACCAATTACCGTTCCAGTAGCGAACTGGTCAGCGCCGTCAACCAAGTATTTCATCAGGCTGACCAACAAGACGAAGGGGTGTTTCGCTTCAAATGTGACACGGACAATCCGCTACCCTTTATTAAGGTTAAAGCCCTAGGCCGTAAAGAAACCTGGGTGATCAATGGAAAACCTGCAACAGCAATGACTTTGTGGCATAACGAAACACCTGAGCCTATCGGCATGCCAGCCTATCGAAAAGAAATGGCCGACGTTGCGGCTACCGAGATTGTGCGTTTGCTAAATTTAGAGAAAACCGGCTTTAAATCACAAGCTAACGAGATTAAAGCCTTGCAACCTTCTGACATCGCGATTTTGGTACGTAGCGGCACCGAAGCCAAAGTCATGCGCAGTGCGTTGGCGAATCGGAAACTACGCAGTGTTTATCTGTCCGAGCGTGATTCCATTTATCAAACCGGTATAGCAGCTGACTTATTATTCTGGCTTAAAGCCATGGCCGAACCACGCAATGAACGCAAGGTGCGAGCTGCCTTAAGTACCAAAACTCTGGACTGGACTTACCAAAATCTGCAACAACTTACCCAGGATGAACCGCTTTGGGAACTGCAACTAGAACGTTTTATCGGCTACCAGCACCGGTGGCAACAAGACGGTATTTTACCCACTTTACGGCAACTGATCAGCGATTATGGCTTACATGCCACTCCGGAAGGCGAGCGCTGTTTAACTAATCTGCTACATCTGGCTGAATTGCTACAGCAAGCCAGCAGTCAACTGGAAGGTGAACCAGCGTTAATCCGGCATTTGGCGGTAGCCATAGACAATGCTAACAATCAAACCACTGATGAAAATGTGCTTCGACTGGAAAGCGACGCTAATTTGATCAAGATTATTACCATCCACAAATCTAAAGGCCTGGAATATCCCTTGGTATTTTTACCCTTCATTTGTAGTTTACGGGAAGTCAGTAGTCGCGATGCCTACTATAAATACCATGATGAAAACCAGCGCTTAGTCATCACGTTAAACAAGAATGAAGCCATTAAAGCCTTGAGTGACAAGGAACGACTGCAAGAAGACTTACGCTTGCTCTATGTCGCGATGACCCGAGCCCAGCATGCCTGTTGGCTGGGTATTGCACCAATTAAAATTGGCAATACTAAAGACACTCAACTGGAAAAATCCGCGCTAGGTTACATGCTGGGCTGGCAGGAAAAAACACCAGCTAGTGAATTGCTAGCCCACCTGACTAAGCTCAAAGGTGATTGTACTGGGATCACGCTGGCAGAATTTCCAGCTTCGAACCTGGATAATTATCGTCTCGCACCGCTACAAGAAGAACCGGATACCCTCAGAATGTCAACTATCCGAATTGTCGATAACTGGTGGATAGCCAGTTACAGCGCATTGCACAGAGATGATAAAACGGTAATTCCAGTTGGTTTAGACGATAAACAACGCGACGAAGCGGATATTTACATCAAATCCTTAACCACAACACTGTCCGGCATCCACAGCTTGCCCAGAGGTGCAGGCCCAGGAATATTGATCCATGAGTTACTGGAGCAGTGCGCAAATCTGGGCTTTCAAGTGGCATCAGAGGCGGTAATCCAACAATTGATCAACAAGATTTTTAATCACGAATCTTGGCAAGACAAGCATGATGTCATTGCTCTGTCCTTAAACCAATGGCTAACAATGCCGCTACTGGAAGATAAGGCCTTTTGTTTAGCCGATCTGGATTTTAATCAATATCAGGCTGAACTGGAATTTTTGATAGGCGTGGATGACGTTAATGTGCAAAACCTGGATCGTTTAGTCACTGAACACACTTTTGCCGGAAAACCCCGCCCTAGCTTGTCGTCGGCGCGAATGAACGGCTTATTGAAAGGCTATATTGATCTGGTATTTGTCCACAACCAGCAATACTATGTCGTCGATTACAAATTCAATGGCCTGGGCAACAATGATGAAGCATACTCCGAGGAAGTCATGGAAGCTGCAATGCTGACCAAACGCTATGACCTGCAATATGCACTGTATCTTTTAGCCCTGCATCGTTTGTTAAAAGTAAGGCTAGGAGATAGTTACGATTATGATACTGATGTCGGCGGCGGCCTTTACCTGTTTTTACGTGGTTCAAACAGCCCAACCGGAGGCAGGATGTTAGCTAAACCGCCCAAAATATTAATTGAAAGTATGGATCAGCTTTTTTCAGGAGAACGCGCATGAGCCAGCTTCAAAGTATCAATCAATGGATAGACCTTAATTATTTGACCCAGCTGGATAAAGCTTTTGTATGTTTTCTGCTGGATCAAGATCCAGCTGCAAATGACCTAGCACTGTGGGCTGGAGCCTGGGTTAGTCATCAACTGGGCAGCGGTGAAGTTTATCTAGATCTGGACAAACTCTGTAAACAGCCTGAATTAATACTGGCCGTGCCGGAAGATGCTGGCTTAGAAACAGAAACTGAGTTGGCGCCAGATAGTTTAGTCAAGCTAAAAGCTTATAAACTCGAACAATGGCTGGCAGCACTAAATCATTCCCCGCTGGTCAGCTCAGGGCTTGGTAATACCCCGATGGTTTTGGATGGAAACCGCTTATATCTTCGGCGTTACTGGCAGTATCAGCAAACGCTGAATAGTGCCATCCACCAGCGTTTGCAGCCGGCCAGGGATCAGCTACCCGAATCCTTGCAACAGCAACTACTCGCCTTGTTTCCTGCCAGCCCGGAAAGCCCTGACTGGCAAAAAATTGCCTGCGTATTGGCTTTGCGCGCACGTTTTGCCATTATTACCGGAGGCCCAGGCACAGGAAAAACCACCACGCTAACCAAGCTACTGGCCTTGCTGATTGAACTAGCTAACCATCAAAAATTGACTATTCTACTCGCAGCGCCGACTGGCAAGGCGGCAGCCCTGGTTAGCGAATCGATTAACAAAGCCCTGGGAAGACTCGACATTACTGACGAAATTAAACAGCACATCCCGAAAAAAGCCAGCACCCTTCATCGTTTGCTGGGCAGTCGGCATGACTCGCGTCGCTATGTCCATGACCGAAATAATCTTCTGGTAGCCGATATTGTGATCGTTGATGAAGCCTCGATGATCGATCTGGAGATGATGTCAGCCTTGCTGGATGCACTGCCGGAGGACACCCAGTTGATACTGCTAGGTGACAAAGATCAGCTAGCTTCGGTCGAAGCCGGCTCGGTGATGGGGGATTTATGTCATGGCGCTGAAAACGAAGCTTATGATACTCAAACCAGACATTGGATAGAACGCTATGCCGGCATAGAGCTGGTTGAACCTGCCTCTTCTGGCTCAGCGCTAAACCAGCAAACCATTATGCTACGCTATAGCCACCGCTTTGATCAGCATAGCGGCATCGGTCAATTAGCACTGGCAGTCAATAACGGTAATGCAGCGTTAGCGCTAGGTATTTTGAGCGATACGGTAAAATACCCGGATCTTTCCCACTTTATATTGAAGCATCCAGCGGACAAAATATTAAAACAGCTAATCACAGCCAAGACCTCTGGCAAGTACGGCTATGGTTATTATCTCGAGCTTATCAACAACAGACCCACCGACAATACTCAATATCAGCACTGGGCAAAACAAGTATTAGCAGCCTTTGATACTTTCCAGATTCTTTGCGCACTACGTCTAGGCCCCTGGGGCGTATCCGGCTTGAATCAGCGTATAGAGCAGTGGCTGTTTCCCAAACAAAAGCCCAGTCTTTGGTATGAAGGCCGCCCGGTCATGATTACGCGCAACGATTACAATCTAAATCTAATGAACGGCGACATTGGTATCACACTTAAAGATAGCCATAATAAACTGCGAGTGGTGTTTCCTAGCGATGAGTCCGAGATACGCTGGATCTCGCCGATGCGCCTGCCGGATGTGGAAACCGCATTTGCGATGACAGTACATAAATCCCAAGGCTCTGAATTTAATCATGTAGTGATGGTTTTACCAGAAGTCAGAAGCCTCGTGTTGACCCGGGAATTGGTCTATACCGGCATTACCCGAGCCAAAGAAAATTTCACTTTACTGGAAAGTCATGCCGATATTTTTAATCAAGCGGTGCTAGCAACCTGCACTGTTAACAATTAAAAACACGCTATTGATGGATGTCAGTTCTTTGCCACATTAATTATCCTGCAAAAAAAAATATAATGCGTTATAATGTTTTGATATACAAACACATTTCTCCGCGCTTTGGCGCCTTCTAGCTTCCAACAGGTAAAAATCTATGTCCAATGATGTTTCTACATTACCCTCTTTTAGTGATTTAGCGCTGATTGAACCGGTGCTACGAGCACTGAAAGATGTCGGTTATGAAACACCTTCGCCCATACAAGCACAAACCATCCCGCTCCTACTGAAAGGCAAAGACGTACTGGGGCAAGCACAAACAGGAACCGGCAAGACTGCCGCGTTTGCATTACCCATACTGTCGCGCATTGATCTCAGTAAAAAAGACCCGCAAGTTTTGGTGTTGGCACCGACTCGCGAACTGGCTATTCAGGTGGCAGAAGCGTTTCAACGTTATGCCTCGCATTTAAAGGGCTTCCATGTTTTGCCTATCTACGGCGGGCAGGATTACAGTACCCAGTTACGCCAGCTAAAACGCGGCGCTCATGTCGTGGTCGGTACGCCAGGTCGGGTTATGGATCACATGCGCAAAGGCACACTAAATCTCAAGGGCCTGAGCTTTTTGGTCCTGGATGAAGCGGATGAAATGCTCCGTATGGGCTTTATTGATGATGTGGAATGGATCCTGGAACAAATTCCTGAGCAACGTCAAATCGCTCTGTTTTCGGCAACTATGCCTTCGGTCATTCGTAAAATTGCCCAGCAATATCTGAATGAGCCTGAACATGTGACGATTAAAGTCACCAGCGCCTCAGCCGAAAACATCCGTCAACGTTACTGGATGGTCAGCGGAGTACATAAACTGGATGCACTGACTCGAATTTTGGAAGCTGAAACCTTTGATGGAATGATTATTTTCGTCAGAACCAAAACGGCAACGGTTGAATTGGCAGAAAAGCTAGAAGCGCGCGGCTATTCGGCTGCTGCGATTAACGGCGATATGTCCCAAGCACTGCGTGAACGCGCTATTGCCCACCTGAAAAACGGCAAGCTGGATATTCTGATAGCAACTGACGTTGCTGCGCGTGGACTGGATGTCGATCGTATCACTCACGTCGTCAACTATGATATTCCTTACGATACCGAATCTTATGTACATCGTATCGGCAGAACAGGTCGTGCTGGCCGTACCGGCGATGCTATTTTGTTTATCGCTCCCAGAGAAAGAAACCTGCTAGCAAATATCGAAAGAGCGACCAAACAGAAAGTTGAAGAAATGGGTTTGCCTTCAACCGAAGTTATTAACAATAAACGTATCGCTCGTTTCAAACAAAACATTACCGATACCTTGGCTGCTGAAGAACTGAGCTTTTTTGCCCAACTGATCGAGCAATTCCAGCAAGAGCATAATGTAACCGCTTTGGAAATAGCTGCTGCACTGGCAAAACTGGTACAGGGCGACACGCCGCTGTTAATGCAAAATCTGCCTAAAAGACCTAAAGATAGCCGTGATGAACGGCCAGCTCGGGATGACAGATCGTCACGATCTGACCGACCTGACAGACCACAAAAAGATCGCAAGCCAAAACGCGCATTCCCAGGCGGCGCCGATATTGAAATGGAAACCTATCGTATTGAAGTCGGCCATAACCACGGTGTAAAACCTGGTAATATCGTTGGCGCGATAGCTAATGAATCCGGAATTGATGGTGACCATATCGCCCGAATCAGAATCCAGGATGATTACAGCACGGTTGAATTACCCGCAGGCATACCAAAGGAGTTATTTGAGGAATTGAAAAAAGTCAGAGTTGCCGGTCAGCAACTTAACATTTCAAAAATGAATGAAAGTGCTAAAAAAGCGGCGCAAGATGATGACGCCAAAAAAGCGGATAAAAGCAAGAAAAGAGTAGGCTCTACCTCCAGACGGGCAAAGCCTAAAGCTGAAGATTGATTAATACCATCATGTAGGGCGGAATAAGCCGAGTCAAGGACTACCAACTTAAGACGGACAGTTTAAGGTTAAGCCTAAACACAAAAGCCACGGAAAACTTTATATTTTTCGTGGCTTTTGTGGGCGCTCTACTGATTCCAAAGACAAGCGCCACTGGCTTTTTCAATAGCCTCCAGGCGCTGTTGATGGGCGCTTAACTCTTCATCTGTACAGCGTACAATAGTCAAAGCCGGGCGATCCGTCTGCACATAGCTCAGTGCTTTAGTCGCTGCCACATCCTCAGATCCACCCTGCCCTTCATCCCATAACGAAGACTGCCCGCCGGTCATCAACAAAAACACATCCGCTAGAATTTCAGCATCCAGCAACGCACCATGCAAATCCCGGTGGCTATTGTCGATACCATAACGCTTGCACAAGGCATCCAGACTATTGCGTTGCCCAGGATGTTTTTTCCTAGCGTAGGCCAAGGTATCAAATACTTTACTGTATTCTGCAACTGTTCCGGTCTGATTATTCAAGCGTGAAAATTCATAATTGATAAACCCGACATCAAACGGCGCATTATGAATAACTAATTCCGCATCCTGAATAAACGCAATAAAATCCTCAGCGACACCTGAAAATACCGGTTTATCTTCCAGAAATTGATTGGTAATGCCATGAACCTCAATAGCCCCGCTATCAATAATCCGCTCTGGATTGATGTAGGCATGAAAGCGTTTGCCGGTTAAGCGGCGATTAATCAGTTCCACACAACCAATCTCGATAATTCTATGCCCTTCTTGCGGATTTAAGCCGGTCGTTTCGGTATCTAGGACTACCAATCTATTTGTAAATGTTCGTTTTGCCATATGTCACCTTAGGTTCATTAAGGAATGAGCACGAAATAACTTGAGCATCTTATTCTCCTCACCCCAACCCTATCCAGCAAGAGAGGAAGCAAGTTGCCTAAGTTATTTGATGTACGCTCCTAAGCACTTTTTTCTGTTAAAATCTAACCCTACCAGTTTATCGTTTAAAAACGCTAAACTTAGCGTATTATTTTTTCCTATTAGCCAAAGACATTGTTATGACCATCAAAAAAATTCAACCTGATAGAAGCAAATTGGATCAAATCGTCACTGATGCGCGGCGCAACCAAGAGCTTAGAGAACAGTCTTATCGTGGCCAAGCGCTTAAGTTATATCCGTGGGTCTGTGGTCGATGTACTCGCGAGTTTGATCATAAAAGCCTGACCGAATTGACCGTGCATCATAAAAACCATAACCACGATGAAAATCCCTCCGATGGCAGTAACTGGGAATTATTATGCCTTTATTGTCATGATAATGAGCATTCACGATATGAAGAAACTCGTTTTGATACGGCAAAATCTGGGAAAGCGTCTGCCGCTGTTTCGACTCACAACCCTTTTGCAGACCTGAAATCCCTGCTGGGTAAAAAATAACGGTTTTGAAAATTATATTGTTCGAGTTACTTGTAGGGGCGGGGTGATTGACTCGCCACCTACAAGCCAATTTTATTTCATGTGTATTTCGCTGCCAGCCACAACAAACCACCTGCAAACACGCCTGCCAGCACATCATCAAGCATGATACCTAAACCGCCAGGTATCTTACGGTCTAGCCAGCTGATCGGCCAGGGTTTAAGTATGTCGAAAAACCTGAACAGAATAAAGCCCACAACCATGGTTTGCCAGGTACAAGGCACCAGCCACAAAGTTATCAGATAACCGGCGATCTCATCCCACACGATACCGCCAAAATCATGTTCATCCAGCTTTTTCGCAGCGACATCGCAGATCCAAATGCCGGCAACAGTGACAATGACGGTCAGCAGGCTATAAATCCATATATTGGTTTGCGCAAACAGCCAGTAAACCGGCAGCGCCGCGAGCGTGCCAAAAGTACCGGGGGCTTTTTTTGCCAGCCCCGAGCCAAAACCAAAGGCCAGAAACAAGACAGGGTCAGATAAAATTTGTTTGGGTGTCAGTTTGTTTTTACCCAGATGGGTATTAAGAAAAATGCTCAAAGCCTTTTACCTTTAACGGTTGGATGTTGCCTGATTTGTTCAAGCGCAAACCCGGTTCGTGTTCGATGACACCGATACGAGTAGCCTTTAAGGACAGCTGCCCGAGCTGCTCGGGGCTTACGGTAAAGCACAGTTCATAGTCATCACCGGCAGTTAGCGGCATCGACCAATCACCGGTATCGCTGATATAGGCCAACACCGCATCAGACAGCGGCAGCGCATCCCAGTCCAGACTAGCCCCTACCCCGCTTTGCTCTAAGATATGGCTCAGGTCGCCCGCCAGGCCGTCGGATAAATCAATACAGGCATGAGCAATGCCCAGCAAGCTCTGTCCTGCCTCAATTTGCGGTTCCGGGCAGTTAAAACGCGCTAAAGCCGCCTCTGAATCTGCACAGTCATAACCTTGCTTTATCTTTAAGCCCAGTCCCGCATCACCCAAACAACCAGTCATGTAAATAACGTCGCCAACTTTGGCCGCAGCACGCCTCAAGGCCTGTCCTTTCGGGACCAAGCCCAAAGCCTGAACGGTCAAGGTCAACGGACCGGACGTGGTGTCGCCACCAATCAAATCCACATCATGACGTTCAGCTAACGCTAAAAATCCCTCGGCAAAAGCTGTCAACCAGCTTTCATCAACCTTGGGCAAGGTTAAGGCCAACATCACCGAAACAGGTTTTGCGCCCATCGCAGCAAGATCACTTAAATTGACCGCCAGCAGTTTATGGCCCAGCTGTTTGGGGTCAGCACCGGCAAAAAAATGCACATTTTCGACCATGGTATCGGTGGTGATTGCCAATTCATAACCGTTCGGAATAGACAGCAATGCGCAGTCATCACCTATACCTAGGCATGTTGATAGGTTTTTGATCCGTTGCTTAGTGAAAAAACGCCGGATCAGGGAAAATTCAGAGAGACTGGGAGCGTTCAAGGTTTTCGTCTTTCATCTTGCGCCTTTCGCCTTGATTTCAGCAGCCCTTTCTTGCTGCGCGACCTTATCCAGTATACCGTTAACATACTTATGACTGCCGTCGGCGCCAAAGTATTTGGCTAGATTAATAGCCTCATTAATAACCACCCGGTACGGCATATCCAGTCTATGCAACAACTCGTACACGCCGATTCTTAAAATGGCTCTTTCAACCGGATCGACCATATCAACAGGACGATCGACAAATTTTGATAACGCCAAATCAATCGCCGTCAAATTTTTAGGCACACCATAAAATATTTCGACAAAATAACTTTTCTGAGCATCTTTCAAACGTTCTTCTTCGAGAAACTGCCGTTCGATCTCACTAAGATCCGCACCTGCCATCTGCCATTGATACAATGCCTGTACAGCCGCTTTTCGGGCATTGGTTCTAGCTTGACTCATTAGATCTCCAGATTATTAAATAAATTTACCATTTCAATCGCCGACATCGCCGCTTCCGCGCCTTTGTTGCCGGCTTTGGTACCTGCACGTTCTATCGCCTGCTCAATACTGTCTACGGTCAATACGCCAAAACTGACCGGCACGTTATATTGCAAGGAAACCTGCGCCAGGCCTTTTACACATTCACCGGCAACATATTCAAAATGCGGGGTGCCACCACGAATTACCGCACCGACGGCGATAATCGCATCATATTTTTTGGATGCCGCGACGCGTTGCACGACCATCGGTAATTCAAATGCACCGGGTGCTTTCACCAGATGAATATCGGCTTTATCAGCGCCGTGGCGCACCAGCGCATCTATCGCACCCGCTTCCAATTGTTCAACAATAAAACTGTTGAAGCGGGACGCTACGATACAAAATTTTCCGCCTTGAACAAGCAAATTTCCTTCAAAGGTTTTTAGTGTAGACATGATATTTCTCTCGTGTGATGTTGTGGTTGGTTGGATAGTTTTTCAACCCACATGCTCGGCGACTTCCAGATCAAATCCGGATAACGCGACATATTTTTTCTGAGCGCCTAAAACTTTTAATTTATGCACCCCCAAATCAGCCAGGATTCTGGCGCCAGTGCCGGTAGTACGCCAATCTGCGGCGGTGACCACCTGGGCAGGCTTGACTATGCCATTATCTTCCAGTTGATAGTGATGAATCAGTTCAGCCAGCGACTTATTGTCTTCGTGTTGCCGGATAATGACCAATACCCCGCGTCCTTCTTCAGCGATTTTCTGCAGTGCCGCACGCAATGAAATTGTGCAATCGCTACGTTTGGAAGCCAGCACATCATCCAGCAGATTCCGTGCATGTACTCTGACCAAAACCGGCTCGTCTCCTGAAACCTGGCCCATCACCAATGCCAGATGCAGGTTATTGTCAGTTCTGTCCTGATAGGCATAAAGCCTGAACTCGCCAAACTCGGTCGGATAGGCACACTCGCTGATGCGTTCCAGGGTGTTTTCATGCTGAATCCGATAATGAATCAGGTCGGCAATCGTGCCGATTTTAAGATCATGCTGCTTAGCAAATGCCTGCAAATCAGGGAGTCTTGCCATAGTGCCGTCTTCGTTGAGTATTTCAACAATGACGGCGGCTGGTTCCACGCCTGCCAGCCGGGCTAAATCGCAGCCTGCTTCAGTATGTCCGGCACGATTTAATACCCCGCCGGACTGCGCCATTAACGGAAAAATATGCCCCGGCTGTACCAAATCATCAGCCTTCGCGGTACTTGCTACGGCACATTGAATAGTGTGCGCCCGGTCGGCAGCTGAAATGCCTGTAGTTACACCGGCGGCTGCCTCGATAGACACGGTAAAATTGGTTGAATGGGCGGTTTTGTTTTCATTGACCATCAACGGTAAACGTAATTGCTGGCAACGCTCACTAGTCAAAGTCAGGCAAATCAAACCGCGACCATATCGGGCCATAAAATTAACATCTTCCGGACGCGTAAACGAGGCGGCCATAACCAGATCGCCTTCATTCTCGCGGTCTTCGTCATCCATAATGATGACCATTTTGCCTAGGCGCAAATCTTCTATAATTTCTTCAATTGTATTCATTTTCATCGACTCCGCTCAGGACAAGTTACTTTTGGCCTTAGCCTAAAAAACCGCTTGCTTGCAATAATTCTTCGGTGATGCCGCCGTGACTTATCGCCGCAGCCTCACCCTTGATTAACCGTTCCATATATCGTGCCAGCAAATCCACTTCCAGATTGACCTGGGTTCCGACCACCGCATCAACCAGGGTAGTTTCTTTAAGTGTATGCGGGACAATATTAACGCAAAACTGGGCACCATCAACGTCATTGACGGTCAGGCTGATGCCGTTGATACAGATAGAACCTTTTTCGGCAATATATTTGGCCAACATATCTGGCGCTTTAAATTTGAACTGGATAGATCGACCGTCAGCTTTTTTTGCCGTCACCACACCCACGCCATCGACATGGCCGCTGACTATATGCCCGCCCAATCGGGTAGTCGGCGTTAAAGCTAACTCCAGATTAACCGGCGCACCCACAATTGCAGTTTTTAAAATAGTCCTGGACAAGGTTTCATTGGACACATCGGCGCAAAAATAATGTGCTCCAAGTTCCACGGCGGTCAGGCAGACACCGTTAACAGCAATGCTGTCGCCCAACGCAACATCGTGTAGCGGTAATTTTCCGGTTGCTATGGTCAAGCGGCAATCACCGGATTTTTGCTCGATCCCCGCTATTTTCCCCACTGCCAAGATAATGCCTGTAAACATGGATGCCTTTCAATATAAGATGTGGATGCGAATTGATTCGCGCCTACAAAGGAGTGTAAGTTAACTTCAAATCCTGACCGACCTGGCGGACATCACGCAATATTAACTGCTTTTTATCCGCCATCTGCTGCAAGCCCGGCAGCGTAAATAAGCCTCGACCTTGGTCGCCCAATAAACAGGCTGCCATGTAGATCACATATTCATCAACCAAACCCTCGGCCAGCAAGCCACCATTTAGCACCGAACCGGCTTCAACCAGCACTTCGTTGATTTGCTGCTGGCCTAAAAAATTCATCACCGCCGATAAATCCAGACGTCCGTTTTTTTCGGGCAATTGATAAACTTCAAAGCCGGACGCCTGTAATATATTTTGTTTAGCTTGATCCTCGGCACAGGTTAAAATCAAACTGCGTCCGGGAAGTTGCCCCATCTTGGCGGTAGCCGGCATCTTCAGCTGGGTATCAAGCACCACCCTGATCGGCTGCAAGACCTTGCCTTCGACACGGGCATTGAGGGCAGGATCATCGGCCAGCACGGTATTGATACCGGTCAAGATCGCCGAACTTTCAGCTCTTAAACGCTGCACATCGGCCCTGGCTTCAGCAGACGTAATCCACTTACTTTCCCCCGAGGCCATCGCGGTGCGTCCATCCAGACTCATTGCCAACTTGCTGCGCACAAAAGGCCGATGCTCAGTCATGCGTTTGATAAAGCCGCGATTTAACACCAGCGCATCGTCCTGCAAGACACCGCAGCACACCTGTATCCCTGCCGCTTTAAGCTTTGCCAGACCACGACCCGACACCAGAGGATTGGGATCTTGCATCGCGACCACGACCCGACTGATCCCTGCATTTATCAGAGCATCGCAACACGGCGGCGTTCTGCCCTGATGACTGCAAGGTTCCAGGGTTACATAAGCGGTTGCTCCTAGAAGCAAATCCACTGACTCTGCCTGTGAATTTTTCACACTGTTTAATGCTACGACTTCGGCATGACCGAGTCCCGCTTGAACATGAAACCCCTCACCGATCACTACATCGTCCCTGACCAAAACACAGCCTACACGGGGATTAGGGTCCGTCGTATAAGAGCCTTTTCTAGCCAGTTGAAGGGCTCTCGCCATATAAAAAGCATCACGGGACGCTGTCATTATTTAGGTGGCACCGGCTCTGTACCAGTTGTGACAATTGTGCCATCCGTGGTCGTTGTTTGCAAATTCTTAATCATGTCAGTAAATTCACTGACATCCTGAAAACTGCGATAAACTGACGCAAAACGCACAAAAGCTACATGATCGAGTAAACTTAATTCTTTCATGACTTTTTCGCCTAATTCCTGTGCCGATATTTCCCGCTCACCGGAGGCGCGCAAATCCTGTTTTATACGATTGATCGAGGCTTCAATATCATCACTGCCCACCGGCCGCTTCTCCAATGCTCTGAGCATACCTGAACGCAACTTTTTTTCCTCGAAAGGCTCGCGAACTCCATCGCGCTTAACAATTCGAGGCAATATTAACTCAGCAACTTCATGCGTCGTAAAGCGTTCCTTGCAGGTGATACATTCACGCCGACGGCGAACCTGATCGCCTTCATTGGCCAATCTGGAATCAAAAACCCGGGTATCTTGGGCCGCACAAAATGGACATCGCATAATTTAAGCCACTATATCTAACTGCCGAAAAAATCAGCCTTTAAACTTGAAAACCGTTGATTTTATAACACTCTGCCTGTTATCTGTATTTTATTTTCCTGGGCTAGCGTAAAAATTTGTTACTTAAGATAAAAAGGCATAAACGATCGATATTATCTTGGCTTGTTATTCTCGCAATTAATAACATTTAAGTTGCTGAATAATATTGTGGAAAATAAATTAATGTGAGGTGTTATGCTTCAAAAATTCAGGTATCCGTTGCTCCAGCCAATACTGCGGTCTAAATGGAATTGATCCTGAAATAAAACCCACATGGCCACCACATTGAGTCAATTCCAGCTGCACCTGCGACGACAGCTCACTCGGCTCGGGCAAGACTTCCGGGGTCATAAAAGGATCATCAAGCGCTTGAATCAAGAGGGTAGGCACAAAGATTGACTCTAAATATTGCCTGGAACTGGAGCGTTGATAATAGTCATGTACATCGTTAAAACCATGCAATTTTGCCACTACTTTATCGTCATACTGCCAGAACGAATGAATAGCCGACAAATCGCCTAATGCGCTGATCTTCGCAGCTTCGTCATGTGCACCCCGACTCATCAGATGCCGCAATTTACTGTCCATATAACCATTTAATTCGCTGAGCAAATTACGCCGATAGAGTTTTGCATAGCCGTTATCGAGTTTTGTCGCGCAAACCCCCAGCAATAAAGGCACAGAAACCGCTATAGCGGCAAACAAATCTACCTGATCGGCCTGTTCACCCAGCCATTTTAACAGCACATTGCCGCCCAAGGAAAAACCGACGGCACCTATAGGCGTTTCGGGTTCGCGCAGTCGTAAGATTTGATAGAGAAAATGCAGGTCTTCTGTTTCACCCGAATGATAACAGCGTGCGCTGTTATTAGATGATCCGCTACAGCCACGAAAATTAAGCGCTGCGCTTTTAAATCCCTGCTTAAGCAAGACGCGTTGCAAACCTTTGATGTAACCCGATTGCGAACTACCGGTTAAGCCATGAATCAAAATAATCAACGGTTGTTTGCCGGTGCCGCAATAATCAATATCGATGAAATCATGATCCGGAGTGATTAATCTTTCACGGCGGTACTCCGGCGGATCAGGGACTTTTCTTAATAAAGCCGGATACATAGTCTGCAAATGACTATTACTTAACCACCAGGCAGCTTTGAAGGTCGATTGAATCGGCATGAGTATCTCTATTGTTTTTGCTGCTGAGTTATTACAAGACGGAGAGTATTAGCTTATCACGATGTGTTGGATTGCCTATGGCGAATGCCAACTTACAGCGTTTATTTTTCAAATGGGTAGAGCGGTATGCACGTAAATATTCAACTACGATCTACTACACACAGTTCAGATATTTTGTTACATATTGTTACAATTTTCCTGTTGTGATAATTGTGAATGATGGGTATCGTATTCTCGATTCATGTTGGTGGTGTATGCAGTGATCTCAAGGTAATTCAAAAATTTCATTATAAATCAATAAGTTAAAAATCTTCATACAATGAATAACAAAAAAATATCGAATTAAATCAATTTATTAAAACAAACACCTTGAAATAGCTGGCCTTGTATGTAAAAAGCGCAACTATTACTGGCTTGAGCTTGGATTTACCTTGGGATTTAAAATAGATACGATTACTCACTTAAAACAAGGATAGCTAATGCTAATGACATCAATAAATCAAGCAGTTACTGAAATAGGCGCGGTTCGCTTACAAGAAGCATTTCAAAAATATTCGTTTGTGTACGGGACTTGTGGATCTGGTTCAGCAGTTGGAAAAGCCACTAATGTATTTTTAGAGCAATCCAATAAAAGAGTGGAAAATGAAAGAAAGGCTGCTGGAGCTGGTGGGAAATGGATGACCAAGGTCGCTAGAAATAAAGATAAAGATGCATCAGAGGTTGTTTACACACCATCAAGTAATGTTTTAAATGCACCAAGTAGAATATATGACCCAGGTGCGAGAGCGAGTGGATACCTCAGGGGGGATAATAAGCAAATGATGGATTGTTATTATGGTCAAGCAGGAACCGAGGTTCATTTACTCAGAGATCCTGTCATCGGTGAATTTATTCATAAGGCAATGGGATTTAATGGTGGTTACAGCCAAAAGACATCAGGTCGAGAGGCATATCTCGCTACCCATCCTGGCAATGAAGGTTGGGCCAAGCCCGAAACTGGTAAAGGTAAGTCGGAATGGGGTGGCTATCATTACCCAGATCCTGATGATTTAGAATTTGGATTATCTGCCACTAAAGCGATGTCAGTAATTGTTCGCTTTGGGGTATCTCACTTTGGCGGAACACTAATTTTAGACGGTGCCGGTGTTTTCTGGCGCGATGTCTTCATTGCTAAAAGAAAAGAACAAGTTGCCAGCGAATTCTGGGGTGGTGCTATTTCAGATACTGCCAGGGAAGGGATCAGTTTAATGAAATACTTTGTTGCTACAAACGATTGTCGTTCTAATGTTGAGTTTGGGAACGGTCGATTAATCTTCAATTGGAAAGGAAAGGAAATTGAGCCGTCAAAAGACCTCTTTAAGGCCTATTGGCTCACGGTTCGCCGATTTTTCTGCCTACTTCCCCAGATTTAACCGCCAGCCCTTGATAAATTGCAGAAGAGGAACCCAGTAATGCCAAAATGCGTAACTGCAGAACGTTTAGCGGACTCACACTGTGATGGTTTATCCCACCAAAAC